>NZ_JABFDP010000032.1:0-103690 GCF_013179005.1 Bradyrhizobium denitrificans | reverse complement strand
TTCGTCAGCTAACGGAATCCATTTATGAGTACAGAACCTAGTCAGCAGCACAGAGGCGGACCGTCCGCCACCACGACGATGTCGAGATCAGCGGCATCCTCGCAGGCGATGTCCTCGGCTCCAGCGGCCCCCATCTCCTGATGTGGCGGCGTCCGCCAGGGAATCGGCTTCGGCGGCATCTGCTCCAGCCGCTTTGCATCAGCGACGGCGCGGCGCGCAACTTTCAGTGAGCGGCAGACCAGCACGGCCTCCGCGTCGGTGCCGACCTCGAAGCCTGAGCCAATCGCCCTGATGCGATACGATGCCATCTTCGCCTCTCCCAACCCGCCAGCAACCAAACCCCGCGCGCCTTGTTCCTTGGGACTGTGGCAGGTCTAGTGTCGGCCATTGGCGGACGGCCGGGATGGTCAACGATGTCTTAACGCGCCATCCGCGCTGATCGCGTTTGCGTGCCGGTCCGGCACAAACCGGCGGAAGGGGCGCCCGGCGCTTGGAGAAATCCACAGACACGCACAGCGGCGGATGGGGAGGGGCGAAGAGCGAATCGGGAGTGGCAAAATTGCTCAGCGAGTTGCGCCCTGCTCGCGACTTCCTATTCGCCACTCGCCCCTCAATAATCGCGGAGTTCGTCTTCCTCGTTGATCAGCTGGCCGATGCTGCGCGGTGCCTTGCGGGGGATCGCGCTGGTCACATCGGGATCGCGCTGGCCATAGCCGTAGCGGCGCTGCTGGGCGCGCGAAGCGACCGCCTCGCCGGATTGCGCCGCCGGCTGGCAGATCAGGCGGCGGCTGGCCCGGCGCATCAGGTCCACATGAATATGGTCGTAATGATAGACGTTGGAACCTGGCGCCAGCACCGTGGTGAACTGCTGGCAGGCGCCGCCCTGCACGTCGCGCAGAAAGCCCTGCTCTTCCGGCAGCCCGATCCAGCCATCCTTGACGCTGATGCGGCGGCCGTCCGCCAGGGTGAAGGCGGCGATGTCGAGCGCATTGCCGAAGGCGTGCTCGGAAATATGCGCGCTCGGATTGCCGTTCATGCCGCGGCAGGAATAGGCCGAGATCTGCTTGATCTCGACCACCCGCATGCCGAACCAGCGCATCGCCGCGGGCTGGACCGATTCGGCGAGCCAGCGGTCGAGCGCGGACACGATCGGACAAGCCAGCGTCGCCGTCGGCTTCACCGCGACCGGACCAACCGCGCCCACCACATCACCGCGCGACGGGCCGAGCCGCGGCGGCGCGTCCGGCTGCTGCTGATAGGGACCGCGTGAAGCCGCAGGCTGGTTGCGATAAAGCGGCGCTGCGCCGCCGTCGGGAGGAAGATTGCTGTCGTCCTCGCCCGGCGCCGCCCCGGGCGGCTCGAGCCGCAGCGGCGCACCAGCGGGCGCGCCATAGGACGGCGGCGACGCGGCCGCATTCGATGGCGGATAGACAGGCTGTGGCATCACCTGCGGCCGATAGGTGGCCGGCGGTGGATAGGCTGGCTGTTGCGGGTTGATCGGCCAGCGCGGCTGGCCGCCGATCGCGGCCGGCGGACGCAGGCTCTCATCGGCAAAACCATAGCTCGCATTGGTCTCGCCGATCGCCGCCACCTTCAATGGGTAATCGGCGCCGCACATGCCCGGGCCGGAGATCGGCTCGATGCGGACGATATCGGCGCTCTCTTTCACGGCGCCGGATTTCAGGCAGGCGATCTCGGCCTCGGCCCGCCACGGTTCGCGCTCCTGGAAAAATCCACGGCCACAACCCGCAAGCGAAACAAGGACGATGGAGCCGACGAGATACAAACGAACTCCGCGCGTCATGTGCAGAGGTTTGCGGCAATTTGCTTAAGGACCTGTCAATGTCGTCTGTTGACGCCGCGGAAACCATGCCGCTGCGGGCGACATGCGATCGGCGGCGAAGCGGCAGCCGCGCTGTCTTTTTTGCCGAGGCCGAACGGCTATCATCACCGCGCGCTGCAGCAGCGCTGAACGTGAAAAACGGGAGCCGTGTCATGACCCTTGCCGGTCGGCTGAGCATGGTGATCGCCTATGTCGCGTTTGCATTCGTGGGCGCGATCGTGATCGGCCTGTTCTGAAGCGCCATCATCGCCACACGCGGACTTGCCACACGCGAACTTGATCGGCTGCCGTCGCGATGCGCGGGGCATTGACGGGCCATGCCAACCGTGAGCTGGATCACAGATACGCGGCGCTCGCGCACCTAGCGTTGCCTCAGGTTCACGACGCGGCCCGAGGGAGCTCAACCGATGAAGACCATGTTTCTGGCTGCTGCAGCCATCTTGATCGCGGGCAGCGCCGCACAGGCCGGCAGCTCGATCGCGTTCGATCTCGACGGCCGCAAGATCCGGGTCACCCTGCCCCGCAACTGCCAGTCGCTATCCTGCCTGCAGGTCTCCGGCATCGATCTCAGCGGCCTGAAATCCAAGTTCGATGACGACGACGCCCCCGCGAGCAGCACCGCTGCGGCAGCACCGGCTGCGGCGGCTCCTGCGACCGCCGCGCCCTCGACGCCCGCGCCCGTGGTCAACCCGCCCGTTGTCAACGCGCCTGCGCCCGTCACCGCGGCGCCCGTTGCAGCCGCGCCTGCTCCGCTCGCCCCGCCGGCGGCGGTGCAGATGCCGGCGGCGCCGGTCACTTCGAACGCCGCGCCGCCGGCCCCGGCCGCACCGGTGGCCTCGCCGGCGCCGGCCGCAACCACCGTCGCCGTAGCGCCCGCGGCCGGCCAGCCGGCACCCGCCGCGGCGGCGGACCCGAACTCACCGCTCGGCCTGTGGGCCACCGAAGGCGGCAAGGGCAATGTCGTGATCGAGCCCTGCGGCACGAACATCTGCGGCTTTGCCGAGAAGACCCGCGAGAAGATCCTGATCAACATGAAGCCGAAGGACAGCAAATGGGTTGGCCGCATCCACGATCCGGACGGCGGCGGCAACTACGACTCCACGATCGCGCTGAAGGGACCGAACACGCTGCGGGTCCAGGGCTGCGCCTTCGGCGGCTTGTTCTGCGGCGGGCAGACCTGGAAGCGGATCAGCTGAGAAACGGATCAGCTGATGACGTGTCGGCTGACATTGTCCCGCGTTGTCAGCGTCCCTCGTTGTCAGCGATACCAAGGCCCCGCCGGATCAGCCCCCGGCGGGGCCTTTCTTCATTGGCCGCGGCTCACGCCACCTTGGCCGGGATCGCCGGAGCAACGGAAAGCGCCGCGGGCAGCGGCAGCGACAGCCGCACGCGCAGGCCACGCGGCGCGTTGGGCATCAGCGCGAGGCCGCCATCGTGCTTCTTCATGATCTCCTGCGCGATCGACAGGCCGAGACCGAACCCGCCGGCCGAGCGCGCCTGGTCGAGCTTGACGAACGGCTCCAGCGCGCGCGCCTGCAGCGCCTGGGGAATGCCGGGGCCGTCGTCGGCGACCTCGATCGCAATCATGCCGTCAGTCGCGACCGACAGGCTCACCACCACCTCGCTGCCATGCTTGACCGCGTTCTCGACCACATTGGTGACGGCGCGCGACAGGGCCCGCGGCCGGCCTTCGCAGACCAGCCGCTGCGGCCCCTGATAGGTGACGGCGTGGCCGACATCGGCGAAGTCGCAGCAGATCGTCTCCAACAGGCTTGACAGCTCGATCCGCGCCGGCTGCTCGGCCTTGGTATCGTCGCGCAGATAATCCAGCGTCTCGTCGAGCATGCGGCTGACCTGGTCGATGTCGCGCAACATCGCCGCGCGCATGTCACCGTGCCCGATCCGGTCCGAGCGCAGGCGGAGCCGCGTCAGCGGCGTGCGCAGATCGTGGCTGATGGCGGCCAGCATGCGGGTGCGGTCGTCAAGCAATGCGCGGATGCGGGCCTGCATGTCGTTCAGCGCTTCGGCAACCTGGGCGATCTCCCTGGGGCCGCGGCCGCTGAGCGGCGCCTGCGCGGCCGGCGACCGGCCGAAGGCGGCAGCCGCGCGCGCCATCTCCGACAACGGCCGGATGATCGCTCGCGCCGCATAGATCGACAGCAGCACCCCGAGGATCAGAATGAGGAACAGGAACACGAAGGTCGGCTTCAGCACCATCGACCAGAACTCCAGCCGCGGCACGTCGTCGAACACCAGCGCGCGCTCGCCATCGATCTGGACGATGATCTGCGTCGGCGGCGGCGCGGCGCCGTAGCTGACGCCATGGAGCAAGGTGATGTCGCGCAGCACGCTGAGCTGGCGGCGGGCCAGTTGCGACGTCCAGGGCACGTTCCGCATCGGCCTGGCCAGCAGGGTCAGCGATGTCAGCGGCACCAGCTCGACCTGGATGCCGGAATTGCGCAGGCTCGACAGACTGCTGTCCACCGCCCCGGCATCGTTGGCGGCACGGACGAAGTGCACCGCCTCGGCCACCCGCGCGACGCCATAGGCGGGCGATTCCTGCTCGTCGGGGGGATCGAGGAACAGCAGCGCCGCCGCGATCATCAGCACCACGCCGAACAGCACCGACAGCGATGCCAGCGTCACGATCTGCGTGGTGAGGCCGACCCGTGGGCACGTCTTGTTGTCAGGCTTCATCGATGGTCTCGACCCTTGGCGTGAAGACGTAGCCGCCGAGGCGCACGGTCTTGATCAGGCTCCAGCTCTTGGCGCCGGGCTCGATCTTCTGCCGGATGCGGCTGATGTGAACGTCGATGCTGCGCTCGACCGGTCCGGCCTGGCCGCCATGCGCGAGCTCGATCAACTGCTCGCGCGACAGCACGCGACCGGCATTGCGGCAGAACGCCAGCAGGATGTCGAACTCGGCGCTGGTCAAGGTGATCTTGACGCGGTCGGGATCGAACAATGTGCGCGTCGCCGGCTCGATGCGCCAGCCGTCGAAGGTCATCGGCGCCTGCCGCGCCGCGATCACGGCGGGATGCAATTGCGAGCGGCGCAGTAGCGCGCGGATGCGCGCCACCAGCTCGCGCGGATTGAACGGCTTGACGACATAGTCGTCGGCGCCGAGCTCAAGCCCGAGAATGCGGTCGATGTCCTCGCCCTTGGCGGTCACCATGATGATCGGCACGGTCGAGACCTGGCGCAGCCGACGGCAGATGCTCATGCCGTCCTCATCGGGCAGCATCAGATCGAGCATGATCAGATCGACCTGCTCGCGCTGCAGGACATCGTTCATCGCAGCCGCCGAGGCGACGAAGCGCGGCGCGAAGCCATGCTCCTGCAACAGCTCGGTGAGCAGCGCCGCGATCTCGCGGTCGTCCTCGACGCAGAGAATGCGCGCCGCTGCCGGTATGTTTGCGTCGGCGGCCACGGCGGTATTGTGTGACGACATCATGTGCGGAACATGGTCGATTTGAGCCCAAAAGAACAGCCTGAAGCGGCCCCCGATCGTGGCGAAAGTAAGCTGTATTGTTAAGGCGGAAACATTTCTTCACGCGACTTAATCCTGCGCAATCGGCTTCCCGCCTAAGGCTTTGGGCATCAAACAAGTAACCAACAGGGAAGTCCTGCGGCGTGGCCGACCGACCGGCGCGGCCCGCTTCCGAACGCGATCGCCAGCCGCCGTGACACGCCTCCTGCTCGCATTAAGCCTCGCAGCCCCGCTGCTCGCCGGCTGCGCCGTCGGCCCGGACTACGTCACGCCGGATTTCGGCGTGCCGAACAGCTGGAGCAGCGACCGCGGCCGCCCGGCGCCAGCGCTGAAGCTCGCGCAATGGTGGCACAACCTCGCTGATCCGCAGCTCGACCAGCTGATCACCGAGGCTGTCGGCGGCAATCTCGACGTGGCCTCGGCCAAGGCGCGCATCCGCGAGGCTCGCGCCACCCAGCGCCAGGCGATCGGCGCCCTGTTTCCGAGCATCAGCGGCACCGGCTCCGCGACCGAGACGCGCAGCGCCAGTTCCTCGACGGGCGGTGTCGCGATCGGCCCGACCACCTACAGCCAATATCAGGCCGGCTTCGATTCGAGCTGGGAGCTCGATCTGTTCGGCGCCAATCGCCGCGCGGCTGAAGCCGCATCCTATGGCGTCGACGCGGCGGATGACGATCTGCGCGCGACGCTGCTCACCCTGATCGGCGACGTCGCCTCCAACTACATCGATGCCCGCGCCTACCAGGCGCGGGTGGCGCTGGCCAAGCGCACCGCGGCCTCGCAGCGCGAGACCGCCGCGCTGACCGAGCGCAAGCAGAACGCCGGTTCGGCGTCCGCCGTCGACACGGCCAAAGCGAACGCGCTCGCTGCCAGCACCGAGGCGACGATACCGACCTATGAGAGCTCCTATCAGCAGGCCGTGCACCGGCTCGGCGTGCTGCTCGGCCGCGATCCAACCGCGCTCAGCCTGCGGCTGTCGCGCGCCACGGTCATCCCCTCGCCACGTCTGCCGCTGCCCAAGGGCATCCCTGCCGACGTGCTGGTGATGCGGCCCGACGTGCGCAAGGCCGAGCGTCAGCTTGCGCAATATACGGCGAAGATCGGCCAGGCAACCGCGGCGCTCTATCCGGATGTCAGCCTCAGCGGCACCGTCTCGACGTCAGCGCTGAAGCTCGGCGACCTCGGCAAGAGTTCGACGATCGGCTGGTCGATCGGGCCGAGCCTCTCCGTCCCGATCTTCAATGGCGGCAAGCTGCAGGCTGCGGTCGAGGTCGCGGAGGCGCAGCGTGATCAATATCATGTCGCCTGGCAGAGCGCCGTGCTGAGCGCGCTGGAGGATGTCGAGAACGCCATCGTCAACCTCGCCCAGGAGCGCATCCGTATCCGCAGCCTGACGGAATCGGCGCGCCGTTACAGCGAGGCCGCCAGACTGTCGCGCTCGCTGTACGAGACCGGCTCCAGCACCTTCCTCGACGTGCTCGATGCCGAGCGCTCGCAATTCACCGCCGAAGACAGCCTGCTGGCAAGCCGGGCCACGCTGGCAAAGGACTACGTGGCGCTGGCCAAGGCGCTCGGCGGCGGCTGGACCGGCGCGATCGACAGCTCCGTTCCCATTGTTGTCGATGACAACACCGGTCCGCATCTGGCGCAGACTGTCGTGGCCAGGTCACCGAAGCGTTTTTCCGAAGAGATCAAACCCTCGCCATGAACGCGCCCCTGCCTCCCATGCCCCGACCGGCCGCAATCGACGGCAGCCTCTCGCCGCCGGTCAAGCCGAAGCCGCAGCGCCGCTGGTCACGACTGATCCTCGGTGCGGCCGTTGCGCTGGCAGTGGTCGCTCTGCTCGTTGCCCGCTACAGCAGAAATCCCAACGCCAATCTGGTCACGGCACCGGTCACGATCGGCGATGTCGAGCAGACCGTGCTCGCGACCGGCACCTTGAAGCCGGTCAAGCTGGTCGCGGTCGGCGCTCAGGCCTCGGGACGGCTGGTGACGCTCAATGTCGAGCTCGGCCAGAAGATCAAAGCGGGTGACCTGATCGGCGAAATCGACTCGCTGACGCAACAGAACACGCTGCGGACCAATGAGGCGGCGCTGCGCAACGTGCGTGCGCAGCGCGACGAGAAGATCGCCACGCTGGCGCTTGCCGAGGCCAATATGGCGCGGCAGCAGGTCACGCTGGCGCAGAAGGCGTCCTCGCGGGCGGATTACGACAGCGCCGAAGCGACCGTGAAGCAGACGCAGGCCCAGATCGCGCAGCTCGATGCGCAGATCGCCGAGGCCGAGGTCGCCATCGAGACCGCGCGCGTGAACCTCGCTTATACCAGGATCACCGCACCGATCGACGGCACCGTGCTGTCCATCGTGACCCAGCAGGGCCAGACCGTGAATGCGGTGCAGTCGGCGCCGACGATCGTCGTGCTCGGCCAAGTCGAGACCATGACCGTGCGCGTGGAAATCTCCGAGGCCGATGTCGTCAAGGTCAAGCCGGGACAGAACGTCTACTTCACGATCCTCGGCGATCCCGACCGCCGCTTCCACGCGACGCTGGGCTCGATCGAGCCGGCCCCGGAATCGATCAAGACCGATTCGAGCTTCTCATCGACATCGACGACGACATCGAGCAGCAGCTCGTCCTCCTCCACCACGTCCTCGGCGATCTATTACAACGGCGTCTTCAACGTTGCCAATCCGGATGGGCAGTTGATGACCTACATGACCGCCGAGGTCCACATCCTGCTCGGTGAGGCGCGCAAGGTGCCGACGATCCCGTCCTCGGCGCTGGGCAATGTCAATCCGGACGGCAGCTATACGGTCCGTCTGCTCAATGGCGCCAGCGCGTTGGAGAAGCGCAACGTGCGCATCGGCCTCAACAACAAGATCCGGGCCGAGGTGAAGTCCGGCCTGAGCGAGGGCGAGCGCGTCGTCATCTCCACGCCTGAGGAAGCTCCGAAGCAGACCGTGATGCCACCGCCGGCGTCCTCCGGGGGGCCATGATGGCAGAGCTGCTGATCGACCTGCAGAATGTCGGACGCCGCTATGCCTCCGGCGACAGCACGGTGCATGCCTTGCGCGGCGTCGACATCCAGATCGCACGCGGCGAGATGGTGGCGATCATCGGCCAGTCGGGCTCCGGCAAGTCGACCTTGATGAACATCCTCGGCTGCCTTGATCGGCCGACCTCGGGCAGCTACCGGATCGCCGGCCGCGAGATGAGCTCGCTCGATCCGGACGAGCTCGCGGCGTTGCGCCGCGAGCATTTCGGTTTCATCTTTCAGCGCTACCATCTGCTCGGCGAGCTGACCGCCGCGCAGAACGCCGAGGTTCCCGCCGTCTATTCAGGGCTCACGCAGGCTGCGCGACGCCACAAGGCCGAGGCGCTGCTGCGGCGGCTCGGCATGGGGAGCCGCATCGATCACCGGCCAGGCCAGCTCTCGGGCGGCCAACAGCAGCGTGTCTCGATCGCCCGCGCGCTGGTCAACGATCCCGACGTCATCCTTGCCGACGAGCCGACCGGCGCGCTCGATCGCGCCAGCGGCGAGGAGGTGCTGCGCATCCTCGACGAGATCAGCGCCTCCGGGCGCACGGTCATCATCGTCACGCACGACGCCGGCGTCGCGCAGCGGGCGCGGCGCATCATCGAGATCCAGGATGGCCGCGTCATCTCCGACCGGCTCAATTCGCGTGGCCCGACACAGGCTCAGACCACCGCAGCCGAAGTCCCGGCGGCCTCCGCATCGTCATGGTGGCGCAGCTATCTCGATCGCTTCCGGGAAGCGGCGCGGATGGCGCTGCTCGCCATGAACGCGCACCGGATGCGCGCCTTCCTCACGATGCTCGGGATCATCATCGGCGTCGCCTCCGTCGTGCTGGTGCTGGCGCTCGGCAAAGGCTCGCAGGCGCGCGTGCTGAAGGACATCAACCGGCTCGGCACCAACACGCTGGAGTTCTTTCCGGGCAAGGATTTCGGCGACACGCGCGCCAACAAGATCAGAACCCTGGTGCTCGCCGACGCCAAGGTCATGGCAGAACAGCCCTATGTCGACGCGATCTCGCCGACGGTGTCGACCACCAGCACCCTGCGTTTCGGCGCCATCGAGGTCAGCGCGCAGGTCTCGGGCGTCGGCGAGCAATATTTCCGCGTCAAGAATACCGAGCTCGCGGAAGGCAGCTATCTCGACGCCGACACGGTGCGGTCCTACGCCCAGGACGCGGTGATCGACGACAATGCGCGCAAGGCGCTGTTTCCGGATCCGGATGTGAGCCCGCTCGGCAGTGTGGTCCTGATCGGCAAGGTGCCCTGCCGCGTCGTCGGCGTCACCAAGCAGCAGCAGGCCGGCTTCGGCTCCAGCTCGACGCCGATCGTCTATCTGCCCTACACCACCGTGCAGGCCCGCTTCATCGGCAACCAGGTGCTGCGCAGCATCAGCGTGCGCGTCGACGAGGCGACGCCGATGGCTGCCGCCGAGCGCGCGGCGACGGCGCTACTCACCGCGCGCCACAACGCCAAGGATTTCTTTGTCCTCAACACCGACGACATCCGCAAGACGGTCGAGAGCACCACGCAGGTGCTGACCCTGCTGGTCGCGGCCATCGCCGTGATTTCGCTCCTGGTCGGCGGCATCGGCGTCATGAACATCATGCTGGTGTCGGTGTCGGAGCGCGTCGGCGAGATCGGCGTACGCATGGCGGTCGGTGCCCGCCGCAGCGACATCCTGATGCAGTTTCTGATCGAGGCGGTGCTGGTCTGCCTGCTGGGCGGCGCCCTGGGCCTCGGGCTCGCAGTCGGCTTCGGCTCCATCTTCAATGCACTCGATGTCGGCTTTCAGCTGATCTATTCACCGCTGGCCATGGTCGGCTCCGCGGTCATCTCGATGGCGATCGGGATCGGCTTCGGCTACATGCCCGCACGCAGCGCGTCGCGGCTCGATCCGGCGACAGCGCTGGCGCGGGAATAGGCCAATCTGTGCCCCCGTGGCCCTGCCGCTTGCCGGGAGAGGTCGGGTTGCGTCTTCCGCGGTTCGCCTCAAACCGCCCGCCGTCTGCGCGCTGCCGCTACCGTTTTGCGGCCATCTGCGTGTTCGTTGCGGCGTCCTGAGCGACCGCGCCCTTGTCGACCCATTCGGGCGGCGCGCCGAGCCGGTTGGCGACCATGCCGATCAAGCCGGGATCGCGGCCGAACGCCTCGCACGCCGCGTGCTTTGGCTTTCCTCCCAGCGCGGCGCCGATCCGTTGGATCGACGGCAGCTTCGGCGCCTTGCCGAACGGCGTCTCGCCGGTCACCAGCATCTGGCCGAAATCGGCGCTGAACGAGGCAGCCAGATCATAGGCGTCGCCGGCCTGTGACAGCACCGGCGAATTGGTGAACGAATTGGCGCCACGCGCCCACACCATCGCAGCCTGCTGACGTCCCTTGCGGTCGACCGCCTCGGCTTCGACCGTGAGGCTGCCGAGGCCGATCGGCAGCCGCGGCACCGGCACGGGAACGCCGAGCGCACCGGGCACGGCCGAGACGACCTTGGACGCCCCCGCCGCGACCGGGTCGGTCGCCGTCGCCTGGGTGATGAAGGTGCGCGTCGTCAGGTCGGCCTTCTCATATGGAGCGACGACCGTGAAACGTTCGCTCAGATTGAGGCACAGCGCGCGATCGACGGCATTGGCGACCAGCCGGCGCTGCTCGTCGCTCAGAACCTCGTTGGCCTGTCCGGAAAACGACGTCGGCATGATGCGGATGGTCGAGGCCGCGAGCACCGCGTCCTTGTCGACGTTCAGCACGGACTTGGCGAGAACGCCGTTGGATTCGGACAGCGTCTGATAGGACGCGAGCGCCCCACTCTGCGTCATCGGCGCGGTCGCGCAACCGGCCAGGCCCAGGGCCGTGCAGAGCATGGTCACGCGAGCAGCGGCCGGCGTGTACGATCTCACCCAACACGCGATGTCGACCTCGACCATGCCCGGACCGCCTTCACGCCTCTCATGTCCGCCTCTGCGGACGGCGCATCGTTCTCATCCGACAATTCGGACAGCATAGGGCGGAAGCGTGGAGAGATGTTACGAAATGGCGCGAACCGCGGAGAGAGTGCGGCGCGCGTGTCGCGAGCATGGCGTTGTCGCGACAGGCAAGATTCGATGCAGAAGCCCATCTGCCGAGAACGATCTTCTATCGGGCTGATCGGCAGGACAACTCATCGAGACGAGCCACGCAGCGACAGCGCCGATGTCCCCTCTCCCCTCGTGGTCCACAACGGGAGAGGCTCAACCGTTCGCGAAGCTCACCGCGTGCCTCGGCTCGACCGCTTGATCCTCTGAGGGCTTGTGAGAATGCTTGTCCCGGCGGATCACCCCAGCAGCTTGTCCAACGTGATCGGCAGGTCGCGCACGCGCTTGCCGGTGGCGTGATAGACCGCGTTGGCGATGGCGGCGGGGACGCCGACGATGCCGATCTCGCCAAGGCCCTTGATGCCCATCTTGTTGATGATGCGATCCTCTTCCTCGACAAAGATCACCTGGATGTCGTGAACATCGGCATTCACCGGCATGTGATACTCGGCGATATTGGCGTTCATGATGCGCCCGAAGCGATGGTCGATCCTGGCCTCTTCATGCAGCGCCATGCCGATGCCCATGACCACGCCGCCCATGATCTGGCTCGACGCCGTCTTGGTGTTGAGGATCCGGCCGGCGGCAACGGCGTTGACGATGCGCGTCACCCTGACGACGCCAAGCTCTTCGTCGATCTTGACCTCGGCGAAGATCGCCGCGTGGGTGTTGTGGGCGTGCTTGTCGTCCTCCTTGAATTCCGAGCCGCGCTCCTTCTCGATGCGATCCATGCCGCCATGGCGCATGACGTCCGCCATCGCAACCGACCGGCTGCGATCGGCAATCGCGACAACGGCACCATCGGCCAGCGTCACCTCGTCCGCCGTGAGCCCCAGCAGCGGCGAGCCCGGCATGGCTTGCGCGATCGTCAACAGCTCGGCGCGGATGTCACCGGCCGCATTGACGATCGCGTGCGAGATCGAGGCCGCGGTCCAGGAACCGCCCTCGACCGGCGCCTTTGGCAGAGTGGAGTCGCCGAGCTTCACGGTGATGCTGTCGAGCGGCACGCCGAGCATGTCGGCAGCGACCTGCGCCATGATCGTGTAGGTGCCGGTGCCGATGTCGGACGTCGCGCTCGCGACCTCGACATGGCCGTTGGCCGTCATCACGATGCGCGACGCGAACGGCATCTGCATCGCCTCCCAGGCACCGCTCGCCATGCCCCAGCCGACCAATTCACGTCCCTCCCGCATGGAGCGCGGCTCCGCGCCGCGCTTGGACCAGCCGAAGGCTTCGGCCCCCTGCTGATAGCACTCGCGCAGCCGCTTGCTGGAGAACGGCAGGTTCTTGTCCTGGTCGCGGTCGGAGTAGCAGCGCAGCCGCAACGCCAGCGGATCCATCTTCAGCGCAACCGCGAGTTCGTCCATCGCGCATTCCAGCCCGTACACGCCGCTGGCCGCGCCCGGCGCGCGCATGTCGCCCGGCGTCGGGACGTCGAGCCTGGCCAGCCGATGCGTCGCGCGCGATGTCTCGGATGTATAGAGCACGTCCCCCCAGCCGATATCGTTGCGCGAAAACGCCTCGTGCTGTGACGTCATCGCGATCGCCTCATGCGTCAGCGCCGTCAACCCGCCGTCCCGATTGGCGCCGATCGCCAACCGCTCGATGGTCGCCGGGCGATAGCACAGGCCGTACATCTGGGCGCGGCTGAGCACGACGCGCACCGCGCGCTTCAGCTTGAGCGCGGCCATCGCAGCGAGCACGACCTGATATTGCGGCCGCAGGCCGGAACCGAACGCGCCGCCGACGAATGGCGACATCACCTGGACGTCGTCCTCCTTCAGCTCGAACACGCCGCAGACATAGCGCTGCACATTCTGCACGCCCTGGGTCTTGTCGTGGACCACGAGCTTGCCGCCGTCGCGCCAGAGCACTGTGGAGGCAAACAGCTCCATCGGATTATGGTACTCGACCGGAACACCGTATTCGGCATCATGGCGAACGGGTGCGCCGGCGAGGGCACGGGTCGCATCGCCGCGCGGCTTGATCGGCTTGTCGACCTTGAACGCCTGCTCGCGCCGGGCATGCAAGTCGGTCGCGAAATCCTCCGCCTGATACTTGACATCGACCAGCGTCGCAGCATAGCGGGCCGTGTCCTCGTCCTCGGCAACGACGAGCGCGACCGGCTGGAAGTTGAAATGCACGCGGTCGTCGTAGAGCGGACGATAGGGTGAGCCGCCCTCGGGCGCGACCTCGTCGCGATAGCCATCGTCCTTATCGGCCATCCTGACACGGTTGGTGTGGGTGATGACGTCGATGACACCGCCGACCGCGCGGGCGCGGCTGGCGTCGATGCTGGTGATGCGCCCCTTCGGAATGGTGGCGCTGACCACGATTCCGTAGGCGAGATCAGGCGCGGCGAATTCGGCGGCATATTTGGCGGCACCGGTGACCTTGGCGCGGCCATCGACGCGGGAGGTGGCGGAGCCGATGCGAGCTGTCATGGGATCACCGGATCGTCTTGGTGGATTGGATCTGAGGTGTGCCGTTCGCGGCCTGTGTCAGCGCGCGCCGGATGGCACGGCGGGCCAGCGGGATCTTGAAGCCATTGTGCGCGTGAGCCCCGGCGTCCGCGAGCAGCATATCGGCCGCCCGGTCGAACGCGTCGTCCCCCGGGGCCTGCCCGCGCAGCGCGGCTTCCGCTTCCGCGTTGCGCCAGGGCTTATGGGCGACACCGCCCAGCGCCAGCCTGACCTCGCGGATGCGGCCGCCGTCGAGCTCGAGCGCCGCGGCGACCGAGACCAGCGCAAACGCATAAGAGAGACGATCGCGGATCTTGAGATAGCTATGATTGGTCGCGAAGCCCTGCGCCGGCAGCTCGATCGCCGTGATGATCTCGTCGGCCCGCAGAGTGTTATCGAGATCGGGACGGTCGCCGGGCAGCCGGTGAAAGTCGGCGAAGGCGACCGCACGCTCACTCTGCGCACCGGTCACCTGCACCGTGGCATCCAGCGCCGCCAGCGCCACGCACATGTCGGAGGGATGCGTCGCGATGCAGTCCGGGCTGGCGCCGAGGATCGCGTGATTGCGGTCGAGCCCGCCGATCGCCGAGCAGCCCGCGCCTGGGCTGCGCTTGTTGCAGGGCATGGAGACATCGTAGAAATACGCGCAACGCGTCCGCTGCAGCAGATTGCCGCCGGTCGAGGCCATGTTGCGCAGCTGCGCCGAGGCCCCGGCCAGGATCGCGCTCGCGAGCAGCGGATAGCGGCTCTCGACGATCGGGTGATAGGCCAGCGTGCTGTTCGGCACCAAGGCGCCGATCCGCACCCCGCCAGTGCTCGTCTCCTCCACCACATTCAACGGCAGGCGGCTGATGTCGATCAGCCGCCGCGGCTGCTCGACATGGTACTTCATCAGATCGATCAGATTGGTGCCGCCGGCGATGAACTTCGCATCGGGCGTCTCAGCCTTCAGCTTGACCGCCTCGGCGACGTCGCTCACGCGCGCGTAATCGAAATTGTTCATCGGCCGCCTCCCATGGCCTGCTCGATCGCGCTGATGATGTTCGGATAGGCGCCGCAACGGCAGATGTTGCCGCTCATCAGTTCGCGGATCTCATCCTTGCTGTTCGCCCTGCCCTCGGCGATGAGCCCCGCGGCCGAGCAGATCTGGCCCGGCGTGCAATAGCCGCATTGAAAGGCATCGTGGTCGATGAAGGCCTGCTGCAGCGGATGCAGCTCGTCGCCCTTGGCAAGGCCTTCGATCGTGGTGATCTCGGCACCGTCCTTCATGACCGCCAGCGCCAGGCAGGACAGCACGCGGCGGCCATCGATCAGAACCGTGCAGGCGCCGCATTGACCGTGGTCACAGCCCTTCTTGGTCCCAGTGAGATCCAGGTGATTGCGCAGCAGGTCGAGCAGCGTGGTCCAGGGCGCCACGGACAGCGTACGGCGTTCGCCGTTGATCCGAAGCGTGACGGACAGCGGGGCGGGTTTGGTCAGAGGTGCGACACTCTCGCGCGGCGGGCTCATGCGGGGTCTCCGTTGACGGACCCGCGTCAACCCGCAATGGCGCGATTGGTTCTCAGCAATTTTTGCGCGGCGGACCGCAGCCATTCGCGCGCGCGGCCCGCACCGGAGGCCTTCAGCGGGATGCGTTGTGGATCAAGCGCTTCGCCAGATACACTCAGGCGGCGCGGCCGAGCCAGGCCCGCATCTTCTGGGCCAGGCTGCGCCGGGCGCCGCCATTGGGCTCATCCGCGGCCGCTGAAGCCGTGTCCGGGCGCAGCTCTGCCGCCGCGTCCGCATTCGGCATGTCCGATGGCGCTTCGGCGCTCGCGCGGGCGTCCTCGGCGGCCGGCGCAAGAGAGCCGGGCACCAGCGATTTGATCGCGGCCGCCACCGCCTCGACGCGCGCGAGATCCGCCGGCGCGCGCTCGGTCTCCGGCGTTGCCGGCTGCATGGTCTCCGCTTCGACCTGCAACGGGGCAGGCGTGTCGGGCTGGGCCGGCGCAGGGGGCTCCAGCGGAGGCAGTATCTCGGCTGCGGGTTCGCACGCGATCTCGGGGATCGCCTCGGCCGGCTCTGACGGCGGCCCCGGGACCTGCGACGGCAGAGTAACGCGGCTGCGGCGCTTCTTGGTCGTTGCAGGCTTTTCCGCCGCGACCTTCTCTGCCTGCACCTTCTCTGCCGAAGCTTTTTCGGCCTGCGCCTTTTCGGCCGCGACCTTGGGCTCCAGCGCCGGCTTCGCCTTGGCCTTTCGAATCAGGCCGGCAAGCGCATAGGGGCCAACCGTCTCCAGGAACGTCTTCTCGTGATCGCGCGACAGCCGCTCGACGGCGGCCTCGAGCGGCAGCCAGTCGACGGCGCGAACGTCGTCCATCAGCGGCTGCGTCTGGTCCCCGGACGCCTCCATGCGCCAATAATGCACGACCTTCGAGCGGGTGCCGGTGTCATGAACCAGGGTGCCGAGGAACTCGTGCACGGTCACCTTGTGCCCGGTCTCTTCCAGCACCTCGCGCTTGGCGGCGTCGCGCGGCGTCTCGCCATCATCGAGCTTGCCCTTGGGCAGCACCCATTCGTCGCGCTTGCGCAGGCGCACCACCGCGACCCGCGGCGGTTGCTCCCGCCGCAGCACAATGCCGCCTGCCGCCATGATGGGCGCTCTCGCCATCGCCTCTCCTGTGGCCGGGGATCGCGGGGGCCGCGATCCCGATTCGTGAATTGAGCGCAACCATATAGTGAAGCGCAACGGCGAAATCGAGCGCGGGTGGCGCAGATCTTACATTCCCTCGGCGGCGACGCGCCTGCGCCACAGCGGCTGGCCGGCGCGAATCCGCGCGCCCTCGGCGATCTCAGGGCAGAAGGTGAAGTCGCCGGGCGCGAGCAGGATGATGGTGGAGCCGTGCTCGAACCAGCCGAGTTCGTCGCCCTTGCGCACGACATTGTTGCAGCTGTAGGCGAGCGGCCGCTCGGTCTGCGCGTTCAATACGCGGTCGAGCGCGTGCAGGCGGATGCTGGCGACCAGGATCGCGGCGACCGGCACGATGGTGAACGGCTCGCCTGTCGCGAGATGGGTGCGGATGACGGCGCGCTCGTTCTTGCAGAACAGCCGCTCGACGCGCTTCAGCGCGATCGGATTGACGTTCCAGACATCGCCATGGATCAGGCTGACATGCTCGAGCGTCATGTCCGCTGGCGCGTGAAAGCGATGATACATGCTCGAGGTCAGCCGGATGGTGACGAAGCAGCCATTGCGATGGGTCTCGACCACGGCGGGATCCGCAACGAGGTCGCGCAAGGCGTAAGGGGCGCCCTTGATCTGATAGAGCTCGCCGTCGCGGATCTGGCCATGGGCGCCGATGATGCCGTCGGACGGGCTGGTCACGATCGCGGGATCGGGATCGAACGGCCGCAGGCCTGGCTTCAGCTCGCGGGTGAAGCAGGCATGCAGGCTCTTGAACTCGCTCTCCTTGGCCTCGGAGAGATCGAGATCGGAGAACAGCTTCCACAGCGCGATGGAGGCGTCCTTCACCAGCGGATTCTCGATCTTGGAGAACCAGCCCATGAAGCGGGTCAGCGCGGCGCGCGGCACGCGGTTGGTGAGCAGGAAGTTGAGGTCTTCCTGTTGGGTGAAGGAAGCGATCAGGCTTTTGACTGTCATGAATCTGTCAGCAGGAGTGGTTAGCGCTTTTGGGCATGATGGAAAACGCGATTCCTTATGTAACGTTGGCGGTTGGCGCTGCCGTGACGGCCGCCGTCGCCCCGAAGGTCAAGGCCCGCATCGAGCTGTCGCGTGCCAAGCACCGCTCGCTCGCCGGCCATTCCAAGATGTCGCGCCGGATCTCCAAGCTGATCCCGCGTTATGAGTTCGAAATCGACGACTTCTTCCGCTCCGATGGCGCGCCGGGGGAGATCGCCACTAGACGCCAGGACGGCTTCTTCCGCCTCGGCGCGCTGTTCCAGGAGAAATTCGCCAAGAGCCGCGCGCTCACCGCGGAGGCGGCAAGCCGCATCTCCGACCTGCAATTCACCCAATCCTACCGCGTGCCGTTCCAATACAGCCGGCTGGTCAAGGAGCAACTCGGCGCCGGCTCGTTCATGCAGGCCTCGTCCGGCGTCACGCTGACCGACCTCGACGGCAATCAGTTCTATGACCTCACCGGCTCCTACGGCGTCAACATCTTCGGCTACGACTTCTACAAGGAGTGCATCGCCGCCGCCGAGCGGCGCGCGCAGGCGCTCGGCCCGGTGCTCGGCCTGTATCATCCGGTCGTTGCCGACAATGTGAAGCGGCTGACCGAACTGTCCGGCATGGACGAGGTCTCGTTCCACATGTCCGGCACCGAAGCCGTGATGCAGGCGGTGCGGCTCGCCCGCTACCACACCGGCCGCAGCCACCTGGTGCGCTTCGCCGGCGCCTATCATGGCTGGTGGGGCGACGTGCAGCCCGGCGTCGGCAATCCGATCGCGCCGCACGAGACCTATACGCTGGCCGAAATGTCGGAACGCACGCTGCACGTCCTGCGCACACGGCGCGACATCGCCTGCGTGCTGGTCAATCCGCTGCAAGCGCTGCATCCGAACGGCAACGCACCGGGCGATTCCGCGCTGGTCGATTCCTCCCGCAAGGGCCGCTACGACCGCGAGGCCTACACGGCCTGGCTGAAACAGCTGCGCGAAGTCTGCACCCACAGGGGCATCGTGCTGCTGTTCGACGAGGTGTTCCTCGGCTTCCGGCTCGCCCCGGGCGGCGCCCAGGAATATTTCGGCGTCAAGGCCGACATGGTGACCTACGGCAAGAGCCTCGGCGGCGGCCTGCCGATTGGCGTGGTCTGCGGCAAGAAGGACTATATGCGCCGCTTCCGCGACGACCGGCCGGCCGACATCTGCTTCGCCCGCGGCACCTTCAACTCGCACCCTTACGTGATGACGGCAATGGACGAGTTCCTGAGCCGGCTCGACAGCCCGAACTTCCGCACCATCTATGATGGGCTCGACGAAACCTGGGACGGCCGCGCCGGCGAGCTCAACACTGCCCTGAGCGCGCGCGACCTGCCGGTGCGCGTGTCCAATCTGCAGTCGATCTGGCTGGTCGAGTACACCGTGCCGTCGCGCTACAATTGGATGCTGCAATTCTACCTGCGCGCCGAAGGCCTGGCGCTCAGCTGGGTCGGCACCGGCCGCTTCATCTTCAGCCTGAACTACACCGACGCCGATTTCGCCGAGGTCACCAAGCGCTTCGTCGCGGCGGCGGAGAAGATGAAGCAGGACGGCTGGTGGTGGAACGACGGCACCCTCACCAACAAGGCGATCAAGCGCCAGATCCTGAAAGAGATGGTCGGCGCCGTGGTCGGACGTTGAGGTCGCTCTCTGCCCCGCTTTCGCGGGGCGGTGGCCTACGGCGATCGGCGTTTTGCGCCCGACTGTCTTCACGTCGTCATGGCCGGGCTCGTCCCGGTCATCCACCTTGTTCGGCATCGCGGGATCGACGTGGGTACCCGGGACAAGCCCGGGCATGACGGTATCGCTCTCGAGCCGGACTGCTCGTCGCGACAGCCCCCTCTCCCCGTATGCGATCGCCACGCGCCCTTGCGGGGCATATCGGCCGGCTTGCAGACTCTGACGGGCGGGGGCCGTCGCCTCCGGCGCTCGCATGGCGAGCACAGCAAGCCTGCCGCCTCCCCGGCCCTCCTCCGCAAGCGGAGAAGGGCGTGCACCGCGCTCATCGCGACAGCTTGCGTCCAACATCGAGACATCCCCACAAACACCGATGCCCGGGACCGGCCCGGGCATCGCGCAGTTCAGATCGAGCGCCCGGCTCAGGCGTGCTGCTCTTCGAGATTCTCGCCCATCAGGTGCAGGCCCGGATCGATCAGCTCGCCGCGCAGCAGCGCCAGCGGTGCCGAGCGATACTGCATGAAATCGTTGAACGGGTCGGTGATGATCTTGGTCATCCAGACCAGGCCGGTCTCGACGTCGCGGATGAAGAACAGCTGCACGGTGCGGAAGACGAGGCCGCCGATGCCGATCACGAGCCAGAGCTTGGCGGTCTCGCGGGCGAAATCCATCGCCGTGGTCCAGGGCGACAGCAGGCCGAACAGAGTCGGCTGCAGATACAGCACCACCGGCGCAGCGGCCCAGATCGACATCAGCACGACCTTGCGCTGCAGATTATAGCCGACCTTGATCTCTTCCTTATGCTCGTGGGTCGCCTGATTGACGTGGTCATAACCCTTCGGCTCGAAGAAGAAGTGCCCGGCCTGGCGCGACGTCATCGACACCAGCCAGCCGATCAGCGCCGACATCAGCGGATCGAACACCATCATCACATAGGCGATCAGGAAGCTGAGCGCGCTGACGAAGTGCAAGCTCTGATTGATGCGGCTGTGGTGATAATAGCGATGGTCGTCCCAGCGCTGGATCCGCAGCTGCTCCAGGAAATGCTTGATCATGGTTGCTCCGAAGAATGAGTTGCAGGTCGTGTACAGGGATTCGGTGTAGATCGTGTGACATCATCAAGATGTCACACGATCGGACGCGAGAAAACGTCGAGAACTACCGAGAAGCGCGCGCGCCGCGGAGGGAGGCTGCCGCGCCTCAGGCTGCGGCAGCGAGGTCCTGCTTGCGGAAGCGCACCAGCGAGAAGTGTCCGAGCGGCGGGATCAGGCGGCGCTCGACCAGTTCCATGCGCTGCGCGCCGGCGAGCCAGCGCATGTAGCGCGACCAGCCGAACTCGGCGGTGCGGAAGCCGAGCCGGCGCACCACCGGCTGCAGCGCCTGCTCGATGACCCGGCGCAGGCCGTCATCGGCGCTGACGCGGGTGAGGATGATCAACTCGCCGCCGGGACGCAGCACGCGGGCGAACTCGTCGAGCGCGACTTCCGGATTCGGCACGGCGGTCACGACATATTGCGCCATCACGACATCGAAGGAGTCGTCGGGAAAATCGAGGTTCTCGGCATCCATCACCGCCAGACCCTCGACATTCTTCAGCCGCTGCTCGGCGACGCGGCGCATCGCCTTGCCGAGCATCGCCTCGGAAATGTCGGTGCCGAACACCCGGACATGCGGGGCATAAAGCGGCAGCGAGATGCCGGTGCCGACACCGACCTCGAGCACGCGCCCGCCGAGCTTGTTGGTGGCGCTGATCGCGGCCTTGCGGCCCTTCTCGAACACGCCGCCGAAGACGAGGTCGTAGATCGGCGCCCAGCGGTCATAGGCCTGCTCGACCTGCTCGCGATCGAAATCGAGCTCCTGCGCACCGCGGAGCTTCATGGTTTCTGCCATCGTTACATCTCACTCTGTTTTGCAATTGATGTGGTGACGCGATGTTGGCTATCAGCCGCGCACGGCGCTCTGCCCGACCAGCACCGGCGTGGGACGCACGGCACGGGACGGCTGCAGCACGGCGAGATTGCCGATGAACTGGCGCGCGCTGTTCTCCCAGGAGCGATCCAGCGCGAAGGCACGGCAGGTCTCGCGCGACATGGTCAGGGCCTTGAGGCAGGCGGCGCGCAGGTCCCAGTCGATCGCACCGATCGGATGATCGGCAATGACGTCGAGCGGTCCGGTGACCGGGAACGCCGCTACCGGCGTGCCACAGGCCAGCGATTCGAGCTGCACCACGCCGAAAGTATCGGTCAGGCTCGGAAACACGAAGACGTCGGCGGCCGCCATATGCGCGGTCAGGTCCTTGCCGGTCTTCTCGCCGAGGAAATGCGCCTTCGGAAAACGGCGCTCCAGCTCGGCCTTCTGCGGACCGCCGCCGACCACGACCTTCGAGCCCGGCAGATCGAGCGACAGGAACGCTTCCAGGTTCTTCTCGACCGCGACGCGGCCGACCGTCATGAACACCGGACGCGGCAGGTCGAGCGCGGCCGGCTCGTCCGGATTGAACAGCTTGGTGTCGACGCCGCGGGTCCAGAAGCCGAGCTTCTTGAAGCCGCGCGAGGCCAGGTCCTGCTTCAGCGAATTGGTCGCCACCATGGTCATGGCGGCAGCATCGTGAAAGCGGCGCATCACCCAGTAGCCGACCGCGTCGGGAATGCCGGTGCGCACCGACACATATTCCGGGAAGCGCGTCGTGTAGGACGTCGTGAATGGCAAGCCATGGCGCAGGCAATAGCGGCGCACGGCCCAGCCGATCGTGCCTTCAGTCGCGATATGAATTGCATCGGGCGCTGCGGCCTCGATGCGGCGAGCGATTTCGCTGGACTTGGGAATCGCAAGCCGCAGGCCCGGATAGGTCGGCACGCCGAATGACGGAAACCCCTCCGGCGTGAGGAAGGTGATATCAGCGCCGAGACTCGCGGCCGCGCGCGACAGCGACGTGAGCGTGCGCACCACGCCATTGACCTGCGGGTGCCAGGCGTCGGTTGCGATTAAGATCCGCATAAGTCGATCCGGAAAGTTGCAGCGATTCTGAACATCCGCAAATTCCGACATTCTTATTTCAGGCGTGTGACGTCATCGAACTGTCGAAGGTTCTTTTTGCCGCTCCCGGCCGTTTTCCGCGATGTCCGTGGCCCCCGCGGCGCAGCTGCTGTCGTGAAACCGTCATGAAACAAACGGTTAAGCCGACGAAGCCGTTTTGCACCTGCTACGAAAACGCAACGAAACTTTTCTCCCTTATGAGTTGCAGCATAAGGCGCTGATCAAGCTGCGCCAAAGCTGATGACAGGCGACTGATTTCAAATCCGCTGACCGGCGTAACGGCAGCGGCGCACGCGCGATCAAACAGGGGACATTGATGTTCACCTCAGGCATACTCCGTTCGCATTTCCGCATCCTCGCCGGCGCACTGATGACGGCGACCATCGTGACGGCCACGCCGACACAGGCCGCCTCGCCGGCCCCGCTCCCGTTTCCTTTCCTGCTGCCGCCGGTTGCGAGCTTCGAGCCGCCGGCAGCCGAACCGCAGACTCTCGCGCCCAGCGAGGACGACGCAACAGCTTATGAGTTGCCGGCCCGCCTGCGCCGCCAGGTGGTGAACTACGCGACCCGCGAAGCGCCAGGCACCGTCATCATCGATACGCCCAACACTTATCTGTACTACGTGCTCGGCAACGGCCAGGCGATGCGCTACGGCATCGGCGTCGGCCGTGATGGCTTCACCTGGTCCGGCACCCAATCGGTCACCAGGAAGGCCGAATGGCCGGACTGGACGCCGCCACCGGAAATGATTGCCCGCCAGCCCTATCTGCCGCGTCACATGGCCGGCGGACCGGGCAATCCGCTGGGCGCCCGCGCCATGTATCTCGGCGGCACGATCTATCGCATCCACGGTACCAACCAGCCGGCAACGATCGGCACGCATGTGTCCTCGGGCTGCATCCGTCTGACCAATCAGGACGTCATCGACCTCTATGCGCGCGTCAATGTCGGCGCCAAGGTGATCGTGCTGCCGATGGACCGTCGCGCCGATCTCGGCCGCATCACCCGCTGATCGTCACGCCTGCAATCGTTCACTTCTCATCTTCCCCTTCCTCCCAGACTTGGACCGCCCGGGCCCCGCGCCTCAGGCGGTCTTTTTTTGCGCGCTGGTCTGATGCGCCGTCTGGCGCCGCTTGCGCCATTCACCATCGCGACCGAATGATGGCGGGCAGCGCGTCCGGCTGCCCTGGCGCGCCTGCGTTTGGCCCTGTAAGCTTGGCAACCTTGCATTAACCGCGATCGCGCCGTTGCCGGAGCGCGCCGGGATCGCCACCGCTGGAGTCCGTGGATACGACATGAAGCTTCCGACGCCGCGTCCGGACTGGCAGAACAAGCCGCATCCGCTGGCTCCGAAATCGCAGCCGCCGCTGCGACGCTCGCCGCCGCCGCTGCGAATCATCCTGTTCGGTGCGGCCGGGCTCGCGGCGCTCGTTCTCATCGGCATCATCGTCGCGGAAGTCTTTCTGTTCTCAAGCACCACCCCCGCACCGCCATTGGCCGCGTTGCCGCCATTGCCGCCCGCGACCCGCAACTCGATCATCATGGCGCCGGTGTCGGTCTCGCTCGGCGCCATCCGCGACGCCGCCGAAAAGGCGACGCCGCGCAATTTCTCGGGCAAGGCCGAGAATCCGGTCACGCAGCTGCTGCAGAATGCCGATATCGGCTGGAACGTGTCGCGCGGCGCCATCGCCGCAACCGGTGCCCAGGATACACTGTCGCTCGCGACGCCGCTGTCGGGCCGACTCAACGTCACGGGCTCGTTGTCAGCCAAGACCACCGGGGCCCTGGGAGACGCCATCGGCGGGCTGCTTGGATCGGACGCCGCCAAACAGATCGGGGTCAATATCAAGAACCTCAACGCGACCGCCGACATCAAGGGCAATGTCATGATCGCGATGCGCCCCCGGCTGGCCGCGTCCTGGTATGTCGAGCCCAACTTCGCCGCCCAGGTCAACCTGGGCGATACGGCTTTGACCGTTGCCGGGGCGCGCCTCAACGTGCCGGCGCAGATGAAGCCGATCATCGACAAGAACGTCAATGATCAGCTCGGCGTGCTCAGCGAACGGCTGCGCAAGGACCCGACCCTGCGGCGGAACGCGCAGATCCAATGGGAGCGCGCCTGTCGCTCGGTCCCGCTGCAGGGCACCGCGCCCGGCCTGCCGGCCGTCTGGCTCGAGATCAAGCCGACCCGGGCGCTGGCCGCGCAACCCGTGATCGACGCCAATGCCGTCACGGCCACGATCGGGATCGAAGCCGAAACACGGGTGACGCCGGCGCAGACCAAGCCGGAATGCCCGTTCCCGGAAAAGATCACGATCGTGCCGCCCACGGCCGGCGGCATCAATGTCGCGGTTCCGATCGACGTGCCCTTCACCGAACTCAACAAGCTCGTCGATTCGCAACTCGCCGGGCGGACGTTTCCGGAAGACGGCTCCGGCCCGGTCGCCGTCACCGTGAAGCATGCGACCGTGGTCCCCTCCGGTAACCGGCTGCTGATCTCGCTCCAGGTCAAGGGCAAGGAGAAGGAAAGCTTCTTCGGGTTCGGGGCCGAGGCGACCGTCCATATCTGGGGCCGCCCGATGGTCGACCAGGCGCAGCAGATCCTGCGCCTGTCCGACCTGCAGCTGGCTGTGGAATCGGATGCGGCCTTCGGCCTGCTCGGCGCCGCCGCGCGCGCTGCGGTCCCGCATCTGCAGCGTGCCTTGCTGGAGCGCTCGGTGATCGATCTCAAGCCGTTCGCCGACAATCTTCGTGAGAAGGTCGCCGCCGCGATGGCCGAACTGCACAAGAACGAGAACGGCGTCAGGGTCGATACCGACATCAACAATCTCGCTTTGACCGACATTGCCTTCGACGCCACAACGCTGCGCGTCATCGGCTCGGCCGAAGGGACGATGACGGTGCGTGTCAACGCGCTGCCAGGGCTGTGAGCTGAAACCTTTCGCAACGGTCCCATGCGCGGCCTCGCTTTGCAGGACGCAGTCAAGACAGCTAGAACTGCGCCCGCCAACAACAACAATCTCGGGAGAGAAACATGAAACCTTCGGCGCAAGCCGTCGCCGCAGCCCTCGCGCTCGCGGCCCTCTGCGGAACCGCTCAGGCCCAGACGATCTCGGACGATGTCGTCAAGATCGGCGTGCTCACCGACATGTCCAGCCTCTATGCGGACGCGACCGGCAAGGGCTCGCTGGTGGCCGTGCAGATGGCGGTCGAGGATTATGGCGGCAAGGTCAAGGGCAAGAAGGTCGAAGTCGTCTCGGCCGATCACCAGAACAAGCCGGATGTCGGCGTCAACATCGCCCGCAACTGGTATGACAATGAGAAGGTCGATGCCATCTTCGACGTGCCAACCTCCTCGGTCGCGCTGCCGATCTCGGCGCTGACCCGCGAGAAGAACAAGATCCACATCAATTCCGGCGGCGGTTCATCCGACATCACCGGCAGCCAATGCTCGCCCAACACGGTGCACTGGACCTATGACACCTACGCGCTGTCGAACGTGGCGGGCAAGGCGATGGTCAAGCGCGGCGAGGACACCTGGTTCTTCATCACCGCCGATTACGCGTTCGGCCAGGCTCTGGAGCGTGACGCCGCCAATGTCGTGAAGGAGGCCGGGGGCAAGGTGCTCGGCGACGTGCGCCATCCGCTGAACTCGTCGGACTTCTCCTCCTTCGTGCTGCAGGCCCAGGCGTCCAAGGCCAAGGTGGTGGGTCTCGCCAACGCCGGCGGCGATACGCAGAACGCGCTCAAGCAGGCGGCAGAATTCGGCCTGGCGCAGAGCGGCCAGAAGATGATCGCGCTCTTGATGGAGATCACCGACGTTCACTCCCTCGGCATCAAATCGACCGCCGGACTGATCGTCACCGATGCGTTCTATTGGGACATGAACGACGAGACCCGCGCCTTCTCCAAGCGCTTCAACGACAAGGTCGGGCACATGCCGACCATGATCCAGGCCGGGCTCTATTCGGCGACGATGCATTACCTCAAGGCGATCGAGGCCATCGGCACCGACGAGGCGCCGAAGGTGATGGAGCAGATGCGCGCGACTCCGGTAAACGATTTCTTCGCCAAGAACGGCAAGATCCGCATCGACGGCCGCATGGTGCACGACATGTATCTGTTCGAGGTCAAGAAGCCGGAGGAGTCGAAGGGCGACTGGGACCTCTACAAGCTGATCGCGACCGTGCCGGGCGACGAGGCGTTCCGTCCGCTCGACAAAGGCGGCTGCCCGCTGGTGAAGTGAATGGGAGCATGATCCGGAAAAGTGGAAACCGGTTTTCCGAAAAGATCATGCTCAAACAAAGAGATAAGATCAGGATGCGGTTCTGTTGAAACGCATCATGGTCATCTCGGACGACGGCCTGCCAACTCATTCCTGACAGCGCGCCTGGCCAAGCCTGGCGCGTTGCTTTTTTGAAGCATTCCAAGCCGCCCCCGAGCACCGCGACCAACGCAAGCCGTGCTGCCCACGGTAGCCTGATGCATCAACCGTCGGCAACGACCTGAAGCCACGGTTGGCGCGCTTCTTCACCCTGAGCTTGACGGGCCCTGATGAAAGCAGCAACAGGTAGGAGAGACGTTTCACTGGCTTGCCTGACGTTGCCGCCAGGAAACATTACGTAACAAAATTCTTCGCAAAACGCCGCGATTCTAGGTCAATTGACGGTATGGCCCAGACACAACCACACATCCTTGTCGTCGAGGACGACCGCGAAACGCGGACGCTGATCGCGAAATATCTGCGCAACAATTCCTGCAATGTCACGACCGCGACCGACGGCCGCGAGATGACCCGCATCATGGGCGATCACCGGATCGACCTGTTGATCCTCGACGTGATGTTGCCGGGCGAGGACGGCCTGACCCTCTGCCGCAAGCTACGCGCCGAATCGCAGGTGCCGATCATCATGCTCACTGCGCGGGGCGAGGATGTCGACCGCATTCTCGGGCTGGAAATGGGCGCTGACGACTATCTGCCGAAGCCGTTCAATCCGCGCGAGCTACTCGCCCGGATCAATGCCGTGCTGCGCCGGCAGGCCGCCGCGATGACCGCAAGCGCAACCGAGGGCGCGACCGCGCTGAGCTTCCTCGGCTGGCGGATCGATTTCCGGCTGCGCGAGCTGCGCAATCCCGAAGGCGCACGCGTCGCCATGACCAGCGCCGAGTTCGATCTGTTGCGCACCTTCTGCGAACGGCCGGGCCGCGTGCTGTCGCGCGACAGCCTGCTCGACCTGACGCAGGGCCGCAGCGCCGGCTCGTTCGAGCGCTCCATCGACGTGCTGGTCAGCCGCATCCGCCGCAAGATCGAGCCGGATCCGCAGGAGGCCACCATGATCAAGACGGTGCGGTCCGGCGGCTACATGTTCACGCCTGTCGTCGAGGTGGTGACGGCGCCGCAGAACCACTGACCGCTCGGATCGGATGATGGCGGATGATGTCGTTCGGCTTTCTCAACCTGAAGGGCATCCGTGGCCAGATCACGGCTCTGGTGGCGATCTCGATCGTTGCGCTGCATGCGATCATCACCGCAACATTCCTGATCTATCGGGCAGAGCAGCCCGAGGGTGAGAGCGAGGCAGGTCCGTTCCAGCTTGCGACCGCCATCCGCATTCTCGGTCGGGCCCCCGCCGACGACCGCCCACGGCTGATGGCCGATATCGTTCGTGCCTATCCCGAGTTCGACATCAAACCTCATTCCGGTCCGCTACCGACCGAACCCGGACGAGCGCCCGAGCCAGGCGCGGAAGGCGCGCCGAGCGCGGGCGGACCAGGCTTCGAACCCCACCACGGACCTGACGGCAGACCTCCCGGACCCGGCGGCTTTCGCGGCCTCGGCCCCGGCTACCGGATCTTCATGTCGCCACCCGGATCGGGCACGCGGCGTGTCGTCGTCGCACTGCCCGACGGTGACCTGATCACGGCCAAGACTCCTGACCGGCCGCGGCGGCCACCGTTCTGGGGCGCTCCATGGTTGACGACCATCCTGTTCGCACTGATCAGCACGACCTTGCTCGGCCTCTGGGCCGCGCGCGCGCTGACATCGCCGCTGTCGAGCTTCGCAAGGGCCGCGGAGAATTTCAGCCTCGATGGTGATGCGCCCGCGCTGCCCGAACGCGGGCCGGAAGAAATCCGTTCATTGGCGCGCGCGCTGAACCGGATGCGGCAGCGTATCACCGCGCTGATGAACGACCGGACCAAGATGCTCGCGGCGATCAGCCATGATCTGCGCACGCCCCTGACCCGGATGCGTTTGCGCTGCGAGTTCGTCGAGGATGAGCTGCAGCGCAGCCGCATGCTGGCCGACCTCGACCAGATGCATACAATGCTGGGATCGGTGCTGTCGTTCCTGCGCAACGGCCGCAAGCTCGAGCCGATGACGCTGGTCGATATCGCCAGCATCCTGCAACTCGTCGCCGATCAGTTCGCCGATGTCGGCCATCAGGTCAGCTATGTCGGTCCGATCCACGCCATGGCCACCGTGCGGCCTGACGATCTGATGCGCTCGGTCACGAACCTGGTCGAGAACGCCGCGAAATATGGCAAGGAGATCGTGATCAGGCTGACGGTCTCGGGCAATCGCCTGACCATCGACGTCGAGGATGACGGCCCGGGCATCGCGGATGCCCTCAAGCCGGATATGCTCGAACCCTTCGTGCGCGGCGACGATGCCCGCAACATGGACGAGGCCACCGGCTTCGGGCTCGGACTGTCGATCGCCAAGGCGATCGTTCAGGCCCATGGCGGCGAGTTGTCACTGCACGACCGACACCCCTGCGGACTGATCGCACGCATCGAGCTGCCGCTGAGCCGCAGCAGCCTGCGCCCTGCAGCCTGACATGCGCGAACGCGCCCGGATGAACCGGGCGCGCCGCGACACAGCGTATCGCTCGCTGTTCTCTTACTCCGAGTACTTGAACTCGGGCATCGACTTCAGCTGGTCCTTGGTCGCGTTGATCATCGCGTGGTCGGGATACCAGCGGTTCTTCGAAGAGCTCATCGACGAGGACGACGTACCGGTGGCAGCCCCCGTCGTCGTGGTCGCCGGCGGCGTGGTCGAGGAGGTCGTGCCGGATGCCGGAGCGTTGGAGGCGGTGTTGGACTGCACCGGCTGATCCGAGAACTTCACCTGGTCGAACGAGACCGCGACGAGGTGCTCGCCCATGCCGAGAAAGCCGCCGACGCCGATCACGACGCCCTTGACGTTGCCGCTCTTGTCGACGAGCAGGTCGTCAATCGAGCCGACATTCTCGTTGTTGTTGTTGTAGACTTTCACGCCCACCAGCTTGGAGCTGCGCCAATCGCCCTGGTACGACGCCGCCGTGGTATTGGCGGTGGTCGTGGTGCTGGTCGTGGTGGTGGTGCTCTCCGCAGCAAAGGCCGCGGTCGCGAGCAGCAGGGAACCGGCCAGGCCGGCCGCAACAGTCTTCATCATCATGTGGTGTCTCCTCTCAGTGAATGGTGACGAGAGAACTGCAGCGGACAGTCACCGTTCCGCGGGAACTCCGATTTCGTCATGCTGCGCGACAAGCGGTCTCAGTGCAGCGCCGAACTGTGCCTGAGTGACGGTTCCGGCAAATCGCATCAAGACGCCCGCGATGTCGTCGCGTGTCGCGCCCGGATCTGCCGAGACATCAGTGCAGGCTTGCGGATATCAACGCGGATGGCCGGACGGCTCAAGCCGTCCGGCCGCATCCATCGATCCGCGAGATTGAGTGATGTGCGCCCGCCGCGACAAAAGGCAGCGAGCTCGCTGGGCCTGATTAGGCGGCCAGCGCGTCGTCCTGATCGACGGCCTCGGCATAGAACGCGATGGTCTCATAGCGATAGTCGCAGAGGCGGCAATGCCAGAGAAAGGCGGTGCGCCGCCCATCCTTTTCGACCCAGGACGGCAGCGCGATCGGCTCGCCGCATTGGGCGCAGGGATTGTTGCGCGGCAGGTCCAGGACGCGGATGTCGGCCTGCCTGTTGTTGCTGAAACGATCGGCGGTGGTGTCGGTTGCCTTCACGGCCATGACGCGCTCCCTCTCTGTTCAGTTTCTTGAATGAGTCAGGCTTGCTGTCGAACGGACACGGTCATGATAGTCGAGCACTGCCTGATTTGCACGCGCCGAGATGCCGCGCGACATCGGACCTCACGTGAAGATCATCAGGATTGAATCAATTCCTGCCGGAATCGACCGACGGTTCCGCGGTGTGACGGGCGCCCGCTTTGCGCAGATGAATGGTGGCGATATCATCGGCATAGACTTTTTGCCAGCCATCGACATGGTCGAGCAGCTTGGTCGCCGCGCTCTGGGTGCGCAGCAAGGTCGCCTCGATGTCGTAGTCCTTGAGCAGCCGGAACAGATTGTCCGGCTCCATCAGGCCTGATGCGGCGTTGTGATCGACGAAGAACGTCTCGCCATAGAGCTCGGTGCGGCCGTCGATGAACGGAGCTATTCCGGTCGAGATCAGATAACCGCCGAAATCATAGTCGTTCAGCACGCGCGTCAGATTGAGCTTCTTGAGCTCGGTCACGGCCGCCACCGGCGTGCCGCGCATGTTCGGCGCGAAGGTCAGGACCGACAAGGACGCCAATGTGCCGGCGCCGAGCGCGAGCACCACGGCCGATGTCAGCGCTGCCCGCGCCCCCGCGGGGACGGCGGGCAACGGGTCCAACTGCCGCGCCAGCGGCGCGGCGATCACCAGCGGTCCGGCCAACGCCAGGATCTCGGCAGCGCGCGCCTGGGCCAGCGCCATGTGCAGCAGGCCGAGCAGCATCAGGATGCGGACCGGTGGCAGCTTGAGCCCATGATATAGCGCAAAGCCGATTGCCAGCAGCAGGCAGATCTCGAACGGCCCGAGGCCCTGGAAGTCCGCCGCCTTCCATTCGACGATCAGCGGCAGTGCCTGACCGAGCGACAGGATCTTCTGCGCCGCGAGCAGCGCGTTCCAGCCATAGGGCGTGCAGCAGCTCGCGGCCACAGCGAGCGCGGCGAACGCCATCCAGCGCAATGCCAGCGCGCGGCGAAGCGGCGGCTCGGCATTGACAACCGCATCAAGCGCAGCGGGCGCCATGAAGAACAGGCCGAACACGAAGCCGCCGTGAAGATTGGCCCACAGCGCGATCAGGAGCACCAGCGCCAGAGGCGGCGCCGCCTTGCGATCGGCGGCGTCGATCAATCCCGCCATCCAGGCCACCAGGATCGGAAACGCCAGCACATGCGGCCGCGCCAGCAGATGCGGAAGGCAGAGCAGGAACGCGGCGACGACGAACACCAGCATCGTGCTGTCGCGCAGATGCCGGCCGAGGGCACGCGCGAACAGTGCGAAGGCCAGCGCGATCGCCGACGCCGCCAGCACCACCGGGCCGGTCCAGCCGGCGAGCCGGTAGGCCGCGGCATAGCCGACCTGCGCCAGCCATTGCGTCGAGATCCAGGGCGCGCCGCGCATGGTGAAGGAGTAGACGTCCACCTCGGGCACCGCGCGGTGATCGAGGATCCATTGCCCCACGGTGATCTGCCACAGCGTGTCCGGATCGTTGAGCAGACGGTTGCCGGAGATCAGCAGCAGCGCATAGACGCCGGCGCCGACCCACAGCGGCAACAGCGCGCGTGACGGCCGGATGGTCGCTTCGGTGTGGGTGACGGACAGCGTCATCGCGGCATGGACCTGGCTCGGAGCTTTCGGCCAGCCAAGCACGCCCCGTCTAATTCGGAGTAAACCGTGGCGCTGCGGCCGCCGACAGTCCCGCCCCAATTCTGCCACATTATCGCCCGGCGATCGCGCCAATTACGGTGCGTAAAGTGTTAAACGTGTGCCGGGGGGCTGCTTGGCACGCGCGTGGTTCCCGGGGGATCCTGACACATGAAACGTCTCGTGCTGACGGCCTGGATCGCAGGCCTTGCGATGGCCGGCCACCTGCCGGCGGCCATGGCTGCCGAAGATTTGGCTGCCGAGGATGCGGCCCCCGCTTCGGCGGCGAAGGCCAAGATCGGCAAGACGGGCGCGAAGGCCAGCACGGCCGTCAGGCTGGCCCATGTCCGCCCGGACGGGATCAAGGAGCTCGCCGCGCACAGCGCCGTCACCAAGGCCGCGCGCGAAGTCGAGGCCATCGAAGCGGTGAGCGGCGCCGACAATTCGCAGCCGGTCGACGCCAATGCGGCCGCGCCGGCCGCCGAGGCCGAGGCGGTGCCGGTCGACACCCCGGCGGCCGAGCCCCGCGAGACCGATCGCAAGGCGGCGGACGTCAAGCCCAAGCACATGAACACCGGCCATCCGCATATCGATGCGCTGGTCGCCGTCCACGCCGCCGCCAACGACGTTCCCGAGGCGCTGATCCACCGCGTGATCGTGCGCGAGAGCAAATATCAAAAGGACCTGGTCGGCCGTTGCGGCTGCATCGGCCTGATGCAGATCAAGCTCGGCACCGCGCGCGGCCTCGGCTACACCGGCGACGCGGCCGGCCTGCACGATCCGAACACCAACCTCACCTATGGCGTGAAATACCTCGCTGGCGCCTATCGCGCCGCCCGCGGCGATCACGACCGCGCCGTGGCCTATTTCGCCAAGGGCTATTATGAGGAGGCCAAGCGGCAGCGTCTCGCCGATGCGCGGCCATTCGCCCGGCCCGAGCGCGTCGCCGCCCCGCTCGACATCACGCCGAAAATCACCCCTGTCCGTCACGCCCGCGCGCATTGAACGCAATAGGTTCCTCGGCGATCGGACCTGTCTTTCCGTGACACTCCGTTGACACGGGGCCGTATCGGTCTATTTTAAGCGCGTTCCGAGGGGAGCTCCGAGGGGGAGCTGAGATACCGCACGTGATGCGGTGACCCTTTGAACCTGATCCGGGTCATGCCGGCGAAGGGACAGGGATGCAGCAGACAACCACGACAGGCGGGGATCGTCCCGTATCCATCATCGGCGCCGGCATTGCCGGCGCCTGGCAGGCGCTGCTGTTCGCGCGCGCCGGCCACACCGTCACGCTGCATGAACGCAGCGACGCCGACCTGATGCTCTCCACCAGTCACTGGGCCGGCGGCATGCTGGCTCCCTATTGCGAGAGCGAGATTTCAGAACCTGTGATCAGCCGGCTCGGCCTCGCCTCGCTCGCGCTGTGGCGGCGCGAGCTGCCGGAGACGCCGTTCAACGGATCGCTGGTGATCGCGCATGCGCGCGACCGCGCCGATTACGACCGTTTCGCCCGCCGCACCTCCGGCTATGAACGCCTCGACGCGGCGCAGCTCGCAACGCTGGAGCCGTCGCTGGAGGGCCGCTTCCGCGAGGGGCTATTCTATCCGACCGAAGGCCATGTCGAACCGCGCCGCGTGCTCCCGAAGCTGCACCAGCGTATCATCGAGGCCGGCGGCCGCGTGCTGTTCAACAGCAACGTCACGGCGTCCGATCTCGACGGTCTCGTGATCGACTGCCGCGGCCTCGATGCACGCGACGCCGAGCCGGAGCTGCGCGGCGTCAAGGGCGAGATGATCCTGATCGAAACCGCCGAGGTGCAGCTGGCGCGGCCGGTCCGGCTGATGCATCCGCGCTGGCCGCTCTATCTGATCCCGCGCGCCGACAACCTGTTCATGCTGGGCGCGACCTCGCTGGAGGCCGAGGACACCGGCGTGTCCCTGCGCTCGGCGCTGGAGCTGCTCGGCGCCGCCTATTCGGTGCATCCGGCGTTCGGCGAGGCGCGCATCCTCGAATTCGGCTCGGGGCTGCGGCCGGCCTATCCGGACAATCTGCCGCGCATCACCGTGACGAGCGAGCGAGAGATCCGCGTCAACGGCCTCTATCGCCACGGCTTCCTGATCGCGCCGGCCCTGGCGCAGGCGACCTTGAACTACGTCGCGTATGGCCAGATCGACAATGAGGTGATGCGATGCGCGTGACCGTCAATGGCGAGGCCCGTGACATCAGTTCGACCGATGTCGCCGCGCTGCTGTCCGAGCTCGACTATGAAGGCAGCCATTTTGCCATCGCGCTGAACTACGACGTGGTGCCCAAGAGCCGCTGGTCCGAGACGCCGCTGAAGGCCGGCGACGAGATCGAGATCATCACCCCCCGGCAGGGAGGGTGATGATGGCCGTGGATTGCTCGCTCGTTCGTGATACTCCGCTGTCGTCCCCGCGAAGGCGGGGACCCATAGCCACCGGCGGCCGTGAGGACACCCGATCTCTCCCACCGTGCCCCTGCGCGATATCGCGCGGCATAGCTTCCGGCTTTCGCCGGGACGACGTGGGAAGACAACTGTCATCGCCCGGCTTCGCCGAGCGATCCAATCCACCGCGCCCTTTCGGCCTGACCGCACGGCCTCTGGAATACTGGATCCCCGCTTTCGCAGGGATGACAGCTTCCATTGTGGCAACCACCGTCCGCAACGACGGAGACAATTAATGCCCACCTTCTACGACAAGACCTTCACCTCCCGCCTGCTGATCGGCACCGCGCTCTACCCGTCGCCGGCCATCATGCAGGACGCGATCCGCGCCTCCGGAGCCGAGATCGTCACGGTGTCGCTGCGCCGTGAGGCCGCCGGCGGCAAATCGGGCGATGCGTTCTGGAAGCTGATCCGCGAGCTCAACGTCACGGTGCTACCGAACACCGCCGGCTGCCGCAGCGTCCGCGAGGCCGTCACCACCGCCAAGCTCGCGCGCGAATTGTTCGGCACGTCGTGGATCAAGCTCGAAGTCATCGCCGACAACGACACCCTGCAGCCGGACGTCGTCGGCCTGGTCGAGGCGGCGACGATCCTGATCAAGGACGGCTTCGAGGTCTTCCCTTATTGCACCGAGGATCTCTCGGTCGCGACGCGGCTGGTCGATGCCGGCTGCAAGGTCGTGATGCCGTGGGCGGCGCCGATCGGCAGCGCGAAAGGCATCATCAATCGCGATGCGCTGAAGCTGCTGCGCGACCGCCTGCCCGACATCACGCTCGTCGTCGACGCCGGCCTCGGCGCTCCCTCTCACGCGGCCGAAGCGCTCGAGCTCGGCTATGACGCGGTGCTGCTCAACACTGCGGTGGCCAAGGCCGCCGACCCGGTGGCGATGGCCCGCGCCTTCAGGCTCGGCTGTGATGCCGGCCGTACCGCCTACGAGGCCGGGCTGATGGACGCCCGCGACTTCGCCTCGCCCTCCACCCCTGTCGTTGGGACACCGTTCTGGCATGCCGTATCCTGATCGCTTCTATCCCGTCGTCGACAGCCTTGCCTGGGTCGAGCGCCTGACCAAGCTCGGCGTCGGCACAGTGCAATTGCGCGCCAAGGATCTCAATGACGGCGAGGCACTGCAGATCGTCACCGACGCGCTCGAGATCACCAAGGGCACGGCGACGAAGCTGATCGTCAACGACTATTGGCGCGCCGCGATCGTCGCCGGTGCCGAACATCTCCATCTCGGCCAGGAGGATCTGGCGGACGCCGACGTCACGGCGATCAAGCAGGCTGGCCTCACGCTCGGCCTCTCCACCCATGACGATGCCGAGCTGGAGAATGCGCTCGCGGCCGAGCCCGATTATGTCGCGCTGGGGCCGATCTTCCCGACCACCTTGAAAGCGATGCGCTTCGCCCCGCAGGGCATCCCGAAGATCAGCGTCTGGAAACAGCGCGTTGGCAATATCCCGCTGGTCGCGATCGGCGGCATCAAGCTCGAGCAGGCCGCCGAGATCTTTGCCGCCGGTGCCGACTCGATCGCCGTCGTCTCCGACGTCACCCAGAACGCTGACCCAGACGCCCGCGTCCGCGCCTGGCTCGACGCAACGAAGGAGCTGGCCTGATGCTCCGCGATCTCCACCGTCATTGCGAGCGCAGCGAAGCAATCCAGGGCTGCGCGTGCCGCTCTCGATGGCTTCCTCGCTCACGCGCCTCGCAATGACGTCCGCCATTCACTCCGACAACGACAATTGAGAAGGAGGATCCCATGAACATCCGCTCCAATCCCGACACGACACTGCCCGCCGTCACCACCGGCCCGCTGCCCTCCTCGCGCAAGATCTATGCGAACCCTGACTCCGCGCCCGATTTGCGCGTGCCGCTGCGCGAGATCATCCTCTCCGAGGCCGCCGGCGAGCCGAACCTGCCGGTCTACGACACGTCGGGCCCCTACACCGATCCCTCCGTCACCATCGACGTCAATGCCGGCCTGCCGCGCAACCGCACGGCCTGGGTGCTCGAACGCGGTGGCGTCGAGGAATATCAGGGGCGCGACATCAAGCCGGAGGACAACGGCAATGTCGGCGCCGACAAGGCGGCGAAAGCCTTCATCGCGCATCACAAGCCGCTGCGCGGCCTCGACGGCCACAAGATCACCCAGCTCGAATTCGCCCGCGCCGGCATCATCACCAAGGAGATGATCTACGTCGCCGAGCGCGAGAATCTCGGCCGCAAGCAGCAGCACGAACGCGCCGAAGCCGCGCTCGCCGACGGCGAGAGTTTTGGCGCCGAGGTCCCCGCGTTCATCACGCCGGAGTTCGTGCGCTCCGAGATCGCGCGGGGACGGGCCATCATCCCCTGCAACATCAACCACGCCGAATTGGAGCCGATGATCATCGGCCGCAACTTCCTCACCAAGATCAACGCCAATATCGGCAACTCGGCGGTGACCTCGTCCGTCGAGGAGGAAGTGGACAAGATGGTGTGGGCGATCCGCTGGGGCGCCGACACCGTGATGGACCTCTCGACCGGCCGCAACATCCACACCACCCGCGAATGGATCCTGCGCAACTCGCCGGTGCCGATCGGCACGGTGCCGATCTACCAGGCGCTGGAGAAGTGCAACGGCGATCCGGTCAAGCTGACCTGGGAGCTCTACAAGGACACGCTGATCGAGCAGTGCGAGCAGGGCGTCGACTACTTCACCATCCATGCCGGCGTGCGGCTGCAATACATCCACCTCACCGCGTCACGCGTCACCGGCATCGTCTCGCGCGGCGGCTCGATCATGGCCAAGTGGTGCCTCGCGCATCACAAGGAGAGCTTCCTCTACACGCATTTCGACGAGATCTGCGACATCATGCGCAAGTATGACGTCTCGTTCTCGCTCGGCGACGGCCTGCGCCCCGGCTCGATCGCGGACGCCAACGACCGCGCGCAGTTCGCGGAGCTGGAGACGCTCGGCGAGCTCACCAAGATCGCCTGGGACAAGGGCTGCCAGGTCATGATCGAGGGCCCCGGCCACGTGCCGATGCACAAGATCAAGATCAACATGGACAAGCAGCTCAAGGAGTGCGGCGAGGCGCCGTTCTATACGCTCGGGCCGCTGACGACGGACATCGCACCCGGCTACGACCACATCACGTCAGGCATCGGCGCCGCCATGATCGGCTGGTTCGGCTGCGCGATGCTGTGCTACGTGACTCCGAAGGAGCATCTCGGTCTGCCCGATCGCAACGACGTCAAGACCGGCGTCATCACCTACAAGATCGCCGCCCACGCCGCCGATCTCGCCAAGGGCCATCCCGCCGCGCAACTGCGCGACGATGCGCTGTCCCGCGCCCGCTTCGAGTTCCGCTGGACCGACCAGTTCAACCTCGGCCTCGACCCGGACACGGCCAAGAGCTTCCACGACGAGACCCTGCCGAAGGAAGCCCACAAGGTCGCGCATTTCTGCTCGATGTGCGGCCCGAAATTCTGCTCGATGAAGATCACCCAGGACGTCCGCGACTACGCCGCCACGCTGAACGATCCGACCACCGTCGGCATGACCATCAGCGGCACCATCGAAGACGGCATGGCCCAGATGAGCGCCAAGTTCAAGGAAATGGGCGGCAGCGTCTATCTCGATGCTGACAAAGTGAAGGAGAGCAACAAGGCGTTGTCCTGACGCCCGCCCCGCTCTCTCCATCGTCATGGCCGGGCGCAGACCCGGTCATCCATCAAGCCGGGCGAAAGCCCGGCTTCTTGTTTGATGACCTTAGCTGTTTGCTTCAGAACTTCACATCGTCGCAGACCCGCTTCAGCTTGATCTGAATGAAGTAATCGACGGAGGCCACATGCCCATCCACCACATCCCCGCCCCACCGCACGTCAAAGCTCCGCCGCTGTCGTTCGGCACGCGGATCGGCGACCTCCTGTTCATCTCCGGCATCCCCGGCTTCGACGCCCACGGCAACCTGCCCGATGAGTTCGAGGCGCAGTTCGCCAACATCGTGACCAACTTCACGCGCGTGCTGACCGAAGGCGGCGCTGGCCTTCGCGATCTCGTCAAGGTCAACGTGCTGCTGACGCGCGCGGCTGATGTCGCGACCATGAACCGGCTCTATGCCGCGGCGTTCGGACCGGCGCCGTATCCGGCGCGGACGACCTGTGTCGTCGTCGCGCTGCCCGATCCGAAGATGTTGATCGAGATCGAGGGTGTCGCCGCGGTCGCAAAACCGTAGGATGGGTTAGCGGACGGCGATCGACAAAGGCGCCACACTGACAGATGATGGAGGGGCGTTCGCGTCACCCACCCTACGCCGCGCTGTGTTACGCGCCCCTACAAAGACCATCTGCACAAAGACCATCTGCGGCGAGGCTTTCTCTCGGCGCTACCCCTCTTTACAGCTCAGGCAGGGCAATCGTTTGAACCCGACGCGCTGACGCGCAACTTAGCACAGCCCTGATGCGGCGCGGCCACGCTGCGGCGAGGTGTGCCGGTTCGCGCGCATTTGCCGCACAAAACCGCCATCGGCGCCTTCAAAAGGAACCACCGAGCACCCACACAGGGCCCGCCCCATCGGGGCCTGCTTGTTGCCGGAGTTGTCGATGTCGCGTTTCACCACCGCTTGTATTGTCGGCGGCCTTGCTGCCGCTTCTGCTTTTGCCTCCACCCCGGCACAGGCCGGCTATTACATCCTTCGCTGGGACAACACCGGGATCTGCCAGGTCTGGAGCGAGGCGTTCACGTTCAAGCCGATCCGCTGGCCGTCGGGCTACAAGATCGTCAGCCGTCCGGTGCCGACCTTCAATGAGGCGGTCAACCTGCAGGTCAGGCTGCGTCGGCAGGGCCGCTGCACGCTGTGAGGCGCCGCCAGCGCGCTGGTGCTGGTCACCGGGCACCCGCCCTCGCCGCGCGTAGGCCGACATCGCTGTGAACGGATGGCGGTCCCGCCTTGCGCGGCCCGCCCTTTTGTCGCACCACTTCGCGGTGGCTGCCGCGGCTGCATTGTGGCCGCGGCTGCAGCCATGATGATCTGGTCGGTTTGTTTCAGGAGATTGACGATGCGTCGCTTGACCACTCTCGCTGCCGCCGCGGCCCTGACGGCCGCCTCGCTCGCAACCCCGGCCCTGGCCGCGCCAACCGCCAAGACCGGCTATTACGTGATCCGCTGGGAGAACACCGGCATCTGCCAGATCTGGAACACCGAGCTGCAGTCGAAGCCGCTGGAATGGCCCTCGAGCTACAAGATCGTCTCCAAGCCGGTGCCGACCTTCGTCGAGGCCACCAACATCCAGCTCAAGCTGCGCGACGAGCGCCGCTGCTTCCTGTAAGCGGGGCGGAGCCGTGGCCGCCGGCTGCGCTCAGGCTTGGCCGGCAACCGGGCTCGCTTGCATCGGCACGAAGCCCGGCAGCGCGGCGATCCGCGCCAGCCACGCCGTCACATGGGGGTAACGCGCCAGCGCGATGCCGCCCTCGGGCGCATGCGCCGTGTAGCTGTAATGGGCGATGTCGGCGATGGTCGGCACGTCGCCGACAAGGAACGGCCGGCGGCCCAGCTCCTGCTCCATGACCGCGAACAGGCCATTCGCGAGCTGATGCGCCCTCGCCATGTCGAGCGGAGCGCCGAACAGGGTCGCCACCCGTGCCGCGGCCGCTCCGAAGGCGAGCGGCCCTGCTGCGGCGGACAGCCAGCGCTGCACCTGGGCCTGGCCGAGCGGATCGCGCGGCAGCCAGCGGCCGGACTCATCATAGCGGCGCGCGAGATAGACCAGGATGGCATTGGAGTCGGGGATCACGGCATCGCCCTCGACCAGCACCGGCACCTGGCCGAACGGATTGAGCGCCAGAAAATCCGGCCGCTTTTGCGCGCCGCCGCTGAGGTCGACCTCGACATAGTCGCAGTCGAGGCCGAGCAGATGCAACATCAGCCGCGCACGATGTGCATGGCCGGACAAAGCGAAGTGATAGAGGCGGCGTTGGGTCATGCAGGGCTCCCGTCGTTCCGCCGCAAGGTCTAAGCCGAGGCCATGACACCCACAACGCAACGCGGCATCAATGGCTTGTTGCTGATCCCGCAATAATGCGACAGATCCCGCCCATGGACCGCCTGCCCGATCAGCTCAAGCCCGGCCTCCGCCTCGTTTTCGTCGGCACCGCCGCGAGCGCCCGCTCGGCCGCGACCGGGCATTATTACGCGCATCCCGGCAACCGTTTCTGGCCGACGCTGTTCGCGGTCGGCCTGACGCCGCGGCTGTATCGACCGCACGAATTTCCGGCGCTGCTGTCGCTCGGCATCGGCTTCACTGACCTCTGCAAGCAGGGCGCGGGCATGGACCATGTGGCGCTGAAGGCCGGCGTCGATGTCGCGGGCTTTGCGGCAAAGATCCGGCGTCATCGGCCGCGCACCATCGCCTTCACCAGCAAGAAGGCGGCGAGCCTGTTCTACCGCAAGCCGACCGGCGCGATCGCCCTGGGGCGCCAATCCGAGCAGGATGACTTCCCGACGGCGTTCGTGCTCGCCTCGCCCTCCGGCGCCGCGTCCGGTGCGTGGACCTTGCAGCCGTGGCAGGATCTGGCCGAGCACGTCGCGTCGGGCTAGCGCATGATCCTGGACAAGGGAGATGAGCCGCGCTGGACGTGATGGCGGCCGACAAGCCGGCGCATCAGCAGACTGCGGAAGGACCAGCCGAACGGCTGTGGCGTTCGGCTGTCATCGCCCGGTCAAGCCGGGCGACGACGATTGTTGTTTGGTCGAAGGATGCAGCAACTACCTGATCGTGATCGCGAGGCCCGACAGATCGACATTGGCCAACAGCCCGATCTGCTCGCCCGAGAGTTCGAGCACCGCGCCCTTCTGATTGGTCAGCACGATGCCACGCACGCCGCGGCCGACAGCAAGGCCCGCACCGGCGGCGCCATAGACGCCCTCGACATCGGACGGACGCCAGATGTTGCTGACGCGACCGCGCAGCACCGTACGCGAGCCGCCGAACACAAGCCCCCAATCGAGGCCACCGGTCGACAGCGGATAGGCTCGGCCATGGAAATGCAACATGCCACTGCCGCCGGAGCCGCCGATGATCCATCCCGCCTTGTAGATGGTCAGCGTGATGAAGCCGCCATCCGCATGCGCGGTGGTGGGCAGAACGGCGCCGGCTGCGGCCGTCAGTGCCACCAGCATACCGCGAAGGAAGGACGCAATTTTCATGGATCAAATCTCCAGTGACGTGAAGTCGAGGTCATTCGATAGCCACATGTGACAATCGCGCCCCACCAATCGAATCGATCGGGCCGAATTTAGCCCTTTGCGCGGCGCCAAGCATATGGCGCCGCTTGTGTGTTCGAAATGCCGCCACTTCGCCCCCGCGCGGCCGGCCCGGCGATCCGGGCGACCCGCGCCGCCGGGCGCACAGGCACGCCGGGAGGCGAAATGGGTCGAGACCCGCGCAAAACCATGGCGCTTTAGGGGTATTTCAACCCCAGGCGGCCGCTACGATGTTGCGTTAAGGACCCGTTAACCTTGTCCGACCACGGTGATTTACGGGCTGGATGTTTAGTTGGTCTCGATGTTTTCGCACCGTTTTCATCCGGTGCGGGCGTTGATCGGGAGGAGTTATGTCACAAGAGTTGTCAGCCGATGCCGCAAGTCCGTCACTCGTTCCACTCGTTATGCCGCCGTCGCCCTCCGCGACGGAGGTTCTGCCGCTGTTGATCGGCACGCCGCTGTCAGACATCGAGCGCGAGCTCATCGTTCAGACCCTGGCGCGCTGCAACGGCAATCGCACCCACGCCGCCAGGCTGCTCGGGATGCCGGTTCGTACCTTGCGGAACAAGATCCGCGGCTACACCGCCGAGGGCATTGCGGTCCCGGCCTATACGGCCTGAGACGACGGTGGACCATGCGAAATCCCTTCGCATGGAACTCATCAGGACGCGGTGCCGATTGATGTTGATCGATCGGCCTCGCGGCTCTGCTGCAATTGCTGCGGTTGTTGTGGCTCTGTTACCCTTCGCTGCGAATCAAATGATCGTAGCGGAGTTGCGGTAGTGGCGAAGAATCCGGCCGGACGCGGCCTGCAGGGCCCAGCGGGTCCACGTGGCCCGCAGGGGCAGCCTGGGAAGCGCGGACCGGATGGCCAGCGCGGCAAGCCCGGTCCTGACGGCAAAGCAGGACCACAAGGCAAACCCGGCCCGCAAGGACCGCGTGGCGAGGCTGGTCCGCCAGGCAAACCCGGACCCCAGGGGCCTGCAGGGCCGCAGGGACAGCAAGGCCCGCGCGGCGAACAGGGACCGCCCGGCACGCTGCCGACCATCGACCAGCTGATGCCCTGGCTGGAGCAGATCTTCGAGGCCTATGAGGATTACAAGCGCACGCGTGATCGCGAGGCGCATGAGCGCGAGGCCGCGCAACTCGCCGTGCGCGACATCTTCGCCGCAGTCCAGCATGACGACGCGCTGGACGAGGCCTTCGAGGACGACGATCCCCACGAGATCGACGTGCCGAAAAAGAAGAAAAAGAAGAAGCACAAAAAAAAGAAGAAGCACGAGATGCACGCCGACGAGCCGGACGCCGAGGACGAGGCGTTCTGAGCGTCGCGGCCCGCCCTGGCGCGGCCGCCCGGCTTGGGCCGAACTCAGCGGCCGAATCTGGCGGCCGAACGCTCGCGCGCCTTGGCAGCCTCGATCTCGCGATCGCGCGGCGGAGCCTGGGTCTGCAGCGAGCTCAACAGCCGCCGGGCCGCGTCGGCCACCTCCTCCACCGCACGTGCGAAGGCGGCTTCGTTGGCCTGCGACGGCGTGTTGAAGCCGGACAGCTTGCGCACGAACTGCAAGGCCGAGGCTTGAATTTCGGCCTCCGTCGCCGGTGGCTCGAAATTGAACAGCGTCTTGATGTTGCGGCACATGACAGGTCTCATCAATCCGGTGCTGAACCAGGTCGCCGGACGTGCTAACATGCGCCCGACGCGGCCGCCAAGAGTCGCGCATGATCCGGGGAAATTCATGCTTCGACAACTGGTGTTTCGACCAATCACGCTTCGACCCTGTGTCGCCGTCCTTGCTGCTTTCGTCGCCTGTTGCGCCCCGGCCGAGGCCGCGGACTATCCGGCCCCGAAACAGGCGGACTTCGTCGTCAAGGATTTCAAATTCCACACCGGCGAGACACTGCCGGAACTGAAGCTGCACTACACCACCGTGGGCGAGCCGACCGGACAGCCGGTGCTGGTGCTGCACGGCACCGGCGGCTCGGGCGCCAGCATGCTGGTGGCGCCGTTCGCTGGCGAGCTGTTCGGCAAGGATCAGCCGCTCGACGCGACGAAGTACTACATCATCATCCCCGATAGCATCGGGCACGGCAAATCATCCAAGCCATCCGATGGGTTGAAGACCGGCTTTCCGGCCTATGACTATGCCGACATGGTCGATGCACAGCACCGGCTGCTGACCGAAGGTCTCGGCATCAAGCATCTACGCCTCGTCATCGGCAATTCGATGGGCGGCATGCACAGCTGGGTCTGGGCAACGCGCTATCCCGACTTCATGGATATCGCCGTGCCGATGGCGTCGCAGCCGACCGAGATGGCGGCGCGCAACTGGATGCTGCGCCGGATCATGCTGGAGACCATCCGCAACGATCCCGACTATAGCGGCGGCAACTACACGACCCAGCCGCGCATGATGAAGTACGCCGTCACGGCCTATGCCACCGCTACCGCCGGCGGCACCATCGCCTATCAGCTCGCGGCACCGACCGCAGCCCTGGCCGACAAGATGGTGGAGGAGCGCCTGGCGCAGGCTGTTCCCACCGACGCCAATGACTTCATCTATCAATGGGAGTCCTCGCACGACTACAATCCGTCGGCGGATCTCGGAAAAATCAAGGCGACCGTGATGCTGATCAACTCCGCCGACGACGAGCGCAATCCGCCGGAGACCGGCGTCACCGGCGAGGCAATGAAGCGCATCGCCAATGGCAAGCTGCTGCTGATCCCGGCCTCGGCCGAGACGCGCGGCCATCTCACCACCGGCAACGCCAAATTCTACGCGCAGCCGCTGCGCGAGCTGCTGGCGAGCGCACCGCAGCGGGGCGGCTGATAGCGAGAGGGAACGACGAATGCGCAGGATCGTGCTGGCCGCTCTCACAATGGGGTCGCTCGCCGCTGCAGGCGTCGCCTTGGCCTTCGACAATGGCCAGTTCGAGAACGTTCCGCCCGATATCCGCGCCTGGTTCAAGAGCGTGATCGCGCCCAACGGCGTGCCATGCTGCGACATCTCCGACGGCCACCGCACGACCTATGATGTCCGCGACGGCACCTATTGGGTGCCGATCGAGGGACGCTGGATGGCGGTGCCGGAGCGCGCCATCATCCGCGACCGCGGCAATCCGGTCGGCGAGGCCGTGGTGTGGTACGTCCACCATCGCGGCGACATCATCATCAGCTGCTTCGTGCCGGCTGACGCCGTCTGAGAGCCGCCCCGCATCCAAGGAGAAGCGCTTTGAACGACCTCACCCACCCGAACCTCGCCGCGATCTATCCGAGCCCGAACGAGCGTGTGATCGCGAAGGTCCGGCCGGCGCTGGACGTTCACAGTCGGAAGTTCATCGCCTTGTCGCCGTTCTGCGTGATCGCAAGCGCGGGGAAGGATGGCAGCGTCGACGCTTCGCCGCGCGGCGGTCATCCAGGGTTCGTCCATATCGATAGCGACGATCGTCTGCTGATGCCGGACCGCCCCGGCAACAACAGACTCGACAGTCTCAGGAACGTGTCGGAAGGATCCGGCCTGGTGCAGCTGATCTTCTTTGTACCGGGACTCAACGAAACCCTGCGGGTCAGCGGCATGGCCGCGCTATCCACCGAGCCTGCCCTGCTCGCGCGGCTCGAGGAGTTCGGAAAGCCGCCGCGCTCCGTGCTCGTGATCGGCGTGCAGGAGGTCTACTTCCATTGCGGCAAGGCGATCATGCGCTCCAAGCTCTGGTCGCAGGAGGCACAGGTCGCCCGCTCCGCCATGCCGAGCATCAGTGAGATCATTCATGATCAGACCCGGCTCGGCACGCCCGAGCCTCAGCACGTCACCGACGCACGCTGGCGCGAGCAGCTTTGAGAATGCGATCTGTTTGCATGTGGGCGTCAGCGAGGAGTCATGAACGCTCTTCTATGATGCACATGCGCGCAAAGGCGCGCATGCCTTGACGCAGGTCGACAGTCGCGGAAATGGCAGAAATCAGCTATGATTATGTCATTCTCCGAACTGGAAAACGATCTTCGCAATGCCAACGCCCTTCCGTGTTGCCTGTTATTTGCCGCGCGCCCTGATCGCGAGCGCGCTTGTCCTGTTGGCACTCGGGACGTCACCCGTCAGAGCGGTGGCGGAGGATGTGAAGCTCACCGCCGAGCAGGCACGCAATCTCGGCATCCGCGTCACGCATCCCGTCCCGAGTCCGACCGACAAGACGCTGCCCTATCCGGCACAGATCGTCATCCCCACACCTCAGCTCTGGGTCGTCAGCGCGCCGGTGGCCGGCATGGTCACGAATCTGGCGGTCGGGCGCGGTGACCGCGTCACCACCGGACAACCGCTGCTGACATTGGAGAGTCCGAGCTTCGTCTCGCTGCAACGCGAATATCTACATGCGCTGGCCCAGGAGGTTCTCGCCGCCCAGCAGTTGAAGCGGAACGCCGATCTGTTCGACGGCAAGGCGGTGCCGCAGCGCGTGCTGGAATCGAGCCAGGCCGAAGCACGCCAGGCCAGCATCGTGGTCGCGGAGCGACGGCAGATGTTGCATCTCAGCGGTCTCTCCGACGACGCGATTGCGCGGCTGACCAACGAGGCGGCGATCAGCGCCACATTGACGGTGAACGCGCCCCAGGCCGCTTCCGTGGTCGAGATCGCGGTGTCGCCCGGCCAGCGGATGGAGCAGTCCGCACCGCTGGTGAAGCTCGCACGGCTGTCGCCGCTCTGGGTCGAGATTGCGATTCCGGCCACGAATATCGGTGCCATCAAGATCGGCGCCAAGGTCGAGATCGACGGCTATCCGACTCCGGGCCGCGTCATCCTGGTGTCCGAGACGACGGACGCCGCCACGCAGACGATCCTCGTCCGGGCCGAGATTCCGAACAATGGCGAATTGCATTCCGGGCAGACTGCAGCCGCGCGCATCGGCTTCATCTCCGCCGGAGAGAGCGCCTGGGAGATTCCGTATAGCGGCCTCGTCCGGCGCGGCGAGCAGACCTCGATCTTCGTCGCGATCGAGGGCGGCTTCCGGCAGGTTCCGGTGACGCTGCTCGCCGAGGATCAGGATCACGTCGTCGTATCAGGTCCGATCACCGAGCAGAACGACGTCGCCGTCGGCGGCATCTCGGCGCTGCGCGGCATTCTCCTGCGACTGGGACAATGATGCTGCAGCGCCTCGTCGCCTTCGCGCTGTCGCAACGGCTGTTCGTCCTCCTGAGCGTACTGCTGCTGATCGGCGCCGCCGCCGTGTTCCTGCCGAGCCTGCCGATCGATGCTTTCCCTGACGTCTCGCCGGTTCAGGTCAAGATCATCATGAAGGCCCCCGGTCTCACGCCCGAGGAGGTCGAGCAGCGCGTCACCGTGCCGATCGAGCTCGAACTGCTCGGCCTGCCGAACAAGAGGATCCTGCGCTCCACCACGAAATATGCGCTGGCCGACATCACGGTCGATTTCGAGGAGGGCACCGACATCTACTGGGCGCGCAATCAGGTGTCGGAACGGCTCTCGAACATCTCGCGCGACTTCCCCGACGGCGTGAGCGGCGGGCTTGCGCCGATCACGAGCCCGCTCGGCGAGATGTTCATGTTCACGATCGACAGTCCGGAGCTGTCGCTCGCGGAGCGGCGGAGCCTGCTCGACTGGGTGATCCGGCCCGCGCTCCGCACCGTGCCCGGCGTGGCCGATGTCAACGCGCTGGGCGGCCAGGTCCGGGCCTTCGAGATCGTTCCCCGGACGGATGCGCTGGCCGCGCGCGGCATCTCCTACGAGCTGTTTCGCAAGGCGATCGAGGCCAACAGCCGCAACGACGGCGCCGGCCGCGTCAACCAGGGCGAAGACAGTGCGCTGGTGCGCATCGAGGGCAGCATCCGCGGCATCGACGACATCAAGGCCATCGTCGTGGATACGAGGGATGGCATCCCGATCCGCGTCAGCGACGTCGCCCGGGTAAGGATCGGGGCGCTGACCCGCTATGGCGCGGTCACGGCCGACGGCAAGGGCGAGACCGTGGAGGGCCTCGTGCTCGGGCTGCGCGGCGCCAATGCCGGCCAATTGGTGCGCGACGTGCGCGACCGGCTCGAGGAGTTGAAGCCGTCGCTGCCGGCCAGCGTCAGCATCAACGTGTTCTATGACCGCAGCAAGCTGGTCAACCGCGCCGTCGGCACCGTCGTGCGGGCGCTCGGCGAGGCCACGGTCCTGGTCGTCGTGCTACTGCTGCTGTTCCTCGGCAATTGGCGCGCCTCGCTCGTGATCGCGCTGAGCCTCCCGCTCGCCATCGCGATGGCGCTGCTGGTGATGCGGGCCGTCGGAATGTCGGCCAACCTGATGAGTCTCGGCGGGCTCGCCATCGCGATCGGCATGCTGATCGATGCGCTGGTGGTCGTGGTCGAGAACATCGTCGGCAATCTCGGCAAGCATGATCAGAGCCGAAACGCGCCCTTGGTCCACATCGTGTTCCGCTCCGTCTGTGAGGTCCTGCAGCCGGTGGCCTCCGGCGTCCTGATCATCATCATCGTGTTCGTGCCGCTGCTGACCTTGCAGGGCCTCGAGGGCAAGCTGTTCATCCCGGTCGCGCTGGCCATCATCTTCGCGCTGGCGGCGTCGCTGCTGCTCGCACTGACCGTGATCCCCGTCGCCACCTCCTTCGCGCTCACATCGGCGTCCCACCATGATCCGCTGCTGATCCGCGCAGCCCAGCGGGTCTACGCGCCGGCGCTCGGATGGGCGCTCGGCAATGAGCGCAAGGTCATCCTCGCCGCAATCCTGTGTCTCTTCGCCGCCGGGTATGGCTATACTCGGCTCGGCAAGACCTTCATGCCGACCATGGACGAAGGCGACATCATCGTCAGCGTCGAAACCCTCCCCTCCGTCAACCTCGATGAATCGCTCGCCATCAATGCCCGGCTGCAGGCCGCCTTGATGAAGGTGCCCGATGTCGCCGGGATCATCGCGCGCACCGGCTCCGACGAGCTCGGCCTGGATCCCATGGGCCCCAATCAGACCGACACCTTCCTGGTGCTCAAGCCGGCGGAGCAGCGGCAGAGCGAAAACCGCGAAGCCCTGCTGCAGAAGCTTCGCGATGTGCTCAGCGATTTTCCAGGCATCTCGCTGAGCTTCACCCAGCCGATCGACATGCGCGTCCAGGAGATGATCAGCGGCGTCCGCGGCGACGTGGCCGTGAAGATCTTCGGTCCCGACATCGCCAAACTCAACGACATCGCCGCCAGGCTTTCGACGATCCTGTCGGGCATCGATGGCGCGGAGGACGTCTATACGACGCTGAACGAGGGGGCGCAGTACTACACGGTCACGGTCAACCGGCTGGAAGCCGGCCGCCTCGGTCTCACCGTCGACTCCATCGCCACCTCCTTGCGCACTCAGATCGAGGGACGGACGATCGGCACCGCGCTGGAAAGCGGCCGCCGCACCCCGATCCTGGTACGCGGCAGCGAAGCGACGCGCGAGGCTCCGACCCTGCTCGCAATGCTGCCGCTCACGCTGGCTGCCGGACAGCATGTCGCCCTGTCGCAGGTCGCGCGCATTCAGCGGGTCGACGGGCCGGTGAAGATCGACCGCGAGGACGGCAACCGCATGAGCGTGGTGCGCAGCAATGTCCGCGGCCGCGACATGGTCGGCTTCGTCCAGGCGGCCCAGCAGAAAGTGGCCGCCGAGTTGCAACTCCCGGCGGGCTATCGGCTCACCTGGGGCGGGCAGTTCGAGAACCAGCAACGCGCCGCCGCGCGCCTGTCCGTCGTCGTGCCGGTCGCGATCGGGCTGATCTTCGTGCTGCTCTTCACCACCTTCGGCTCCGTTCGCCAGGCCCTGCTGGTGCTCATCAACATTCCCTTCGCCCTGATCGGCGGCGTGTTCGCACTGGTCTCGACCGGCGAATATCTGTCGGTGCCGGCCTCGGTCGGCTTCATCGCACTGCTCGGAATCGCCGTTCTCAACGGCGTCGTGCTGGTCTCTCACTTCAACCAGCTTCGCACGCAGGGGCTGGCGGAGCACCTCATCGTCGTTGAGGGCGCCAAGCGCAGGCTTCGGCCGGTGCTGATGACGGCGAGCATCACCGCGCTCGGACTGGTTCCTCTGTTGTTTGCCTCCGGGCCGGGATCCGAGGTTCAGCGTCCCCTGGCCATCGTCGTGATCGGTGGACTGCTGTCCTCCACCCTGCTCACGCTGATCCTGCTGCCGATTCTGTATCGTCGATACGGCGGGCCGTCCAAGGAGGCGAGATGACCAGCCAATCCGTCTGCCTGACGCTGATTGCCCCGTACGAGCTGCGCGGCGAGCTGTTCGACTATATCGCCGAGCAAACCGATCTGGTCACCGGCTTCACGGCCTCCGAGGTCGCCGGGCATGGCACACGCATCCGGCTGCGCAGCGCTGCGGAGCGGGTCAAGGGACATGCCGACGAAGTCGCAGTGCAGATCGTGCTACAGGACAAAGACTTCGAGCAGCTGCTGGAGCGGCTCAAGAGCGCGTTCGCCGGAACGAAGCTCATCTATTGGGTTGTCCCGGTGAAGACTTTCGGCGTCCTCGACTAAGCCGTTCCGGCCCTCTCCGGAGTGGTCGATTCGGGGCCAGGCGTGTTCGGCCCTGAATCGACCAGCGCCAAGAGCAAGCGCCGGAGGGCGGAGATCAGTGCTCGCTTTCGAGCCCACCCACATGCTTCTGGGTGTAAAGTTCGAGGCCGATGCGGCCGATCAGATCGAGCTGAGTTTCGAGGAAATCGATGTGATGCTCCTCGTCCTTCATCAACTGCTCGAACAGGTCGCGCGAGACGTAGTCCTTCACCCCGTGACAATAGGTTGCGGCCTCCTGGTACAGCGTCCGCGCGGCGATCTCGGCGGCGAGATCGCATTCGATGATCTCCTTGACGTTCTGGCCGATGCGCAGCGGATCGAGCACCTGCATGTTCGGGAAACCGTCGAGAAACAGGATGCGGTCGGTGAACTTGTCGGCGTGCTCCATCTCCTCGATGGATTCCTTGCGCCAGACCTTGGCCATCTCCAGAAGGCCCCAGTTGTTCAGCAGGCGATAGTGCAGCCAATACTGGTTGATGGCAGTCAGCTCGCTGCGCAATCCCTTGTTGAGATATTCGATGACCTTTGGGTCGCCCTGCATAGATAAGCTCCGAAAAAGTTAGAGGCCGCAGGCGCTCAATAACAGGTTCGGAGTGCGGAGACGACTCTGTTCATGCGCATTTTCAGAGCGAAACAGCCGCGTTTACGGGCAAATGCGGATCAGCAGGCAGCCAAGGCGAAGCGGCTTTGAAGGTCGTCATCGGCGGCCTGCACGGAAGCGTGCCCATGACCATGCTGGCAGCCTGTCTGGCAGGCGCGCGCGCAGGGCCCCAGCGCCTCATCAATGATGCTCTTGATCGTGCGTGCACACCGTCCGCATTCCGCGCTGCAGCCAAGGCAGCCATAGACCTGCTTGGGGCTCCGCGGCGTTTCGTCCGCCGACTTCACCGCCTGGCGGATGTCGTGATCACTGATGACGTTGCAGGAACAAACAATCATGAGAAACCGGCCAATCCTCGTTGGTCAGCTATCGATAGTCATCCGCCCCTAGCCGCGCAAAGGGAAAACGGCGCTTTTGAAGCTATTCCAATCTCACGATCAACCTAGAATGGATCCAATGATGCGACTTGCCGCAGATCAAACTGGCAAAGATATTGATGGACGAGGCAGCGCCAGGCTCAATCCCCTCCTCCATCGCCGCCGCCATCTCCACCGCCGCTGTCGCCTCCGCCATCGATTGGATTTCCCATGGCATCGGTCGAGGTATTGAAGAACCAGCTCGACAGACCGGAGCCGTCGGTGCCGCTGTCCGACACGCCGGAGTCGCGTCGGGTATCATTGTCGGCAGGCGAGCGGCGCGCATCCCGGCGCCGATCGACCCGCACCAGCAGCACGTAACCGAGGGCCGAGGTCAGGCAGACGGCCATGGCGATGGCAATCGGGGTGGTCATGGCCGTCTTGCCCCACCGAGAAATTTTGTGCAATGCAGCATTGAACGCATTCCGAATATGGGTCGTCCAACTGGACGAGCCCGTTCATTGATCATTCAAGCGGGATATGTGAATCTGGTGTGTGGCCTGATGCGCCACCTGCCGACCGAGTGAGAAAGGTGAGGTCATGAAGAAGACACTTGCGGCCCTGGCCGCCGTCGCGACGCTGTCGACCGCAGCGTTGGCTCCTGCTCCTGCTGAAGCGCGCAATGGTCGCGTGGCGGCCGGCGTAGCGGCGGGGCTGATCGGCGGCGCCCTGATTGGCGGTGCAATCGCAGCGGGCAGCAATCCCTATTACTACGGGCCCGGCTACACCTATTCTCCCGGCTACTCTTACGGACCCGGCTACTCGTATTACGGTGGCCCGGCCTACGTCGCCGACCCCGGTTATGAGTGCTATTGGCAGCGCCAGCGCTTCTGGGACGGCTATGGCTGGCGGATTCGCCGCGTGCGGGTGTGCGAGTGATCGTTCACCTTCATTAATTCCATGACCTTGCACTGGAATTTCGGATAGCCGTGGCCCGGTCGGCCACAAAAAACCGTTTTTCCGTCGCATGACGTCGGAGAGAGTTTACGAAGGGTTGACGAGTTGTCGTGTTTTCTCACGTCGCTGATGGCCCTTCGTCGAGCGTGCAAATCACCAACCGGGCGCCTTCAGGGGCGCTCCTCCAGGAGATCTCGGAACATGAAGAAGATCCTGACCGCATTGGTTGCGGTTGCGACAATCGCCGGCTCGCTGTCCGTGAGCGCCCCGGCCGCAAAGGCCGGCGACGTTGGCGCGGGCGTGGCTGCCGGTCTGATCGGCGGCGCCCTGATCGGCGGTGCGATCGCTTCCAGCCGTCCGGCCTATGGCGGCCCGGTCTATGTCGAAGCTCCCCCGCCGGCTCCGCCGCCGTGCGTGTGGCGCCGTGAGCGCTATTGGGACGGCTATGGCTGGGTGTCTCGCCCGGTTCGCGTCTGCTACTGATTCCTGACGACGCATTTCGATGCGGCACCAGCCCGGCCCCATGGCCGGGCTTTTTGCTGCCGACGTCCAGCCTCTTCGGTGTCCAGCCTTCGCGACGGCCGTCAGCGCGCGGCGTTGATCGCCTGCAACACCGTTTCGCTCGGCCAGCAATCGACCTTCAGGCCGGCCCTCTTCTGGAATGTGCCGAGCGCGGCGCGGGTCTGCATGCCCGCCTTGCCGTCGAGCTTGTCCGCATAGAGGCCCAATCGCGTGAGCCCCTTCTGCATCGCCTCGACATCCTTGCTCCGCAGCTGTTGGGACGCCGACCACGGCGTCGCAAACCCAGCCTGGCTGCTCATGCGGTCGGCGAGATGGCCGACGAATAGCACGTAGAGGTCGGAGAAATTGTACTCCTTGATGACAAAGTAGTTCGCCGTCGTCAGGAACGCCGGACCGTAGATGCCCTCGGGCTGCAGCAGCGACGCCGGCTGTTGCTGCTCGGCGGCGCTCAACCGCTGGCCGCGTACCGGAACGAAGCCGGCCCGCAACCAATCGCCGATCGGTTTCTTCACTTCCGGCACGCCCATGGTGCAATCGACATTGGCCGGCGGCTTGACCTCATAGGCCCAGCGCAGTCCGCTTTGCCACCCCTTGTTGGCGAGCTGTTTTGCCGCCGAGCCCAGCGCATCCGGCACGGAGTGCCAGAGATCGACCTTGCCGTCGCCGTCGAGATCGACGCCGTGCTTGTAGTACTCCGACGGCAGAAACTGGGTCAGGCCAACCGCGCCACCCCATGACGCCCTGAGGTCGCGGCGCGTCACGACACCATCGCTCAGCATCTTCAACGCCATGATGAACTCGGTGCGATACTGGTCCTTGCGCCGGCCGACATAGGCCTGGGTCGCCAGCACGCGCAGCGCGTCATAGGGCAGCGCATAGCGGCCGAAATCGGTCTCGCGGCCCCAGATGGCAAGCACGATCTGACCGGGCACGCCGAAGCGGCGCTCGATCTCGGCGAGCGCCGGACGATATTGCTGGATCAGCTTCTGGCCGTGCGCAGCCAGCCGCGCGATCGAGGCGTCCTTGATGTAGTCGGCCGGCACCTGCACGAATTCGGCCTGGGCAGGGGCCCCTGTCGCAGGGCGGCCAGGCAGCAGCAGGTCCGGGAGCTTGTAGTCGGGCTCCAGCCCGCGCGTCTCGGTTTCGAATGCCGCGCGCGAGACACCCTGCTCCTTGGCTTCGGGCCAGAGCGAGGCGATGAACTGCGTGAAGGCGGCGTCGCCGGCGCGGGCCGGCTGGAACATCCCGAGTAAGAGGACGGCGCACCAGACAAGGCGGCTCTTCATCATCACTGCAGCTTGCCTCCGCGCGCGCCTCGCGCAACCATCCATCCGAGACCGTGTCGATCAGAAGGTCGTCGAATCAGGAGCGACGGTCAATGTTCCTCCCCCAGGCCAACGTTAAACTGGATCCGATCCGGCGCCGGCATCGACCGGATCGCCAGTTTTTCGCCAACGGTGCCTGCCACATTCTGGCTTACGCATTCCTCGAACGCTATCCGGACCTGGGATTCGTGCGAGATGGATCAGGCCGGCCCCGGGCCATGTGGGAAATCACATTTTTGTCGCGAACGAGCACAACGCCTTCGACTATGACGGCCTGACCACCGAAGACGCGCTGCTGCACTGATGTTCCGGCGCGCTCGCCGCCTTTCCCCGGGCTGGCAAGCGTCGCTTGTCGATCTGCCAACCGAGATCCTGATCTCGGAATCCGGTTCGCGTCAGATCGACGGGCTTTGGCTACGCGAGCCCCGGCAGTTCCTTCACGACGCGCTGCCGCGCGCGCGGCGCTTCCTTGATCGACATGGTGATTTGCGACACCGGTTGCGCATGCGACGCCCTGCCTAATGCCCCGCCGCCTGCTTCGCGTCCTCGATCGCGGCATTCGACAATTTGTCGACCATGGCGATGCCGATCGCGGACAGGATGAACACCGTATGGATGATGGTCTGCCACATCACGCCGGTCTCGGTGTAGGTCGACTTGCCCGATGACAGCGCGCCCGCCTCGATGAACGTCCGCAGCAGATGGATCGACGAGATGCCGATGATCGCCATCGCCAGCTTGATCTTCAGCACGCTGGCATTGACGTGGCTGAGCCATTCCGGCTCGTCGGGATGGCCCTGCAGATTGAGCCGTGACACGAAGGTCTCGTAGCCGCCGACGATCACCATCACGAGCAGGTTCGAGATCATGACGACGTCGATCAAACCGAGCACGGCCAGCATGATCTGCTGCTCGGAGAAGTCGAAGGCGTGGGCGAACAGGTGCCAGAGCTCCTTCAGGAAGAGCACGACATAGACGCCCTGCGCGATGATCAGCCCGACATAGAGCGGCAGCTGCAGCCAGCGCGAGCCGAAGATCAGCATGGGAATGGGGCGCAGCGCTCCGCCCTTGGAGGACAGGGGCGCGTCGGAGGAAGACATGTGAAGAATCTCGCGGCTGAGGGATTGCGGACCACTTATCTACGCAATCGCAGCACGCGGAAAAGCGACAACGGGTCGCAGCCAGGGCGCGACGCTTTGTCTCGCAAGAGACAGCGTCGCGCCTCGCGATATCCTGACGATCAGCGCGTCAGCTTCTTGTACTTGACCCGGTGCGGGATGACGCTGTCCTGGCCGAGCCGGCGCATCTTGTCCTTCTCATAGTCCTGGAAGTTGCCTTCGAACCATTCGACATGGCTGTCGCCCTCGAAGGCCAGCATGTGGGTCGCGATACGGTCGAGGAACCAGCGATCGTGGCTGATGATGACGGCGCAGCCGGCGAAATCCTCCAGCGCCTCTTCGAGCGCGCGCAAGGTGTCGACATCGAGATCGTTGGTCGGCTCGTCGAGCAGCAGGACGTTGGCGCCCGACTTCAGCATCTTGGCGAGATGCACGCGATTGCGCTCACCGCCGGAGAGCGCGCCGACCTTCTTCTGCTGGTCGGCGCCCTTGAAGTTGAAGGACGAGCAATAGCCGCGCGAGTTCACTTCCTTCTTGCCGAGCAGGATCAGCTCGTTGCCGCCGGAGATCTCCTCCCACACCGTCTTGTTGCCGTCGAGCGCATCGCGCGACTGGTCGACATAGCCGAGATGCACGGTCTCGCCGACGGTAATGGTGCCGGCGTCCGGCTTCTCCTGCCCGGTGATCATGCGGAACAGCGTGGTCTTGCCGGCACCGTTCGGGCCGATGACACCGACGATGCCGCCTGGCGGCAACTTGAAGGTGAGATTGTCGATCAGCAGGCGATCCCCGAAGCTCTTGGTCAGGCCTTCGAAATCGATGACGTTGTTGCCGAGGCGCTCAGCCACGGGAATGATGATCTGCGCGGTCTGGGTCTGCTTCTCGCTGGCCTTCTTGAGCAGCTCTTCGTAGCGCTGGTAGCGCGCCTTGGACTTGGCCTGGCGGGCCTTCGGCGAGGCCGCGATCCACTCCTGCTCGCGGGCCAGGGTGCGCTGATGCGCCGCCTCCTCGCGCCCCTCCTGCTCCAGCCGCTTCTGCTTCTGCTGCAGCCAGGACGAGTAGTTGCCCTCGTAGGGAATGCCCTTGCCGCGATCGAGCTCGAGGATCCAGCTGGTGACGTTGTCGAGGAAGTAGCGGTCGTGGGTGACGATCAGGATCGCGCCGGGATAGTTGCGCAGGTGGCCTTCCAGCCAGGACACCGATTCGGCGTCAAGATGGTTGGTCGGCTCGTCGAGCAGCAGCAGCTCGGGCTGGTCGAGCAGCAGCCGGCACAGCGCGACGCGGCGGCGCTCGCCGCCAGACAGCTTGCTGACATCGGCGTCGTCGGCCGGACAGCGCAGCGCGTCCATCGCCTGGTCGACCTTGCTGTCGAGATCCCACAGGCCCTGGGCCTCGATCTCGTCCTGCAGCTTGGTCATTTCGTCGGCGGTTTCCTCGGAATAGTTCATCGCCAGCTCGTTGTAGCGATCGAGGATCGCCTTCTGCTTGGCGACGCCCTGCATGACGTTCTCGCGCACCGAGAGCTTGGGATCGAGCTGCGGCTCCTGCTCGAGATAGCCGACGCGGGCGCCTTCGGCGACCCAGGCCTCGCCGGTGTACTCCTTGTCGATCCCTGCCATGATCTTGAGCAGGGTCGACTTACCCGAGCCGTTGACACCGAGCACGCCGATCTTGGCGTCGGGATAGAAGGACAGATGGATGTTATCGAGCACCTTGCGGGTCGGGTAGGTCTTGGACAGACCCTGCATGAAGTAGACGAACTGGCGCGCCATCGCGTGTCCCTCGGAAAACTGCCGGATTTTTCGGAAAATGGTTGCCGCTGATGTAACCGCGCGGTCCCCAAAGGGCAACCGGCGAGGCAGCCTTGGTCGCAGCGATCACCGGGAGAATTGCGCTCGAAGCGCGGCCGTCCCCGCCTTTGGCCCACGGTCGATTACGGGTTCAACACCATGTGTGCGGCCGATCACGACAATTGCAACCATCTTTTAATTAATTCGGCGGGACACTCGGTCTCGGCGCGCAAGAACCGCGCGCCCAATCGGCAAAAGCCCGAGACGACAACAGCGAGAGCCCGTCATGGCCACCTTCACGTCAGCCTCCCTGTCCGCTTCCGCGGCAGAACGCCGAAACCGCTCCCGTCTCCTGGACGACGTCCGGGGCTTCCTTCGTGAATACGTCGCCCGCGCCTTCAATCCATACCGGCCGGAACTGCACTATATGCGCGGTCCGGGGCCGGCTTGGCGCGCCAAATATGGCAGCGACGCCGCGTTCCGTCTCAAGACCGACCTCGACTGAGCTGTCGCGCCCGCGGGCGGAGCGGGGCGGTGCCTTGCGCCCTCGGCGCTTTGCGCGCAAGCATGTCCATTCTGACGGCGTTCACCGATCACGCCGTTGTCCCGATGAATGGACCTGACGATGACTCGGCTGCGCTGTGCAATTCTCGACGACTATTACGACAAGGCTCTCGCGCTGGCGGATTGGCGCCGGCTCGCCGACAAAGTGGACGTGACGGCCTTCACACATCCCTTCGGCAGCGAGGATGCCGCCGCCGGCGCGCTCGCGGACATCGATATTGTCTGCGCGATGCGTGAACGGACGCCGTTCCCGCGCACGCTGATCGAACGCCTGCCGAAGCTGAAGCTCCTGATCACCTCGGGCATGCGCAATGCCGCCATCGACATGGATGCCGCCAAGGGCCGCGGCATCGTGGTCTGCGGCACCCAATATGGCCGCGATCCCACCGCGCCGCTGACGATAGGCCTGATTCTGGAACTCACCCGCAAGATCGGCCAGGAAAACGCGCGCATGCATGCTGGCGCAGCGTGGCAGGCGCTCGGCGGCGTCGAGATTGAGGGCAAGACGCTCGGGATCGTCGGACTTGGCAAGCTCGGCAGCAAGGTCGCGGGGCTCGCCAAGGCGTTCGGCATGAACGTGATCGCATGGAGTCCGAACCTGACGCCCGAACGCTGCCAGGAGGCCGGCGTCGGCTACGCCACGAAGGAGGCGTTGTTCGCAACCGCCGACATCATCACCATCCACGTCGTGCTCAGCGACCGCTCCCGCGGACTGGTCGGCGCGGCGGACCTCGCCCGGATGAAACCGAGTGCCTATCTCGTCAACACGTCGCGCGCGCCGATCGTGGACGAGGCGGCCCTGCTCCAGGCCCTGAGTGACAAGCGCATCGCGGGTGCAGCGCTCGACGTATTCACGGTGGAACCGCTTCCGGTGCCGCACCCGCTGCGCGGGCTCGACAACGTCGTGCTCACGCCGCATCTCGGCTATGTCACGGAAGAGAGCTTTCGGGCTCATTACAGCCAGATGGTTGAATCCATCGCCGCCTGGCTCGGCGGGGCCGAGCCGCCGCGCCGGCTCGCCTGACCTCAGCCGCGCCCAGCGCCCCAAAGCAAAACACCCTCCGAGCGGAGGGTGCTTTCGTCAGTTCTGGAAGCGATCTCAGCGGATCGTCACCGGCGGCGGCAACGGCTGAACGGTGGTCGGCTGGTTGCCCGGCACGGCGGCCTGGGCCTGGACCGGAGCCTGCGCCGGACCTGCGGCCGCGGCCGCCATGTTCTTGGCCGAGCCCGGCGGCGGTCCACCGGGCATGACGACCACGCGGGTGCCGACCTTGACGCGATCGAACAGGTCGGAGACGTCATCGTTGAGCATGCCGATGCAGCCCGACGACACGAACTTGCCGATCGTCGACGGCTGGTTGGTGCCATGGATGCGGTACACGGTCGAACCGAGATACATCGCGCGGGCGCCGAGCGGATTGCCCGGGCCACCGGCCATGAAGCGCGGCAGATAAGGCTGGCGCTCGATCATCTCGCTCGGCGGATACCAGTCTGGCCACTCGGTCTTCTTGGTGATCTTCTGCACGCCGGTCCAGGTGAAGCCTTCACGGCCGACACGGACGCCGTAGCGCATCGCGCGGCCATTCCCGAGCACCAGATAGAGGTAGGTGTTGGGGGTATCGACGACGATGGTTCCCGGCGGCTCCTTGGTGACGAAGTCGACCTCCTGGCGGCGCAGATTAGCGGGCAGCGGCGCAGGCGCGGCATCCGGCTGCTCCTCGGGCGGCAGGGCCGCCACGGTCAGCGGCCGATCACCCGCCGGAGCCTGCACGGTCCCCGTGACCGCCCCGCTCACGGCACCTGGCGGGCGCGGCGCACCGGCATCGCCACCGGGGGCGCCATTGCCATAGGTGCCATATGCCTGCTGAGCGGACGCGGGACGATCGCCATAGATTACCGGCGGCGGGCCGGCCGGGCGACCGTAACGCGGATCATCCGGAGACATCACCGGGCCGGTCGGAGCCGCGCTATAAACCGGCGCGCTGGCCGGCCGTCCATAACGCGGATCGTCGGGCGACAGGATCGGACCGTTCGGGGCCGCACCATAGACCGGCGCATTGGCGGGACGACCATAGCGCGGATCATCCGGCGACAGAACCGGGCCGGGCGGTGGCAGCGCGGCCGAATTGCCGGGCATGTCCTCGTCGTCGAGCGCGTCGAAATCCGGACCACGGCCGCGGCTGTCAGCCGGGTAAGGGGTCGGCGCGGGCGAATAGGCACCAGGTGCAGTCTGATAGACCTGCTGCGCCCCAGCAAACGTCGTTGCCGTCGCGCCCGCTGCCGCGACCGCGCAAACCGTCAGGATTTGTCTGATCATCATTGCCCTTGCAGTATCCCCAAGCCGCCGATTGGGTCATCTGCTTTGCCAAATGGCCGAAGATAGCGGCGCATTCAAGACATTTTGGGCCAAGTCGGTCCCAGTTCGGCGATTTGTGATCATGTCTCCGTCGTTGCACGGAAGTCTCACGCCGCTGAAAAAGTGCAACGAAGCCGCCGCGAGCCCCACAGATGCCTCGATTTGACGAGCGAGCCGGAACGCTTGCGGTATTGTGAACCTAGCCTGATTCGCGATGCACGGCAGAAGCCGGCCCCGTCGCGAACGCGGCATTCCCTGTGATCACCGCGTTCCCCACTGGCTCGAAGGTCTCGGCGGCTCCCCGCTGCCGCGGCGAGAGTTTTCGTCAATGCTTCCCGGCTTCCGTTTCCTTGTCGCCGCGATCGTCTGCTCCATCTCTCTTACCATCTTCGGCATGGGCGCGGCGGCCCTGTTGCGCGCCGCCCACGAGCAGTTTGCCAGCAACTCGTCATGGCATGCGACTCAGGCGTCGGGCTTCACGACGTTCCTGCCGCCGGCCGAACCCGCTCCGGTTCTGGCCGTGCTGCGGGTCGACCCGCTCCCACCGCAACCGCAGACGCCGCCTGCCACGGTCACCGATACGCCCGCAACGGCAGTGCTGCCGGCCGAACAGCCGAGCGTGCCGCCGGCCGCGGAGACAGTCGAGGTGACCACGACCGCCGAATCACCTGCATTGCCGACGCCCTCCTTGCCCGCGGAGACGGTCGATACGACCGCTGCGACGGTCCTGCCGAAGACGTTGACCACACCGGTTGATCGCATCGAGAGCGCAGCGCCGGATCGCGGCATGGCCGACGACGCTGCGAGGACGGTCGCGGCCGTCGAAAAGCTCGCGGACAAGCCGCGATTGGACACGACTCCGCAAGCAGCCCCGGCCGTTCCGACCGACGCCGTGGCCGCGCCGACATCATCCCCCCAGGTCCTCGCCAGCGCTGATCCGGCGATCACAACGCCGGCCGTTCCCGCGCCCGCGCCAGCAACGCCTGCCGATGATCCGATCGCGGCCAAGCTCGCAGCGCTCGGTGAACAGCCCACCCGCCAGGAGAGGCCAGCAGCCGGCGAGCATCGGGCCTCGGTCAAGGTCGCGAGCGTCCAGCTGCGCCGAAGCATCATGAAGAAGCGTCAGGCCCGCGAGAAGCAGATGGCCGCGCGCCGGGCCAAGCAACGGCGCATCGCGGAGCGCGCCCGAGCGGCCCGGCAGGCCGCCGCCCAGCAGGCGCAATTCCCCGATCCGTTCCAGCAACAGCCGGGCTTCGGTCAACCGCCATTCGGTCAACCGCAGACTTTCGGACAGCAGGCGGCAGGACAGCAGGCCGTGGCGCCGCGGACGCGATAAGAGATCTCAGGCCGGGCCGGTGACTACCGGCGGGCCGTTCTCGGCGCCCCATTCAGACCAGGATCCGTCATAGAGCGCGGTGTCGCGTATGCCGAGACGGTACAGCGCCAAGGTCAGCACGGCGGCCGACACGCCAGAGCCGCAAGACGTGACGATCGGCTTCGCCAGGTCCACCCCAGCCGCGCCGAAAGCGCTCCGCAGCTGGTCGAGCGGCTTCATCACGCCGGTGGCCGCGTCGAACAGCTCGGCATAGGGCAGATTGCGGCTGCCCGGAATATGGCCGGACCGCAGGCCCGGCCGCGGCTCGGCCACCGCGCCGGCAAAGCGCGGCGCCGGCCGCGCATCGATCACCTGCTCTGCGCGCTCCGCCAGATTGGCGACCATTTGCTCGATCCTCCGCACCCGCGCCGCGTCGAAGCGCGCGTTGTAGGTGCCGAGCGTAGGCGTGACCTGGCCGCCGTCGATCGGCCGCCCCTCGGCGATCCACTTCTTCAGGCCACCATCCAGGACGCGCACATCCGCGTGGCCGAACGACAGGAACATCCACCAGGCGCGCGGCGCGGCGACCCAGCCGCCGGCGTCATAGACCACCACGATGTCGCCATTGCTGACACCGAGCCGGGCGGCATCACGGCCGAACTGCTCGGCGCTCGGATACATATGCGGCAGCGGGTTGGCATGGTCCGAGACCTCGTCGACATCGAAGAACACGGCGCCGGGGATGTGGGCCTTGAGATAGTCGTCCTTCGGCAGCGGCAGCACGCCGGGCAATTTGAAGGTCGCGTCGAGCACCTTGACCCTGGGATCGCCGAGATGCGCCGCGAGCCAATCGGTCGAGACGAGAGGGTCATTGGGGATGGTCATGGCCTGGGCTCCAACGTCACTTCAATGCGGCGAGGCCGGACCTGATCCGGCGACGCATCTTGTTCAAGCGCTTTGTTCAGGCGATGGACACACGGGTCAAGACCTCGCGCGCGTCCCTGGCGTTCAATCCTTCTTCTTCGGCGCCCACGCCTCGACCGGTCCGCCCGCCTCACGCCAGGCGGCGAAGCCGCCGCCAATGTGGGCGACCGGCTTCAGGCCCATATCCTGCGCAGTCTTGGCCGCCAGCGCCGAGCGCAGGCCGCCCGCGCAATGGAAAATGAAGGTCTTGTCCTGCTGGAAGATCGGCTTGGCATAGGGGCTCTGCGGATCGATCCAGAATTCCAGCATGCCGCGGGTGCAGGAAAATGCGCCGGGGATCCGGCCGTCACGCTCGATCTCGCGCGGGTCGCGGATATCGACGATCACGACATCGTCGCGCTTGGCGGCTTCGATGGCTTCGGCCGCCGAGAGCGTGGCAATCTCGGCATTGGCTTCGTCGAGCAGTACCTTGATGCCGCGGGTAATGGTCTGGGGCATGAGCTTCTTCCTGAACAATCTCAAGCTTTACGGGTTCGGCCGCTGTCGCCCGCCGGAATGCTGGCAATGCCTGGGCCAGCAGAACCTGATTCTACCGCACCAGCTCCTTCATCGCCGCTTCCAATCCCTCGATCGTGATCGGATACATCCGCTCCGAGAAGATGCGGCGAATGATGGTGGTGGACTCCGAATAGTCCCAGTGCTTCTGGGCGACCGGATTGAGCCACACCGTGTGCGGATAGGTGCGGATCACGCGATCGAGCCACACCGAGCCCGGCTCCTCGTTGACATGCTCGACCGAGCCGCCGGGGACCATGATCTCGTAAGGCGACATCGAGGCATCGCCGACGAACACCACCTTGTAGTCGTGCGGATATTTGTGCAGCACGTCCCAGGTCGGCGTGCGGTCGGTGAAACGCCGCTTGTTCTGCTTCCAAACGCCTTCATAAAGGCAATTGTGGAAGTAGAAATATTCCATGTGCTTGAATTCGCTCTTCGCCGCCGAGAACAGCTCTTCGACCTGGGCGATGTGCGAATCCATCGAGCCGCCGATGTCGAAGAACACCAGCACCTTCACCGCATTGCGCCGCTCGGGCCGCAGATGCACGTCGAGATAGCCGTGGTTGGCGGTTTCGCGGATCGTGGTGTCGAGATCGAGTTCATCCGGCGCGCCGGTTCGGGCGAATTTGCGCAGCCGGCGCAGCGCCACCTTGATGTTGCGGATGCCAAGCTCGACATTCCCGTCCAGATCCTTGAACTCGCGCCGGTCCCAGACCTTGACGGCCCGGTTGTTGCGGTTCTTCTCCTGGCCGATCCGAACACCTTCGGGATTGTAGCCATAGGCGCCGAAGGGCGAGGTCCCGGCCGTGCCGATCCACTTGTTGCCGCCCTGATGCCGCCCCTTCTGCTCTTCCAGGCGCTTCCTCAGCGTCTCCATGAGCTTGTCCCAGCCCATGGCCTCGATCTCTTTCTTCTCTTCCTCGGTCAGGTATTTCTCGGCCAGCTTCTTCAGCCACTCCTCGGGGATTTCCGCCTTCTCCATCGCGTCCAGCAGGTTCTCCAGCCCCTTGAAGACGGAGCCGAACACGCGATCGAACTTGTCGAGATTGCGCTCGTCCTTCACCAGGGCCGTGCGCGAGAGATAGTAGAAATTCTCGACCGAATGCTCGGCGAGATCGGCGTCGATGGCCTCCATCAGCGTGAGATACTCACGCAAGGAGACCGGGACCTGCGCGTCGCGCAGCGCTGTGAAGAATTGCAGGAACATGCCCATTAGATCGCCCGGCCGGGAGGGCGCGTCAAGGGCCGCCCCGACGCCCGCGGCCTGGACCCGCCGGGTTTTTGCTCTACAATCCGTGGAACAACAGGTGGAATGGGGGCTTTCATGAGTATCATTGCCGCGCTGATCATCGGCGCGATCGCGGGTTGGCTGGCCGGCCTGATCGTCCGCGGCGCCGGCTTCGGCCTGATCGGCAATATCGTCGTCGGCATCATCGGCGCACTGGTGGCAGGCTACGTGCTGCCGGCGCTGCATATCACGCTCGCCAGCGGCACGCTGGGGGCGATCCTGGACGCCACGATCGGTGCCGTGATCGTGCTCGTGATCCTCTCTTTGATCCGGCGCGCTTGATTATTTCCGCTTGCAATGGCAGCCATCATATCAAAGCTGCGCGGCGGCAAGGCCGCGTAGCCACTCAACACAAGTTCAACAATAAGCTTTGGATGACAAGCGAGGCGCGATGAAATTTACCGGCACTCAGGATTACGTCGCCACCGACGACCTCAAAGTAGCCGTCAACGCGGCGATCGTGCTCGAGCGCCCGCTCCTGGTGAAGGGGGAGCCGGGGACCGGCAAGACGGTGCTGGCCGAGGAAGTCGCCAAGGCGGTCAACGCGCCGCTGCTCACCTGGCATATCAAGTCGACGACGAAAGCCCAGCAAGGCCTGTATGAATACGACGCGGTGTCGCGCCTGCGCGACAGCCAGCTCGGCGACAGCCGCGTGTCGGACATCAAGAACTACATCAAGCGCGGCAAGCTGTGGGAGGCGTTCACCGCCGAGCAACGCCCGGTGCTCTTGATCGACGAGATCGACAAGGCCGATATCGAGTTTCCGAACGACCTCTTGCTCGAGCTCGACCGGATGGAATTCCACGTCTACGAGACCGGCGAGACCATCAAGGCCAGGCTGCGCCCGATCGTGATCATCACCTCGAACAACGAGAAGGAACTGCCGGACGCGTTTTTGCGCCGCTGCTTCTTCCACTACATCAAATTCCCCGATGCCGACACGATGGGGCGCATCGTCGATGTGCACTTCCCGAACATCAAGAAGCGGCTGGTCGAGGAAGCCTTGCGCATCTTCTTCGAGGTTCGCGACGTGCCCGGCCTGAAGAAGAAGCCGTCAACCTCCGAGCTGCTCGACTGGCTCAAGCTGCTGCTGAACGAGGACATCGGGCCCGAGCAGCTGCGCGAGCGCGATCCGCGCAAGCTGATCCCGCCGCTGCACGGCGCGCTCCTGAAAAACGAGCAGGACGTGCATCTGTTCGAGCGCTTGGCATTTCTGAGCCGGCGCGAGGTTTGACCGCGCGTCAGCGCAGGCGGAAGTGACTCGGGCGGAGCGGATCGTCCCCTCTCTGCCCGCCTTCAGGCCATGCGTCCGAGCGCGCGAATGATGCCGTCGACCGCGATCGGCTTCTCGCAGCGGAGAATGTTCGCGAAGCGGTCGGGAATGACGGACTCATCATATCCCGTCGTGAATATGAAAGGGACGCCGCGCTGGATCAGCAGATCGGCAACCGGGAACGCCATCTCGCCGCGCAGATTCACGTCGAGCACGGCCCCATCGATCCGCGCCTCACGCTTGGCGAGCGCGAGCGCATCCGCGACGGTTCCGACCGGCCCGAGCACCGTTGCGCCGGCATCGCCGATTTCGCAGCGCAGTTCGTCAGCCAGCATATATTCGTCCTCGACGACGAGGATGATGCGATCACGCAGCGGGCGTTCAAGCATGCTCATCGAGCTCCAGCGTGCTGAGCGAAACAGGGATCGAAATCGTGCAGCAGACCCCGTCGGACGCGAATGTGTAGGAGGTTCTCGCGCTGAGCTGATAGGGCAACGCCTGCTCGATCAGTTCGCGCCCCTGTCCCGTGCCGACGGGTCCGGCGCCACGTGGCGGCATGTCGACGCCGCTTTCCCGCCACGCAATATTGAGCCACGGTTTTCCATCGGTGCCGTTGCGCTGCAGCGACCATTGCACCGAGAGCCGGCCCGCAGGTTGCGCGAGCGCACCATATTTGACGGCATTGGTCGCGAGCTCATGCAGCGCCATTGCGAGCATCTGCACGGTGGATGATCGCAGCCGAACGCCAGCGGGTCCGTCGAGCACGATCCGCTCGGATCCGCCAGCAACAGCCGAGAGCTCAGTGCGGATCAGATCATCGAAGGCGACCCGATCGTGCTCCCCGAGGCGGGACAGCAAGCCCTGGACGCGCGACAAAGCCTCGAGTCGATCGCGGAAGCGGACCCGAAAATCGGACAAATCGGTGCTGGCACGCGCGGTCTTGTCCGCCGTCGAGCGAACGACGCCCAGAAGATTGCGCGTGCGATGCTGCAATTCGGCGACCAGCACCTTCTGCCGTTCCTCCCATTCGCGCCGCTCCGTCATGTCGACCATCGCGCCGGTCATGCGGATCGGCTGCCCGGCCTCGTCGTAGAAGAAGCGCCCGCGTCCATACAGGTAGCGAATAACTCCGTCCGGATGCACGACGCGAAACTCGCTGACAAACTCCTGGCGCGTCTGCATCGCCTGACGCAGCGCGGCCTCGGCCGCGGGGCGGTCCGCGGGATGGATCCGCGCCGTCCAGGCGTCATAGCTCGGCGTGACCTCGCCGACGCCATAGCCTTCCATGCGGAAGTGCTCATCCGACCAGTAGACCTCGCCGGTGGTGACGTTCCAATCCCACAAACCGAGCCGCCCGACTTCCACTGCGCTGCGCAGGCGCTCCTCGCTCTTGCGCAGCTCATGCTCGGCCTGCTTCTGTTCGGTGATCTCACGCGCGGTGCCGAACCACTCGACGATATCGCCGCTGCCGTCGAGCATCGGGATGGCGCGCGAATGCGCCCAGCCCAGCGTGCCGTCGGCCCGTATGATGCGATGCTCCAGCTCGAAGATGCTCTTCGCCTCGATCGCTCGTGCGATCGCCGCCATCATCTGCGCCTGATCATCGGGATGAATGTATTTCGCGAGCCAGCGTTGGCTCGGAGCCAGGGTGTGAGGAACGAAATCCTTGCCCTGCAGATAGCGCATTTCCGTCCCGTCCGGACTCATCCGATAGACGATGTCCGAGCTGGCGGTCACGAAGGCACGAAAGAGCTCCGCGCTGGCACGCAGGCTTTCAGTCGCCTCGGCGCGAAGCTGCGTCATCTTGAGATGCGCCTCGACGCGGGCGAGGAGCTCGCTGGCGCTGAACGGTTTGATCAGATAATCGTCCGCGCCGGCCTGCATGCCCTCGACGCGGCTCTCTTCGCCCGCGCGCGCGGACAACAAGATGATCGGAACGGTGCTGACCTTGGGATCGGCGCGCACGCGAGCGAGCAGTTGCATGCCATCGATCCGCCGCATCATCACATCCGACAGAACGAGATCAGGCTTGGCGCGGGCCATGGCGGCAAGCGCCGCCTCGCCGTCCCCGACCGTCTCGACCTCGTAACGCGCTTCGAGCAGCCGGCGAACGTAGTCCCGCATATCGGCATTGTCGTCGGCGAGAAGAATGCGTGCGCGAGCCCCGGTGCGGTCCTGCAAGGGCACATTCTGGACGACATCGGCAACGACATGAGCCTCGAGGGGCGACGCATCCGGCAGCCAGCGCAAGGCCTCCTCGATGAATGGCTGCGCGCCGAGCGGCCCGGTGTTCGGCGCCGCCTTGATCTGTTCGGCCGGCAGATGACTCTTACCGCGGGGGATGCGGACCGTGAACGTGCTGCCCTGCCCGAGCGAACTCGTCACATCGACCGACCCGGCATGCAATCTTGCGAGCTCCTGCACCAGCGCGAGGCCGATCCCCGATCCTTCATGCGTGCGGCCGCGGGCATCCGCGACACGATGGAAGCGCTCGAACAGCTTCGGCAGCTCATCTTGCGGAATCCCGGTCCCGGTGTCCCGGATGCTGAGCTCGAAATTGCCTTGGGAAACAATCAGCCTGACCTCGATCTCGCCTGAAGAGGTGAACTTGAACGCGTTAGAGAGCAGATTGAGGACAATCTTCTCCCACATCTCCCGATCGACATAGGCCGGCTCCGGCAATGGCGGACAATCGACGATCAGCTTCAGGCCAGCGCTCTCGACCGCCGAGCGGAACACGCCGGCCAGATCGGCAGTCAAGCGTGCGAGGTCGGTCGGCGCATAGGCTCCCTGCGCTCGGCCGGCCTCGATACGGGAGAAATCCAACAGCGTGTTGACCAGCTTGAGCAGGCGCAGCGCATTACGCTGAGCGACCTCCAGTCGCTCTCGATCCTCCAGCGAGAGTGCCGGGGATCGCGTCAGGACATCCTCGAGCGGCCCCAGCATCAGCGTCAGCGGGGTGCGAAACTCGTGGCTGACATTGGCAAAGAACTCGGTCTTCGCCCGATCGATCTCGGCGAGCGCCTTCGCGCGACGCCGCTCCTCTTCGTAGGCGAGCGTCTCGGCAAACGAGCTGGCGAGCTGCGTGGCCATCAACTCAAAGAAGCTCTGATGCTCGGCGTCGAGCGCACGGCGCGGATTGACGCCGCAGATCAGAACCGCGGTGGCGCGCTCGCGCCCGGTCGCGACCGGCAAGGCAAGCGCCAGTTGCGGCGGCTCTGGCCAGACGCCGGCGGGGACAGACATGGTCGCATGATCGAGCGCGACGCGGATCGGCGCCGCGGCGCCCAAGGCGGCGCGGATCGGCCATGGCGAGCCGTCTGCGGCCGCGAGATCAATCTGCCACGGAGCCATGCTGCTGCCGGGCTGCACGCCGGCGGCGCCGAGCAGCCGCGCAGAGTGTCCATCCTCGCTCGGCTGATAGATCAGCGCAAAGGGGACATCATGCCGGTTCTCCGCAAGAACCTCGGCGACCCCTTGACCGGCCTCTTGCAGGCTGTCGGCGCGCCCGCGTGCTGCCAGGTCGCGCAAGGTCCGCATGCGGCGCTCGCCCACCACTTTGGCGGTGGTCTCGATGACCGGCGTGAAAATCCCACCGACGCCGCCGCTCTCATCGCGAATCGGCGAATAAGAGAACGAGAAGTAGGTCTCCTCGAGGTAGCCGTGGCGGTCCATGAACAGCGGCAAATCGCGCGAGCGGGTCGCCTCGCCGCGGGCGATCACCTGCCGCAGCATCGGGCCGATGACCTCCCAGATCTCGGGCCATACCGCACGGCCGGGAGCGCCGAGCGCGGCGGGATGTTTCTGCGAGCCGAGGATCGGACGGTACTCGTCGTTGTAGAGCATGACGAGCTCGGGTCCCCACCAGATCAGGATCGGAAACGCACAGTCGAGGCAGGTGCTGACGGTGGTCCGCAGCGATTGGGGCCAGAACTCCGGCAGGCCGAGCGGCGTTCGGGACCAGTCATGGACGCGCATCAGCGCGCCCATCTCGCCGCCTCCCTGAAGGAAATCTGCTCCGGGCACGCTCGGCCGAAACGCGGCGCGCCCGGCGCCCGGATGCTCGTTCACACGGTGCCCCTTTCAGCCGCAGCGTAGCGCGAACCGCAGCAGCACGCCAAGCGGGCGCTCTCCGCCACCAACAATCCGTTCATCATCGAACTCGCTCGGCTTCAAGAAGTTCCCGGTTCGGGAACCATCCACAGGCACCATCGAATACGGGACAACCCGCTGCTGCGGCTCGACGGGCTGGCTCGGGCTTGTTATGCGGCCGGTCCGCGAGATGCGCGTTTGAGTCGGGGCACATGACCATTGCGATCGAGATGGGGCAGACGGCGGCGGGATCGCCTGCCGCCCTGGACCTCGAGGAACTGCTGGCGACCCGCCTCCTCGTCCAAGGCAATTCCGGCTCCGGCAAGTCGCACCTGCTGCGCCGGTTGCTGGAACAGAGCGCGCCCTGGGTGCAGCAGACCATCATCGATCCCGAAGGCGATTTCGTCACCTTGGCCGAGCGCTTCGGCCATCTCGTGATCGAGGCCGAGGACCACACCGAGCGCGCGCTGCAGGTGGCCGGCGAGCGGGCTCGCATTCATCGCGTCTCGACCGTGCTCAACCTCGAAGGTCTTGACGCGGAAAACCAGATGCGGCGCGCTGCGGCCTTCCTCAACGGCCTGTTCGAGATCGGTCGGGACCATTGGTACCCGATGCTGGTCGTCGTCGACGAAGCCCAGCTGTTCGCCCCCGCGGTGGCCGGCGAGGTCTCCGACGAGGCGCGCAAGGCCTCGCTCGGCGCCATGACCAACCTGATGTGCCGCGGCCGCAAACGCGGGCTGGCCGGGGTGATCGCGACGCAGCGGCTGGCCAAGCTCGCCAAGAACGTCGCGGCCGAGGCTTCGAACTTCCTGATGGGCCGCACCTTCCTCGACATCGACATGGCCCGCGCCGCCGACCTGCTCGGCATGGAGCGGCGCCAGGCCGAGGCGTTCCGCGACCTCGAGCGCGGCCAGTTCATGGCGCTCGGTCCCGCACTGTCACGCCGGCCGCTCGGCCTGCGCATCGGCCCGACCGAGACCAAGCCGCGCAACGCGACGCCGCGGCTGACGCCGCTGCCGGAGGCCTCGCTCGAGGACGCCCGCGCCGTCATCCTGGCGGCGCCGCCGCCCGAGACCACCGCGCGTCCGCAGCGCAAGCCGCAGCCCGAGCTGCTCGACCAGCTGATCGCGGCGAAGTCCGCCGCGCTCGAGTTCCGGCCCGAGCCGCCGGCCCCGGAGGTCAGCGAGGAGGAGCTCGCCGAGCGCCGGGCCCGCGTCGAGCGCGTGCTGCGCGCGGTGCTGGCCGAGCCCGACGCCGGCTTCCGCGCCGTCGGCGTACTCTACCAGGAATTCGTCGTCCGCTGCCGCATCGAGGGACTCGGCACCGCCGTGCCCGATCTCAATGACTTCCGCCGCATGCTGACCCGCGCCCGCGCCGGCCTCGGCGGCGACGAAACGGCCGACGACGCCGGCTGGCAGGACGTCACCTTGCGCGCCTCGCTGCTGCCTGAGGACATGCAGGGCGTGTTCATGATGATCGCCCGCGCTGCCAAGGACGGCCGCCCGTGCCCGAGCGACGCGGCGATCGCCCGCGCCTATGGCTCGCATTCGCTGCGCCGGGCCCAGCGCCTGCTGACCTATATCGAGGACCAGGGCCTCATCGTCTGCCAGCTCGACGGCGCCGGCCGCCGCATCGTCACTCTGGTCGAGCTCGCCTGGGCAACAGCGCCCGGCGATCCCAATGCCGCCGACGATCCGGCCGCCGAAGGCCTCGTCGCCTCGTCGTGAGGATGCGCCCGGATCGCTCCGGGCGCATCCCGATGTCGTCGCCGATCAGGTCGCGGCGATCCGGCCCATCGCCGGATCGCTGATGCTCGGGCGGCCATTCTCGACGTGACCCGCGAGCTGCCAGTTGAAGTTGGCATCGCTGTCGGTGGTCACCGCAAGGTCATACCAGCCATGGGTCTGGTGCAGACCGATCTGCGTCTCCAGCCGCTGGCCACGCTGCAGGCGGTGCCGTTCGCTGCGTCCGGTGTAATTGTCGGTCAGCGTCACCACGCAGCTCGCGCCCTTGTTGGTCAGCGCGATCGCCAGGCTGCGGGCGCCGTCACCATACTCCCAATCGCAGAGATGAACGGTGTCGACATCAACCAGCGCGGCCGTGCTGGCAACACCGCCCTTGAAGTGGCGGAAGAAGCCGTTCGGCCCGTACACCGACAGGTCATACTGTCCGGCGCTCGCCGCGAGGTCCCAGACGCCATACAGCGACTTGCCGGCCTCGACCGTGTAGCTCCACGGACCGGTCGCGGTGTTGCCGGAGCGGACCTGGAAGCAGACGCCCGCCTGCCCCGGATTGACGAAGCGGATTCCGAACTTCTTCTGCGCCGCGTCGGCATCGCCGTCGACACGGAGATCGTAAGGCAGTGGGCGCGCCGGGCGAATGCCAGGCTCCTGCTGCGGCAGCGCCTGCTTGGCCGGCGGCACCGGGTGATAGTCGTCGAAGCGGGTGCCCGAGGTGATGTCGGCCACCGGCGGCTTGTAGCCGGCCGTGCTCGGCAGCGGCGCGAGGCCCTCGTTCGGCGAGGTGAAGTTGAATGCCGAGGTGAGATCGCCGCAGACGGCGCGGCGCCACGCCGGGATGTTGGTCTCGAACAGATCGCGCGCCTTGTGATGGAAGCGGCGCTCGATGAAGCGGATCACCGAGGTGTGGTCGAACACCTGCGAGCACACATAGCCACCGCGCGACCACGGCGACACCACCATCATCGGCACACGCACGCCCAGGCCGTAGGGACCCGCGACATGACTGCCGTCACCGGCGAACAGATCGGTGCTGACGTCGACGGTCGACTGTCCCCAGGCCTGCGACATCGCCGGATACGGACCGACGACGTGATCGAAGAAGCCGCCGCCCTCATCGTAGTTGATGAGCAGCACGGTCTTGCTCCACAGCTCCGGATTCGAGGTCAGGATGTCCAGCACCTTGGAAATGTACCAGGCGCCCGGCCCCGGCAGCCAGTTCGGATGCTCGCTGAACGCCTCGGGGGCTGCGATCCACGACACCTGCGGCAGCGTGCCGTTGCGCACATCGTTGCGCAGCCCGTCGAACAGATTCTCGAACGTGCCGCCCTTGGCGATGTTGCTGCCACGCAGCGCCTTCTCATACAGCGGGCTGCCCGGCTGCGCGTTCTGATATTGGTGGAAGTACAGCAGCGAATTGTCGCCGTAATTGCCGATCCACGGATTCGCCGTCCAGCCCCAGGAGCCGGCGGCATCCAGCCCCGTGCCGATGTCCTGATAGACCTTCCAGGAGATGCCGGCCTTCTCGAGCCGCTCCGGGAACGTGGTCCAGTCGTAACCCGCCTCGGCATTGGTGATGACCGGACCGCCATTCTTGCCGTCATTGCCGTCCCAGCCGGTCCACAAATAATAGCGGTTCGGATCGGTCGGTCCCATCACCGAGCAGAAATACTGATCGCAGATCGTGAATGCGTCGGCGAGTGCGTAGTGCCAGGGCAGATCCTGCCGGTTCATGCAGGTCATCGTCGTGGTGCCCTTATTGGCGATCCACTTGTCGTAATTGCCGTTGTTCCAGGCCTTCTGGCCGTCGTTCCAGCCATGGGCGACGTCCTCGACATAGACCGAACCGGCATTGTCGACCCGGAACGGCATGACCGATCCGGTGCCGTTCGGCTGCTGCCAGACCGGATTGCCATTCGGCAGCTTGACGGCGCGCGGATCGTTGAAGCCACGCACGCCACGCATCGCGCCGAAATAATGGTCGAACGCGCGGTTCTCCTGCATCAGCACCACGATGTGCTTGACGTCCTCGATGCTGCCATGGCGATTGAAGGCCGGAATGGCATGGGCCCGCTCGATGCTCTGGCTGAGCGCCGCAGTGGCGGCCGACGCACCCAGCAGCCGCAAGAACTCGCGCCGGTTATGCGCGATCGTGTTCGACATCTCGTTCACTCCCCTGGTGATGACGATGTCGAGCGACTTAGGTCGGCGCGTTAACAGCGGCGTGACCGCTTGGTTAAGGATGTGTTGCAGGGTTTTGACAGTTGCTGCGGGAGCGGCGCTCGCCCTTGCCTGCCGCGGCCTGGCCGGCCGTCGTCCACCCCCCGCCATTGCCCTTGCGCCAGAGCCGAAAAGCTGAATGATCCGTTTGGTTTGGGGCGGTGACGAGCCCGGTTGGCGAGCGGTTCGGCGCCCTGCTTTGTTGAGGATGGTCTGCACATGCCGACGTTCACGCCGCTGACGGCGCGCGTACTGGGCGAACCGGGATCGATCTGGCTGCAAGCCTTCTCCCATGCCGTCATCGCCTGCACCTTCTTCACCATCGCCTTCGTGATCGGCCTGTTCGTGTGGCGGCGCTGGCGCGATGTGATGTTCCGGATCGTCGTCGCCGGCCTCGCCGGCTACGCGGCGATCTGCGGTGTTGGCCGGCTGGTGGCCCTTGTCGGCCTGTGGGTCCCGGTGTCGCCCGTGGAGACCGCGGTCGATGCGCTGCAGGCGCTGATGTCGTTCGGCGTCATCGCCACGATGCTCAAGATGTTGCCGCAATTGCTGGTGCTGCCGACCCGCATCACGTTGCAAAAGGCCTATGACCAGCTCGAAGAAGAGATCCGGCAGCGCCGCGCCGCCGAGGCGATGGTGCGGCGTTTCCAGGAAATCGAGGCCAACGAGGCCCAGGTCCGCCAGGCGCAGAAGATGGAGGCGATCGGCCAGCTCACCGGTGGGGTGGCGCACGATTTCAACAATATCCTGACCGTCATCACCGGGACGATCGAGATTCTCGCCGATGCGGTCAAGGACCGGCCGCAGCTCGCCAGCATCGCCAACATGATCAGCGCCGCCGCCGAGCGCGGCGCCGACCTCACCCGGCATCTCCTGGCATTCTCGCGCCGGCAGCCGCTGCAGCCGCGGGCAACCGACATCAATGCGCTGGTGGTCGACGCCGCCCGCCTGCTGCGTCCGACCCTTGGCGAGCAGATCGAAATCGAATCCATGCTGGCGCATGACAGCGCCCCGGCGCTGATCGACCCGAGCCAGCTCTCCACCGCGATTCTCAATCTCGCGCTGAATGCGCGCGATGCCATGCCCGATGGCGGCAAGCTGACCTTGGAAACCAAGAACGTCGTCCTGGACGAGGACTATGCCCGTCTCAACAACGACGTGAAGCCCGGGAACTACGTGATGATCGCGGTCAGCGACACCGGCCAGGGCATTCCGCCGGCGCTGATGGACAAGGTGTTCGAGCCGTTCTTCACCACCAAGGACGCGGGCAAGGGATCGGGCCTCGGGCTCAGCATGGTGTACGGCTTCGTCAAACAGTCCAACGGTCACGTCAAGATCTACAGCGAGCCGGACCATGGCACGACCGTCAAGCTCTATCTGCCGCGGGCGGCCGAGGCGCCCGTGCTGCCGGTGGCCGACACCGGACGGCCCGCCGTCGCGCGGGGCGACGAGACCATCCTGGTGGTCGAGGACGACGCATTGGTGCGCGACTATGTCGTCGCGCAGGTGCGGCGGCTGGGCTATCGCACCCTTTCGGCCAGCAATGCCGTGGAAGGCCTTGCGCTGATCGACAATCCCGAGCGCATCGACCTCTTGTTCACCGACGTGATCATACCCGGCGGCATGAACGGCCGCCAGCTCGCGCTCGAGGCCGAGAAGCGGCGGCCCGGGCTGAAGGTGCTGTACACGTCGGGCTACACGGAAAATGCGATCGTGCATCACGGGCGTCTCGATGCCGACGTGCTGCTGCTCGCCAAGCCGTATCTCAGCGCCGATCTCGCGCGCATGATCCGCACGGCGCTGGAAGCGTAGGCGTCGATGAAGTGGAGTTCGGTCTGTCACGGCAAGCGCCATACACGCGCTGTCGCCCCGGACAAGCGCGCAGCGCGCGGACGACAGCGGAGCAAATGATCGGCACCTTCGGCCTCATCATCACGTGTGAGAGACAAGCGTCTTTCGTGCCGCGACATGTGATGCCCGGGTGATGCCGCGATCTTGCCCTCCTGACCAATGAGAGGGCGTGGGGAGAGCCGGACCTCGGCTGAATCGGGATAGGGGGAGTCTCGCGACTCCGCCCCTCCCACACCACCGTATGTACGGGTTATCCCGGCGAACCGAACAGGAGCGCGCGTCGATTGCTTGCCTGTTCGTGCTGCCTTCCCCTCGTGTGGGGAGGGTCGGCGTTCGCATCGCTACATTCGAGGCCTGCTCAGGCTTTACTCGCGTTACGGCCCACGGGATCTCAGCCGCCATGTCGCGGCCTTCGTCACGAGGCTCCGGTCCCACCAGTCGCCCGGTTGAACCGCTCGTCAGCTAACCGACCAATCGACAATTGTCCGTGTGGAACCTGCCTCCACTGATAAGATGCGCCTTCGGGGCGCACCCATACGACTTTGCCGTCCGTCACGCCTGCGCTCGTCCGGCGCAGCCGTCACGTCCATCGCAGCCCACCTCCACGTTCGTGACGACGCGTCCGTCCCTCTGCTCGAGGCGGGTTGGGCAAGACCATCAGCCCGATTTGCCCGACAGCACAAGCGGACTCGACCGCGGCAAACTAACTCGACGGGCATTTCGCGCATGACCCGCATGCGGAGATTGCCCGTCGGGCGCTTCACGCCCGCACACCGCCAACATCGGGAGCAGCGACGATGGCCTGGCGCCTAGCGGCTGGGCGAAGCAGATGCGGCTTCACTCCGCGCCACCGGCGGCAATGACGCCCGCCGCAGACTTTCCGATGGCGTCTCACCATAGATCTTTCGATACTCCCTGGCGAAATGCCCCGGATTGCTGAAGCCGCATCGCAGGGCGATCGACGTCACCGTGTCACCCGCTTTCGCGTCGTACAACATGCGGCGCGCGTGTTGGAGGCGCGTCAGCTTGATCTTCTCGGCCAACGAAATGCCGCTCTTCGCAAAGTGCTGGTAGACCGTGCGAGGGCTGACGCCGTAACGAGTCGCGAGCTGCTCGATCGATATCTTCTGACTCCAGTTCGACTCGATGTGCTCCAGGATCCTGCGAATAGGCATGGGAATGTCGCTGTCACGCGCGAGGTGATCCGCGGTGACGTCGATGGTCGAGCCGACCAAGTGCGTTCGTCCGTCCGACGGGCTGTAGACACAGGTCCCCATGCCACGGACCCAGCGCATCGTTCCGTCTTCACCAAGCACCCGGTAGTCGCGCGTGTAGCCGGTTCGCTTCGAGATGGCACGATGGATGGCCTGCTCGAGCCCGTTCCGGTCCTCGGGATGCACGTGGCACAACATGCCGCTCAGCGACGATAACGACGTCGGCGGAAACTCTCCCTTGGAGTCGTCTGCCTCGACGATCAGGTTGAACGTCGACAGCCCTGCCAGCTTCTCCGCGGCGGCAAGCTGCTCCTCCAGGATCCTGGTCGCCGTGATATCTTCGACCACGGCGCAGAACCATCTCACATTGTCCGCAGCGTCCTGGATGGGATTGACGATCACGCGCGCCCACACGACGCTTCCGTCCTGTCGGAGGTAGCGCTTGTCGAGCTGATAGGTCGCAACCTCGCCTGCGAGCAGTCTTTCGTGTTGCAGCCGGTTGCGCTCCCGGTCCTCCGGATGCGTCAGCTCGAAGAAGGTCAGCCCGCCGGTCCTGAGCTGCTCCAGCGTGTATCCGACGATCCGGCAGCATTCCGCATTGGCAAACCGGATATGTCCCGTCGCACTGTCGACGACCGAGATGCCGATACCGAGGCTATCCAGAAACAGCCGCGGAATCGCGATGATTTCGGCAATGTCCTTCCCTGGCATATCGAAGCCGATAGCATCCAAATTCGATTGAGCCTAGCGGCGAGGAGCCTCTCGATCTTGATCCAAGGCAATTCGGCCCTGCGACACGTGATCACTCCAGGCGGACGCGACGAGATCATTCCTGCACAATCAGAACAGCCGCTGCACATTGCCGCCTAACCGAATCTTACTGAAGACCTGCTAGATTGAAACAAAGCCCCGGGATTTTACGGGGGCATCGCTTTCAGAAGCGATCGCTGTCAGCGCGTCTCCGGATTACAGCACCGTCGTGATCCTCGAGCACCTGCACATCGCTGACGTGATCGTTGTCACAGGAGACACCCATGTTCGGCCGCAAGAACAACGCTGCAGCCCTGGCCGCCCTCGCCGCAAACGCAATCACCGCAAAGGTGATGGTCGCTGACGACAAGCTCAACATCGTCTACATGAACGAGGCGGTGATGGAACTGTTGCGCGAAGCCGAGGCCGATCTCAAGACGCAGCTGCCGAACTTCCGTGTCGACGGTCTCATCGGCACCAATATCGACGTGTTCCACAAGGACCCTTCGCACCAGCGGCACATGTTGCAGGCGCTCGCCTCCGAGCACCGGGCCACGATCAAGATCGGCAAATGGATGTTCGATCTGATCGCGCAGCCGCTGAGACACCCGGATGGAACCCGCGCCGGAACCGTCGTCGAATGGTCCGACGCCAGCGTGCGGCTGCAGAACCTCGACTTTGGCGCCCAGGTCGCGGCCATCAGCCGATCGCAGGCCGTGATCGAATTCAACATGGACGGCACCATCGTGACCGCCAACGACAATTTTTTGAATGCGCTGGGCTACAGCCTGCCGGAGATTCAAGGCAAGCATCACAGCATATTCGTTGCGCCGGAGGAGCGCGACAGTGCCGCCTATCGCGAGTTCTGGGCCAAGCTGAACCGTGGCGAATACCAGGCTGCGGAATACAAGCGGATCGGCAAGGGCGGTAAGGAGGTCTGGATCCAGGCGTCCTATAATCCGGTGTTCGACCAGAACGGAAAGCCCTTCAAGGTCGTCAAGTTCGCCACCGACGTGACCGCCCAGAAGCTCCGGAATGCCGATCTCGCCGGACAGATCGCCGCCATCGGCAAATCGCAGGCCGTGATCGAGTTCGAGCTCGACGGCACCGTCATCAACGCCAACGACAATTTCCTGCAGGCGCTCGGCTATACGCTGTCCGAGATCAAGGGCCGCAATCATTCGATGTTCGTCGATCCGTCGGAGCGGGACAGCCAGGCCTATCGCAATTTCTGGGCCGCCCTGAACCGCGGAGAATATCAGGCGGCAGAATATAAGCGGATCGGCAAAGGCGGTCGCGAGGTCTGGATTCAGGCTTCCTACAATCCCATCCTCGACCTTAATGGCAGACCGTTCAAGGTCGTGAAATACGCCACCGATGTCACCAGGCAGGTGCTAGTGCGGATGGGCAATGAGCGTGTCCGCGGCATGATGGAGTCGGTCGCCGCCGGTGCCGAGGAGCTGAATGCCTCAGTGCGCGAAATCTCGGAAGCCATGACGAAATCGCGCGAGACCGCGATTGGAGCCGCTGACCGGGTCGCCTCCGCCGACTCCCAGGCCAAACGCCTGAGCGAGGCGACACAGGCGATGAGCGGAATCGTCGAACTGATCGGCAACATCACCGGGCAGATCAATCTGCTGGCGCTCAATGCGACGATCGAATCGGCGCGCGCGGGCGATGCCGGCCGCGGCTTTGCCGTGGTGGCCTCGGAGGTGAAGAATCTGGCCACGCAGGCCAAGGCCGCCACCGACAAGATCGGCGCAGAGATCGCCGGGCTGAACGGAATTTCCAGCGAGGTCGTGAACGCGCTGAACGCAATCAAGGCCGAGATCCAGAACGTCAGCGAATATGTCACCTCGACCGCCGCCGCCGTCGAGGAGCAGAGCACCGTCACCGGCGAGATGTCATCCAGCATGCAGCGCGCCGCCGCCGAGGCGCAGGCGATCGCCGCAGGCCGGGCGTAAAGGAAGCCAGACCATTGCGTTCCCCGGCCGGGACGGCGGCGAGGATCAATCCTGCGTCGCCTCCCACTTCACCGGCAGATTGAGCAGGCCGCGGAAGGCCCAGCCGCCGATGCGCACGGGCTCGTCGTCGCGGAGCCGCAGGTTGTTCAGCCGCCTGAACAGGGTCGGCAGCGCGACGTCGGCGATCATCGCGCGCGACGCCCAAGCACCGGCGCAGAAATGCGGGCCGGCGCCGAAGGCGATGCTCTTGGAGACATCGCGGCGGATGTCGAAGCGATCGGGGGCGGTGAAATGCGCCTCGTCGCGGTTGGCGGAGCCGAACATCAGAAACACCCGCTCTTCCGGCGCGAACGCGACATCGCGGATGGTCCAGGGTTTGGCGATGCGCCGCGGCGACATGCCGATCGGCGAGATCCAGCGCGCATATTCCTCGAACACCTGCAGCCAGCGCACCTCGCCATGGACAGCCAGCGCCAGTTGCTCGGGATGAGTCAGCAGCGCCCAGACCGTGCCGGCGATCGCGTCGCGCGGCTCGTTCTGGCCGCCAGAAATGGCGAGCTTGATGTTGGCGCGGATGCTGTCCCTCGGCATGCCCGCAGCGAGCATCACGCCGAGCAGGCTCTGGTTGGGGGTCTTCTCCAGCACCGGCAGCATATCGTCGATCGCGGCATCGATGCCGGCCGTGGCGGCATTGCAGCGCGCCTCGACCGCGGGGTCGCCGGTGTAGTTGGCGATACCGTCGATCATCGCCTGCGACCAGGCATTCATGTCCTCGAAGCGCATGTTGGTGAGGCCGGTGATCAGCTTCAGGCACTCGGCCGAGAACGGCAACGCAAAGTCGCGGACGAGGTCGACGTCGGCGGCGGGGTCGAGCGCGTCGATCAGCCGGTCGGCATGGGCCTGGAACTGTGTCAGCCAGTGCACCCGCACGGCGCGTGGCGACACCGCGGGCGCGATCGCCTGACGTTCGGCCAAATGCGCGGCGCCATCCTTGCGCATCATGTTGTGGCCCATCAGCCGGTTCATCAGCCCCTGCGGCTGATGCGAGCTGAACACCTCGATCTGCTTTTCCGAGACGAAGATGTCGTCGCGCCGACACAGCAGCGTGCTGCCAAGCTGCGGCACGAAGGCGATCGGCGCCTCCCGGCGCATCCGCGCCAGGGCCGGATAGGGGTCGGCCCAGAACGCGGCGGGATCGATGTCGAAATGCGGTGCGGTGCTCACGCTCGGCCTCCGGTCAGACAAGGGCAAGCTAGCCGCGCGCGCAGGCGGCGTCTGTCCCGGTGATGGGTGACAGCCTGCAGCGGCGTTCAGTTCAGCGGCCGTGGCGCGGTCATCAGCCGCAGCGCAATCGCGAACAGCTCGTTCTGCGAGGCGATGCCGAGCTTCTCATAGGCGCGCTTGCGGTAGGTGAAGACCGAGTTCAGGGCGATGCCCAGCTCTCCGGCGATCGCCTCCGAGCTGAAGCCGTCCAGGATGCGGCGGCAGACGTCCTTCTCGCGCGCCGTCAGCACCGATAGCGGCCCGCCGGCAGCAAACAGCGAGGCGAGCTTGTCGGCCGGGTCCGCGACGGCGGCGTGCTCCTGGCAATGGCGCGCGACGATGGCGGCGACGACCGGGGCGACCGCCGTGATGCGCTGCCGCTCGTCGGCGGCAAAGCCGCCCTGCGCCGCCGTGCGGTAGAAGTTCACATAGGTGCAGTGATCGCCGACCCAGATCGCGGTGGCCGCCTTGTCGACGATCTCGGAATCCTCGAAGAACAGTTTGCGATAGCCGCGCGGATACATCCGGCGCGCGAAGTTCGGCAGCAGGATGTGTTGAGCTTTCGCGCGCTGGAAGATCGCCTCGCGGTTCGGATCGGCGGTGTGGAAATGCTCCGAATAGGCGGCGCCGAGGTCGGGTCCGATCGCGATGTTGCCGGTGCTGAGCAGGCAGCGCGCCGAGCGCTGGTCGGCAAAGGTGAACACCATGCAATGGCCGACGCCGGCGATCGTGCGCAGGCTGTCGATCAGGACGTCTGGAAACGACGGCTGGCCGATGGCGAGCACCATGGCGCTGACGGCGCCCGTCGCATCGACACCGGGCCTGATGGCCTCCATGCTGTTCCTCCCGGATGTTCTGTTTGTTCGAGCCTAGCAGCAACCCGCCGCGCCGGGAAGCGCCGGCCGCCGTCACCAACCATGGGGACAGACGCGGGACGGCCCCGCGGCTAGGCTGCGGAGCTCGAAGTCTCGGCCAAGCAACGTGCCGGACACGCCGAACGGGGAGGAAACACGATGAGAGCCGCTGTCGCTGTGCTGGGCATGGCCTTGACGATGATGCTCGCCGCGCCGGCGCGGGCCGACATCAAGGTCGGTATCGTGGTGTCCGCGACCGGGCCCGGCTCGGCGCTGGGACAGCCGCAGATCAAGGCGGTCGCCGCGCTGCCGAAAGAGATCGGCGGCGAGAAGATCGTCTACATCGCGCTCGACGACGAGTCCGACAGCGTCAAGGGCCTGCAGAACGCGCGGCGCCTGGTCATCCAGGATGGCGTCGACGTCATCATCGGCTCGTCGCTGACCCCGGTCACCATGCCGATGCTCGACGTCGCGCTGGAAAGCAGGACGCCGCTGCTGTCGCTGGCGGCCTCGACCGCAATCGTGCAGCCGATGGACGACAAGCGCAAATGGGCGTTCAAGGTCGTGCCCAATGACGACATCATGGCGGCGGCGATGCTCAAATACATCGCCAAGAGCGGGGTGAAGACGCTCGGCTTCATCGGCGTCTCCGACGGCTATGGCGAGGGCTACTATCAGGAGGTCACGAAGCTCGCGCCGAAGCTCGGCCTCACCGTGACCACCCACGAGGTCTATGCGCGCGGCGACACCAGCGCGATGGGCCAGGCGCTCAAGGTGATCGCCACCAATCCGGACGCGGTGTTCATTGCCTCCGCCGGCACGCCGGCCGTGCTGCCGCAGCAGGCGCTGCGCGAACGCGGCTATGCCGGCAAGATCTTCCAGACCCATGGCGTGGCGACGCAGGAGTTCATCAAGCTCGGCAAAGAGAATGTCGAGGGCGCGATCTTCGCCGGCGAGGCGTTCTCGATCGCCGACGATCTCGCCGCCGAGGATCCGTTCCGCCGCGCCAACGATGCGTTCGTCGCCGCCTACCAGGCCGCCAATGGCGACAGGCCGAACATCTTTGCCGCGCATCTGTGGGACACGGTGACGCTGCTCAAGGGCGCGATCCCCGGCGCGCTGAAGGCCGCCAGGCCCGGCACCGCGGACTTCCGCGCCGCCCTGCGCGACGAGCTGGAGCGCGGCAAGGACGTCTATCTCAACAACGGCCTCTCCAACATGAGCCCGACCGACCACAACGGCTATGACGAACGCTCGGCATTCCTGATCAAGGTCGAGGGCGGGCGCTTCAGACTTGTGAAGTAGTTTGCGCACGCCGCGCGTGACCGCCGCCTGCCGCACGTGCAGTGAGCTCGACTCCAAGCAAGTGCAGAGTGTGGGGCGCCCAACTACGCCGACAGCCTCTCCCCCGCGTCGGCCTTGCCCAGGATCAGATCCGCCGCCTTGTCGCCGATCATCAATGTCGCCGCATTCAGGTTGGCGGAGATCATGCGCGGCATGATGGAGGCGTCGGCGACGCGCAGGCCCTGCAGGCCGTGGACGCGGAGCTGGTCGTCGACCGTGGCCCAGGTGGCCTCCGCAGGCCCCATGCGGCAGGAGCAGCCGGGATGGAAAGTGGTGGTGGCGCGCTGGATCGCGGCGGCGAGGAGTTCGTCGTCGCTTTGCACCTTGGGTCCGGGGAAGTCCTCATAGGCGTAGTACGGCGCGAGCGGGGCCGACGCCAGCAGCCGGCGCGCCAGCTTCATGCCGGCGACGATGACGCGGCGGTCGAGCTCGGCGGTCAGATAGTTGGTCTGGATGATCGGCTGGGCGAACGGATCGGCAGAGCGGATCCGCACATAGCCGCGGCTCTCCGGGCGCTGCTGCCACGAGGCGACGGTCATGCCGGGCTCGTCCTCGAGCTGGCCCTGCACGCCCTCTTTGTAGCTCGCCGGCGTGAAGGTGAGCTGCAGATCGGAGCTCTCGGCGGTCTCGCCGGAGTGCCAGAAGCAATAGACCATGGTCGGCGACAGCGACAGAATGCCCCGCCGCGTCAGCGCCCATTTCAGCGCCTCGCCCCACAAATTGAGGCCGCGCGCGAGTTCGTTGATGGTCTTGATGTTCTTGACCCGCGCCACCGTGCGCGGCGCATAATGATCCTGCAGGCCTTCGCCGACGCTTCGGAGCGCATGGCGCACCTCGATGCCGTGCTCCTGCAACAGCTCCGGCGCGCCGATGCCGGACAGCTGCAGCAACTGCGGTGAGTTGTACGCGCCGCCGCACAGGATCACCTCTTTCCGCGCGCGCACCTCGACCGGCACGCCGCCACGCCCGCCGCGGCTATAGCGCACACCGACCGCGCGCTTGCCCTCGAGCATCACGCCGGTGGCATGGGCGTGGGTGCGGATCTCGACATTCGGCCGCTTGCTGGCCGGACGCAGGAACGCCGTCGCGGAGGAGACGCGGCGGCCGTTCTGGATGGTGCGCTGGACGTAGGACACGCCCTCCTGGATGGCGCCGTTATAATCGGGGTTGCGGGGGATGCCGAGCGACACAGCGCCATCCATGAAGGCCTCGCACAGCGTGTCCTTCCACTCCATCGTGGTCACGTGCAGGCTGCCGTCGCGGCCGCGATATTGCTCGTCGCCGGCGCCGATGCGTTTCTCCATCCGCTTGAAGTGCGGCAGCACGTCGGAATAGCTCCAGCCGCGATTGCCCATCTGCGCCCAGGTGTCGAAATCCTGACGCTGGCCGCGGTTGTAGACATGGCCGTTGATCGAGGACGAGCCGCCGAGCGTCTTGCCGCGCGGCGCATAGATGCTGCGGCCATTGGTGTAGGGCCCCGGCTCCTGCTGGTAGCCCCAATTGATGCTCTTCATGTAGAAGGTCTTGATGAAGCCGGCCGGCAGATGGATGTAGGGGTGCCAGTCGCGCGGCCCCGCCTCCAGCACGCATACCGTGACCGACGGGTCCTCGCTGAGGCGGCTGGCCAGCACGCAGCCGGCCGAGCCGGCGCCCACGATCACATAGTCGAACGTATCCATCTCGTCTGTCGTCCCGGTCTCGTCATCATCAGCCGCTCAGCGCGGCAAGCGGCCATAGCGCGATCAGCGCGGCTTGTCATGCAATTGGTAGTCGAGATGGGCCCGCACCGTCGGCCATTCGGCGGCGATGATGCTGTAGACGACGGTATCCCGCAGCGTGCCGTTCGGCGCGATCTGGTGGCTGCGCAGGATGCCGTCCTGCTTGGCCCCGAGCCGCTCGATGGCGCGGCGGCTCTGATGGTTGAAGAAATGCGTCCGGAACTCGACCGCGATGCAGTCCATCACCTCGAAAGCATGCGCCAGCAAGAGCCGCTTGCATTGGGTGTTGAGCGCGCTGCGCTGCACCCGCTTCGCATACCAGGTCGAGCCGATCTCCACCCGGCGATTGGCGGCATCGACATTCATGTAAGTGGTCATCCCGGCCACGCGGCCATCCGCGTCGAGCACCGTGAACGGCAGCATGCTTCCCGTGGCGAACAGGCCGAGCCGGCGCTCGATCTCCTTGGCCATGGTCTCGGGTTTCGGAACCGCGGTGTACCACAGGTTCCACAATTCGCCGTCGCTGACGGCCTCGACCAGCGCGTCGTGGTGGTCAGGCGACAGCGGCACGAGGCTGGCGTGTGGGCCGCGCAGGGTGACCGGTTCGAGAAAGGGCATGTCAGCAAAATCCGTCATTGCGAGGAGCGCAAGCGACGACGTGTCCGCCATAGCCCGAAGGGCAACGGCGGAAGCAATCCAGAGTCGCGTGCGGGGCTCCTGGATTGCTTCGCTGACGCTCGCAATGACGGCACTATCATGCCAAGCGTTACTTGTTCAGAAAATTCAGCGGCAGGCCCGGCCGCGGCCAGTCCATCGCCACCAGCTCGCCCTTTCCGGACAGCGTGATGTAGGCGGTCTTCAACTCAGGGCCGCCGAAGGCGATGTTGGTGGTGACGCGGTCGCCGGTCGGCACCTGCTCGACCAGGGTGCCGTCCGGCGCGATCACGCTGATGCAGCCGGAGACCAGCGTCGCCACGCAGACATTGCCGTTGGCCTCCACCGCGAGCGAATCGAACATCTGGTAGCCGCCCAGGCCGGCAATCGGACGGCCGCGCTCGCCGCGATAGATCACCTCGCGCGGCTTGACCGTGCCGGGCTCGGCAAGGTCATACGCCCAGAGCCGCGCCGTCGGCGTCTCCGCGATATAGACGGTCTTCTCGTCCGGCGACAGGCCGATGCCGTTGGCCGGCAGGATGCCGTGCACGGCCTCGACGATCTCACTTATGCCGGGCTTGAGATAATAGAAGGCGCCGACATCCATGTCGCGCGCGCGGCGCTTGCCGAGATCGGAGAACCACAGCCCGCCGTGGCGGTCGAACACGAGGTCGTTGGGGCCGCGCAGCCCATGCTCGCCGCAGCGGCTCACCACGGTCTCGATTTTGCCGCTCTGCAGATCGACGCGCTGGATCGAGCCACCGAGATAATCCTCGGGCTGCGGACCAGGCATGATCATCGTGCCGGTCGGGATCCAGGAGAAGCCGCCATTGTTGCAGATGTAGATCTTGCCGTCCGGCCCGAGCGCTGCGCCATTCGGCCCGCCCGGAATCTGCGCCACGACCTCCTTGCGGCCATCGGGAAACACCCGGGTCAGGCGCCGGCCGCGGATCTCGACCAGCACCACCGAGCCGTCGGGCATCACCACGGGACCTTCGGGGAATTCGAGATCGGTGGCGAGCACACGCATGTTGGACATCGGACGGCCTCCCGCTCGTCACGCCGCGCCGCGGCGCATTGTTATTATGCAGGACGTTATCGCAAAGCCGCCGCATCTTGCCAAGCAAGCGGCGCGCTTCGTCGCCGCAGGGCAGACTTGCTCCAACGCAGGCTCGCAGCGTGTCGACGCAAGTCGGCCAGCGCGCGCGGCGCTCAGCGGATCACCGGCAGCCAGATCTCGAGGCCGCCCTCGCCACTGCGCGGATCGAAGCGCTGATCGTAGCGCTCGAAATTCGGGGCGTCCGCGACCTGACAGCCCGACTGCGGCAGCCACCGATTCCAGATCGTGTGCACGGTGCGGCGGATGGAGGAGATATGACCGGCGTGCGTGAAGACGGCGAACGTCGCTGCCGGCACCCGCACGCAGCCGAAGCTGCGCGGCAGGTCGGAAAAATCAGCCACCTCGACACCGGCGATGTAGTCGAAATTGCCGGCATCGTCGCCATTGCAGCAGGCGCCATAAGCCACTGTGCCGCGGCGCGCCGGGATATCGGCGACAAGCTGGTGAAAGCGGCGCCACAAGGCCGGAATGCCGGCGCCGTTGTCGACGCTGAAGCGATCGCCGACGCCGGCGACGAGCAGCGGCCCGGCGGCGACGAAGCGCGGCGCGGCAAGATCACTCAGCGGCGTCTGATCCATCAAGACCGGTTCCTGCAGTGCGAGACCATCGAGGCTGGCGCTGGCGCGGACCTTTTCGGGCGTCACGCCGAACTGGTCGCGGAACGCACGTGTGAAGGCTTCGTGGGAACCGTAATCGGCTGCGAGAGCGAGACCGAGAATATCAGGCGCGCCGCTGGCCAGCGCCCGCGCCGCCTCGCTGAGACGGCGGAGCCTGACGTAGCGCATCACCGAGACGCCAGTCGCGGCGGCGAAGGCGCGCACGATGTGGAAGCGCGAGACACCGGCCATGGCCGCGATATCGTCCAGTGACAGCGGCGCCGACAGATGACTCTCGATATACCAGAGCGCCTTCTGGGCCGGGCTGGTGAGCACGTCCGTCCTCCTGACGAAGCCGCCGATCATGCGTGAGGACGATTCGGTCGGCTTGATCGTTCTTGCTCTGCGTGCCCAACTATTTTCCGCTCGGCTTGGCCGGCGTTGCATCCTTCGCGGCCGGCGCATCGGCCTTCTTCTTCAATTCGTCGGCAAGCTTGGCCTGCGCCGACTTCAACTCCTCGATCGCGCCCTGCTGCGAAATCAGCGCCGCCTTCAGCGCCTGGATCTGGCGATCCGCGGCGTCGAGCTTCTGTTGATGCGCGAGCGACTGCTTCGTCATCGTCTTCTGCAGGAAATCGATATTGCTCTGCAGACATGATGTCCGGCGATCCATCGCCTTCTCCGCCGTGCAGATCTCGATCCCCGGAATATCTTGCGCATGTGCGATGCAGCCGGTGGCCCACAATGTCAGCGCAGATACGACAACGAAAACCCTCATCACAATTTCCTCATTGGCTCGCCAAACACATGATTTTGCGTGGAACTGGCGCTGATTTATCGACGATACCATACTCAGACCTCAATCGCGCATTGAGGTTCGGCGCTGGGACCCGTTTTTAGGGAGATGCACAGAATGGCTACGCGCGAAAAACGGCTGGCGCAATTTGACGGCAGCGGAGAACCGCCGCCGGGACAAAGCGTCGAGGTGCTGTGCGAAGATCACAGCGGCACCTATCAACTGCCGTTTCCCTGTTTCTACATCGATGGCAAATGGCACAATAAGGAATCCGGCGGCGCCCTCGAGGCGACCGTGATCGGCTGGCGCTTTCCGCGCACGCGTTTTGACGACCGCAGCGGGCGACGCTCGCAGCCGGCCTTCGCCGCCATGCGCACCTCTTCTGCTTCGTCTTATTGATCGTATCGCGCCGAGCGGATCGCCCTGAGCTCGCTCAGGGCCGATCCCCGCAAGCTTGACGGGTTGAGCCTCGTAGCGAGGCCAGGCGCTGAGCCATCCGCAGCTGAAACGCAACGACACATTCCTTGCACCATCGACGCTCCGAACAGTGCTGATTCGATTGCGGCTGCGCTCACACGCGCCGGCCGCGTTCAAGCAACAGCTGTTTCAAAATGTGACGCGGTATACGCGAACCTTAACCTCGGGAACGCGACCGGAACAAATCGCGCCCGAATCAGCCGAATCGCCAGGTACGTCTCCTGTTCACGGCAAGATATGGACCGACATGCGTCGCCACCTACCACATCCTGAAGCGCAGTGCCGGCAACGAGGCGACGCGGCGGCTCGACTCTTAACGGATGCGGCGGATACGGCGGAGGCAGCACGATGTTTCTTGTCGCCGCTCACGCTCCTGCCGATCGGCCACTTGCGCTCGGCTCATCGCCCGGCAGCCGCCGATTGCCCGCCTAATATTCGACCTCGAGCTCCTCGATCTCCTCGGGCTCCGCCTTCGCGGCCGCGATCCATTCGCGCATCTCGGGCATCGCCATGATGAGATCGGCATAGGCCTTCAGCTGCGGTTCGAGCTTCACGTCATAGGTGACGAAGCGCGTCACCACGGGCGCATACATCGCATCGGCCATGCCGCGCGCGCCGAACAGAAACGGTCCGCCCGACTTCTCCAGGCAGTCGCGCCAGATCGCCCAGATGCGGTCGATATCGGCTTGCGCACGGGTCCAGACCTTGAAGCCGGGAAAGTGCCCCTTGAGATTGACCGGCAGCGAGGCCCGCAACGTGGTGAAGCCGGAATGGACTTCACCTGAGATCGAGCGGCAATGCGCGCGCTGGATGCGATCGGCCGGCAGCAGGCCCGCGCCCGGGAAGGTCTCGTTGAGATATTCCCCGATCGCCAGCGTATCCCAGATCGTGGCGCCCTCATGCCTGAGGCACGGCACCAAGATCGAGGAGGACAGCAGCAAGATCTCAGCCCGCGCCGACGCATCGTCCGGACCGACAATCACCTCATCAAAGTCGAGGCCGGCAAACTTGGCCAGCAGCCAACCGCGCAGCGACCATGATGAATAATTCTTGCTGCTGATGGTCAATGTCGCCTTGGCCATGTCGCCCTGCCCTCTCTGTCGCGTGTCGTTCAGTCGCCCTGTGACGCCGGTCCGCCCGCCGCCTTGGGCGATCGGGGCCGGAGCCCGATACTCCAGTGATTTCACACAGCAAGCGACATGCCAATTTTTGAGGCAAGACTCTCCGGCTCTGGCTCCGATATTGCATCCGATACTGCATATGTCAGCCAGAGTGACGGGTCGGAAGCCGATGGCGCTGCTTTACCAAGCCTACCAGAACCACATGGACCTGACCGAACCCTGGCGCCAGGGCGCCGCGGCTGCGTTGCGCTATCTCAACCTGATCCCGTCGGGCCTCTCCAGCCGCGCGATGCGGCGGCTGTCGGCGGCGCTTGAATTGATCTCCCGTTCAGCCCTGACCTACGCCCGCCCCGCCTATGGCATCGACAGCGTCATGGTCGGCAATCGCGAGGTGGCCGTCACGGAAGAAGTGACGTTCAAGACCCCGTTCGGCTCGCTCTTGCACTTCAAGAAGGACGCCGCGCCGGAGCAGCCGCGCGTCCTGCTGGTGGCGCCGATGTCGGGCCATTTCGCCACATTGCTGCGGGGCACCGTCAAGACCCTGCTGCAGGACCACGACGTCTACATCACCGACTGGCACAATCCGCGCGACATCCCCCGCGACCATGGCAGGTTCGGACTGGAGGATTATACCGATCATCTGATCAGCTTCCTCGGCCAGCTCGGGCCACGCCCCCACATGATCGCGATCTGCCAGCCGTCCGTCTCGGCCCTCGCGGCGACCGCCGTGATGTGCGAGGACAACCACCCTTCACGCCCTGCGACCCTCACCTTGATGGCCGGACCGATCGATACGCGGATCCAGCCCACCAAGGTCAACGAGTTCGCCAAAAGCAAGCCGATCGGCTGGTTCGAGGACAATCTAATTCACTACGTGCCCTTCCAGTGCAGGGGTGCCTTCAGGAAGGTCTATCCTGGCTTCGTGCAGCTCACCGCCTTCGTGTCGATGAATCTCGAACGCCATGTGAAGCAGCACGTGGACCTGGCCAACCACCTTGCCAAGGGCGAGGTGGAGAAGGCCGAGATCATCAAGACGTTCTACGATGAATATTTTGCCGTCATGGACCTGCCGGCGGAGTTCTATATCGAGACGGTCCGTGACGTGTTCCAGGAGCATCTGTTGCCGCAGGGCAAACTGATGCACCGCGGCCGCCCTGTCGATCCGAAGGCCGTCCGGCGCATCGGCCTGATGACGGTCGAAGGCGAGCGCGACGACATCTGTGCGATTGGCCAGACGCTGGCCGCGCAGGACATCTGCACCAATGTGCGCGCCTATCGCCGCATACATCACATGCAGGCCGGCGTCGGGCATTATGGCGTGTTCAGCGGCAAGAAATGGAATAACGAGATCTATCCGCTGCTGCGCGACTTCGTTCACGTCAATTCGTAAGCCGCCCGCGGCTGCGTTGCAGCGTCGCTGAGGGCGTTTCACCGAACTTGCTGCGATAGGCGCCGGCCATGCGGCCGAGATGGGTGAAGCCGAGCTCGAAGGCCATGTCGATGATGCGCGCGTCCGGCGCGGCTGACAGCAACTGCGCGTTGAGCCGGGCCAGCCGGATGTCGAGCAGCATGTCGGAGATCGACATGCCGAAATGGCGACGGAAGCCGCCCTGCAGCGCGCGAATGCCGAGCCCGGCAGATGCCGCCAGGTGCGCCAAATCGAGCGGCTCGGCCGCATGCGCATCGAGCAGATCGCGAGCGGTGCGGACGGCCCGCGGCAGCGTGTCGACCTGACCCGAATGGAGCCTGATCGCCTCCGATAGCCCTGCGCTCGGCTGGTCGAACAGGATATTCAAGAGCGTTTCGCGCCAATTGGCGGCAGCGGCCGCCGGCAGCTTGCGCTCAGCGCCCAGACGTTCAGCAAGGTCGGCAAGCTCAACCATATGCGCCCGCAGCCGCGCACCGTGAGCGGCCGACAGTTCGACCGAGGGGTCGAACTCGACCGGCCGCACCGCGCGCCCCGACAGCGCCGCGGCCCGCTGCTCGACCAATGGCCGGTCGAGCAGAAGGATCAGCTGGGAGCAATCGTTCCAGACCATCCGGGTCGGCAAGGTCGGCGACAACAGGGAGGCTCTGTGCTCCGGTGCCGTCGCGACCTCGTTCGCGGCGGTGAAAACCCGCGCCGCGCCGGCCAGCGGCAGTTGGATCAGGAAGAAGCGGTCGAGGCAGCCGGGATCGATGGTCACCACTCCGCCATAGGCGACGTAGTTGATGGAAAAGCCGTCGAATGCCGCGCAATTATGCAGCGCGACGAAATCGCACGCAGCATCTGCCTGCGGCTGGAGCCCGTGCGGACAGAAAATGCGACCTATTTGTTCAGCCGCTTCATCGACATCGTGCGTTGCAACACGGCCATAGGCCGCAAGCCGCGGCGGCTGCGCAGCCAGGCTCAAACTGCGATCAGAGGCGGCATCTGCAGTCATGACCTACATCGCCCGTCGAATTCATTTGAAACCTATAATAATTAGCAGCTGGCGTCGAGGGATTCGTTTTCTGGATAGACACATCGCTGCGGCCGCCGGATCCTTCATGCGTGTGCAGGAAGGAGACACAGCATGATCACACTCGAAAAGGGCATCACGCGCGCCGGCACCGGCTATGCCGGCAAGACCTGGAACATCCTCGGTCAGCTCTACTTCCCCAAAGCCGTCACCGACTCCACCTTCGCGTTCGAGACCAACAGCGAGCCCGGTCAGTTCGTGCCGGTTCACGTCCATCCGACACAGGACGAATTCATCCTGGTGCAGGAGGGCGTGCTCGACCTCAAGCTCGATGGCGTCTGGGTCAAGGCGCATGCTGGGGATCTGGTGCGGATGCCGCGCGGCATTCCTCATGGCTACTTCAACAAATCCGACAAGCCGGCGCGCGCGCTGTTCTGGGTGTCGCCGATGCAGAAGCTCGAGGCGCTCTTCAACATGCTGGACAATCTCGCCGATCCGGCCGAGGTGGTGCGGATTTCGGCCGAGCATGAGGTCAACTTCCTGCCGCCGGAGGCCAATGACTAATCAGCCGCGGCGGCTGCGAACATCGCGCACGTAACAGATCGAGCGGTCGCAGAAGGCTTCATCGATCGGGCGTGACCGGTGCGACCTGCCCAAGCGGATGATCGCAGCGGCGGTCCGCACGGCGTGTCATCGGCGAGCTCAGTCTCGCTCTCGTTTCGGCGCCGACCTCCCGGGGTGAGGCAGGCATCGGCGCCGCATGCTTGGTCGCGCCGGGCGACCAACGTCAGCTCATTCCTTTCAACGGGCGAGTCTCGCGTGGCAGACGAACGCTGCCCGCACGCGGCTATGCTCATGCCAGCAGGAGATCTCATGATTGCTCGAAAGAATGTCTGCGTGATCGGTGCCGGCGTCTCCGGCCTCGCAGCGGCAAAGGCGTTCAAGGCGCGCGGCCACGACGTCACCATCATCGAACGAAGCGCCGATCTCGGCGGCGTCTGGGAGCCGGCCCGCTCCTATCCCGACGTCCAGACCCAAAGCCCCAAGGAGCTCTATCGCTACACCGACAAGGCGATGCCCGATGCCTATCCGGAATGGCCGAAGGGGCCGCAGGTCTACGCCTACCTGGCCGACTATGCGAGGAGCCACGATCTGACGCGCCTGACGCGGCTGAACACCACCGTCCGGTCGATGCAGCGCCGCGCCGACGGAAAACCGGGCTGGACGCTCGATCTTGAGACCGGAGATGGCGCGCGGCGCGAAGATTTCGATTTCGTGGCCGTCTGCACCGGGCAGTTCAATGAGCCGCAAACGCTGTCGCTTCCGGGCGAGGATCAGTTCAAGGCCGCCGGCGGCGCGATCATGCACTCCTCGAAATACAATGACGCCACCCTCGCCAAGGGCCGCAACATCGTCGTGCTCGGCGGCTCGAAATCCGCCACTGACATCGCGGTCAACGCGGTACGCTCGGGCGCGCGTTCGGTGACGATCGTGTTTCGCGAGCCGGTCTGGCGCATTCCCTATTTCATCGGCGGTCTGATCAACTTCAAGCGCATCCTGTACATTCGCGCACAGGAGCAGATGTTCGCGAGTTGGGGCATCGGCCCGCTCTCGCGGCTCGCACATATGTTGGCGAAGCCATTCGTCTGGGCCAATTGGCGTGGCCTCGAGAGCCTGCTCAAGGCACAGCTGAAGCTCGGCAAATGCAACATGGTGCCGAAGGAGAGGATCGAGGACGGCGTCAACTGCTCGGTGCCGATCGCGACCCCCGACTTCTATCCGATGGTCGCCGATGGCCGCATCAAGGCGGTGCTCGGAACGTTCGATCACTACGAGCCGAACACGATCGTGGCGAGCGGCGGCGAGCGGATCGCGGCGGACGTCGCCATCCTTGCCATCGGCTACAAGCTCGGCGTTCCCTTCTTGTCGGACACTGATCGCGCCAAGCTTGTCGATCCGGACGGACAGTACCGACTCTATCGGCTGATCGCCAATCCCGACCTCCCCGACATGGGCTTTGTCGGCTTCAATTCGAGCTTCTGCACCGTGCTCTGCGCCGACATGGCGGCCCATTGGCTGGTGCGTTACGCCGACAGGCAGCTGGCCCGGCAGCCGAGCGATCGCGAGATGCGCGACAACATCGAGATGATGCTGCGCTTCAAGCGGGTCGAACGGCCAGCGGCTGGCGTGTATGGCGGGCTATGCGTCGCGCCGTATCACTTCAAGCATTTCGACGAGCTGCTCGCCGATATCGGCGCGACGCGCAGGAAGAGAAGTGCCCTGGCCGAGATGTTCACGCCTCCCGACGCGGACGCCTATGGTGACTTCCTGGCCTCCGCCCCCGTCTACCAGGCCGGCTGAACCGCGGGATGGCGGATGACGCCCGCCACATGGCAACCATGGCGATGCCACGCGCAGGACTGATTGCTGAACGACGGCCCATCCTGCCGCCGCCTCGCGTCCGGCCCGCGCCGGACGCCCGTCGGCCCGGCATCTAGCCTTCTCGCCGCAGCCGAGCTATCCAGGGCGCCCTCGGCCGCCAGCCGTCTGCCCCGGAGCCTACCATGACCTTCTCGACCCGCCTGCGCTTGTTCGGTCTCACCCTCTCGGCCGCGATCCTGCTGTCCACCGCGACCCAGGCTGCGGAGATCCACGTCATGATCTCCGGCGGCATGACCGCCGCCTTCAAGTCGCTGGTGCCGGAGTTCGAGCGGCGCTCTGGCCACAAGGTCGATATCGCCTATGGGCCGTCGATGGGGACGACGGCGAATGCGATACCGGTCCGCCTCGAGCGCGGCGAGCCGGCCGATGTCTTGATCATGGTCGGCTATGCGCTCAGCGACCTCACCACCAAGGGCAAGGTGATGCCCGACAGTCTTGTCGAGCTCGCCAACTCGCCGATCGGTGTCGCAGTGAAGTCGGGCACCCCACATCCCGACATTTCGAACGCCGATGCCGTCAAGCGCATGCTGATCGCCGCCAAGACCATCGCTTATTCGGACAGCGCCAGCGGCGTCTACGTCTCCACCGAGATGTTCGACAAGCTCGGCATCCGGGAGGAGATGAAGGGCAAAGCGCGGATGATACCGGCGACCCCGGTCGGCGAGATCGTGGCCCAGGGCGAAGCCGAAATCGGCTTTCAGCAGATCAGCGAGCTGAAGCCGGTGAAGGGCATCGACATCGTCGGACCGCTGCCGGCGGGCCTGCAGAAGATCACCGTGTTCTCGGCGGGCATCGCCACCAACGCCAGGGAGCCGGAGGCGGGCAAGGCGCTGATCAAGTTCCTGAGCTCACCGGATGCGCGCAAGACCATCGTGGAGAGCGGGCTCGATCCGATCGTGAGGAAAGCGCCGAACTGAGCTATCATTTGCTGTCTCTCCCTGCTGGGGGCAGGGAGAGCGCAATCTGGACGATGAGCCCGGTCCGGCGGGGATGCTCACTGCGTGAACAGCGTCGATTCGCTCAGATTGTTGGCGCCGTAGGCCTTCTTGAGCAGACCATTTGCTTTTGCGTCCATCATGAACTTGGTCACGAAGGCCTGCGATTGCGGGTGTTTGAGCGGGACCGCGACGGCCGTGTCCGTCTTCTTGAAGGTGTCGCTGAGCACCTTGGTGCCCGGGATTTGCTTGGCAAGGATCGTGAGTTGATCGCGGGCCAGCGCCAGCGCATCGATCTCGCCGGCCGACAGCAGCGCGTGGACCTCGTCGTAGGATTTGAACCCGGTCACCGTCGCCTTTTTCATCAACCCCTTCGTCGCCCGCAGTACGGTCGTGTCGTTGATCGCGGCAACCTCATGGCCGGCCTGGTCGAGTGCAGCGATGTTCGGAATGTCGAGCCCGGCGCGGATGATGAACGTCGTATCGACGGAGTCGTAGACGGGGCCGAATGAGAGCTTGCTCTCACGCTCGGCGTCCTTGGGAATGAAGGTGACATCCCAGGCGCCCTGTGCGGCATCCTCGACGATCGCGTTCGCGTTCGGATGTTCGACGAACTCGACCGGCACGCCGGCCTGGGCGGCCATCGCCTTGCCCAGTTCAACAGGCACCCCCGTATATCCACTGTCGGATTTGACGCACCAGAACGCCCCGCCCGCCGGGCCCACCGCCACAGCCACGCGCAGCTTGCCGGTCGGCGCGATCTCCTCCTTCAAACTGGCCGCATCAGCGCCGTTGCTGAACAACGCAAATACCGCAGCGATCAGCGCTGCATTGCGCAGCCAGTGCCACTTCAACATGGCCCTCTCCCATCGAATTGCATAGGTGGATCCGGGCGGCACCTTGCGGGGAGCAATGTTAAATACAGCTTACTTTGCTTAGGCAAAGCATCACGCGACGCGCAAAACTTGCGCGTCGTCATGTCCGTTTCGAATTAGCCCATATCGAAAACCGATTAAACCCGGCTTAAACGCAGCGCCGAACCCTGACGCCGTTCACCACCACGGTCCGGCAAGCAACGGCGGCAACCGGCGGTTTCCGCACGACAACGGCGCCGGCCGCACCGGCACAGCCGGCACGGACGACGCCGCGCGCGCACACGACGGCATGGACATCCGACATTGATACGAACGGCATCAATGTCAGGACGAACAGGCCGCACAGACTGGAAAAAGCGATACGTGAGAAAATGGTGCGCATGTCGAACTCCCGATCGTCGTCATTGATAGGTCAAATATCCGCCGGAGATTTGCCGGGGTGGCGGGGCTTGGCAACTGTAACAAATTGGGTGGATCGAAACGGCTGGATGGTGTTGCGCATGGGTCAACCGCGCTGCCGGCGACCTCCTCCGCTACCGGTTGGCGGCGAATTCGGCCAGCATCCCCCGGCACCCGGCCGATAGCGCGCCGGCATTGGCGGCCAGGCACTGCGCAACGCGGCCGCCGCCGGCCGCAATACCGCTGCAAAATGCGCGCGCATCCGCGCCACACGCCGCCCTCATGATCCGCAATTCCTGCAGCGGCCGAAGCGGCCGCAGCACCATGGCCGGTACGGCTGCCGCGGCGGCGGGAGTGGTCGCTGGCGGCACCGCCGCCGGCCGTGTATTCCCGGGCGCGGTCGCCGTGGGCTTCGCCGCCGATCCGCCGGGCGTGGTCGGCTCTGGCTTCGCGGCGGGCTTCGACGGCGGCTCGGATCTGGTGGCCGAGACGGGCTGCGCGGGCTGGGCCGGCGTCACCGGTTGCGCGACAGGTCTGGCCGTTTCGACAGCGGGCCTGCTTGCTTCGGTTTCCGGCGGCTTGCTCACGACCGGCGCGGACGCCGGCTTGGCCTCGGCAGCAGGCTTGACGTCGGCAGGAGGCTTCGTCTCCGCGGCGGGTTCGAGCGCCTTGACGGCGGTCTGACAAGGGCCCGACAGACCCGCGATGTTCTTCTGCAGGCATTGGAAGGCCGCGGCGCCACCGGGCGGAACGCTCGCGCATTTCGCCATGTAGTCCGAGCGGCAAGCCGATTTGATCGCGCTGCGCTGCGCGTCGGTCTGCGCGAGCGCCGGCGTCGCGACAACGCCCGCTGCGGCCGCCAGGCCGAGCACGCGAGTCCATCCGTGACGATTGATCATCCGTCGATCCTCAATGACATTGGGTTTAATCCTTAGGTCACGACTAAACGGGCAGGCCTGCGACTAATAATGATGTTAGTATGCGCGTCTGTTCTGACAGGTACCCGCCCCACCGGTGGCGCAAGCTGCGGCGGCGACGGGCGCATGGCAATTATGACATTTTGGGCGGATCGGCACCAGCCCTGCTTTCTCGGGGCACATGCGTGTTGCGCTGCCGTTGCTGCTTAGCGGCTTACGACCGGTGCGAGGCCAGGCGATCACCGTGCAGCCTGCGGAGTGAGCCCAGTGCCGCACCGCATCCTCATTCCGCCGGCGACACGCGCAAGGCCGGCTGCGCCGCCGGAAGCTCCGGCGGCAGGATCAGGGCGGCGACGATCGCGACCAGGGCCAGCGCGGCGAAGGCCTGCAGCATGGTGACGAAGCCGCCGCGCTCATACAGCCAGGCAACCAGGCCGACCGAGGCGCCGGCCGCGGTGAAGCCGACGAAATAGCGCACAGCATAAGCGCGCGAACGCCACTCTTCCGCAGTGTATTTGCCGACCATCGCGTCGTTGACGGTGACCTGGCCGAACGCGCCCATCACGATACCGATCGAGGCCAGGATCAGCGTCCAGTCGCGGGCATCGGCGGCGAGATACAGCAGCGGCGCCAGCACCAGCGACAGCGGCAGCGCGACAGCCTTCAACGTGTGACGATCGAGCAATCGCCCGATCGTATACTGCGTCAGCGCGCCGAACACGTAGACGCAAGCCGCGATCAATCCGAGCAGCGCCGGGCTCTGCGTCAGCCCAGCCAGCCGTTCCGCAAACAGCTTTGGCAGCGCCACGGTGATCGCGTTGAAGGTCGTGGAGATCGCCACCACCACCAGCAACAGCGCCAGCACCACGCGCCACATCTGATCGCGCGCGACGCGGGCCTGCGCCGCCGCCTGCTTCGAACCCCTGCGGTCCTCATGCGCGACCAGCATCGCAAAGGCCACGCCGAGGCCGACCGTGATGACTCCGGGCACGATGAACGCGAAGCGCCAGCCGAGATATTGCCCCACGACACCCGTGACCAGCGCCGACGACGCCACGCCGAGATTGCCGAAAACGCCGTTCAGCCCCATGTCGCGGCCGAGCCGGTCGGCATAGGAGACGAGCATCGCGGTTCCCACCGGATGATAGATCGAGGCGAACAGGCCGATGGCGAACAGCGCCGCGCCGAGCTGCCAGGGCGTCTGTACCAGGCCGACCGAGATCATCGACAGGCCGATGCCGAGATAGAAGATCAGTATCATGTGCCGCCGGCTCCAGCGGTCGCCGAGCCAGCCGGTGAGAAGCGCGCCGGCGCCGAAGGCGACAAAGCCGGGCGTCGCATAGGGCAGCAGCTCCGCATAGGCCATGCCGAGCGCCGGCCCCATGATGATGACTGCAGCCGCGAAGATCAGCATCGCGTAATGGTCGACGAAATGGGCGACGTTGACGAAGCCGATCACGCGGCGGGGGTTGTTCATGCGCAGATCCTCGATTCCCGGACAAATCGGTTATACTGGCTCGCCCCAACGAGAAGGCGCCAATGACCATCGTGGACACGCCATTGAAGGCGCTCGGCGCCGACCGAATGACGACCGAGCCCGGCGTCCACCTGATCGCACGCCTCTATCACAAGGGCGCGCGGCTCGATCCGCACATGCACCGCGAGTCGCAGCTGATCTACGCATCGCGCGGCACGATGCAGGTGACGACGCCGCAGGGCCGCTGGCTGGTGCCGCCCGATCGCGCGGTCTGGGTTCCCGCACGCCATGCCCACGCCATCGATATGCTGGCCGACAGCCAGATGCGCACGCTCTATTTCGAGCTCGACTGGCTCAGGCAGGCGGCACGCGGTCTGCGGCTCGACCGCGAGTTCGTGGTGCAGGTGTCGCCGCTGCTGCATCAGGCGATCCTGGCGCTGTTCGCTCCCGACGGCGGCGCCGAGCGCGCCGCGCTGCTGGTGCGGCTGGCGCTGCTCGAACTGCGCCGCGCCGAGGATTCCTCGACCTTCATCCCCCTGCCGCAGGATCCGCGCGCGCGGCGTGCCGCCCTGCTCGTCCTCGCCTCGCCCGCGACCGAGGAGGATCTCGCGACCCTGGCGAGCATGGTCGGGAGCTCGGCCCGCACTCTGTCGCGGCTGTTCGCGGCGGAGACGCGGCTGAGTTTCAAGGCGTGGTGCCAGCGCGCCCGGATCGCCGCCGCGATCGAGCGCCTGTCGACCGACCGTCATCTGTCCGTCAAGCAGCTCGCCGCCGATCTCGGCTATGCCAGCGTGCCGGCGTTCTCGCATGCGTTCCGGCAGGTGACCGGCCGGACGCCGACAGACTTCGCCGAGCAGTCCGGCGCATGACCTGCGCGCATCATGGGCGCATGCGCGCGGTGACGACGGCGTTGACGATTTGTTATGGTTGAATGTCGCCATCTTTGCCATAAATCCATGTAACATGACCGCCATCGCTGTGCGGGGATTCGACTGAGACCAGATGGCCAACGCGTTTTTCACTGACCTGATCACCACGATTTCCGAGCGCGGCCGGACGCTGCTGCGCGGCGGCAGCGCCCCGGTCGACAAGCACGATGCGACGAGTCTCGCGGAGCTGTGCGAGGCGCTGGTGTCCGGCGCCGGCGAAGCCTCGGGCACGGCGATGGCCCGCGACGTGCTCGACGGCTATCACGATCTCGATGCCGAGGGTCGCAAGGCGTTCTTCACCGCTTTGGTGCACGATTTCGGTCCCGACAAGACCAGGCTCGCCAAGGCGATCGAGGATTGGCGCGCGGCGCCCTCGGACGAAGGCGCGAGCGCGCTGCATTTCGCCTCGGAGCCGCGGCGGCAGGAGCTGATCCGCCGCCTCAACCGCGCGCCGGGCGGCACGCCCGAACTGGTCGCGATGCGCACCGATCTCCTGGATCTCCTGAAGGCGAATCCGGAACTCGCCGCGCTCGATCGCGACATCGTGCATCTCTTGAGTTCGTGGTTCAACAGGGGGTTTCTCGTGCTGCGCAAGATCGACTGGTCGACGCCGGCGAACATCTTGGAGCAGATCATCCGCTACGAGGCGGTGCACGAAATCCATGACTGGGATGATCTGCGCCGCCGCATCGATCCGGTCGATCGCCGCTGCTACGCGTTCTTCCATCCGGCGATGCCGGATGCGCCGCTGATCTTCGTCGAGATCGCGCTGACGGAAGCCATCCCCGGCGCGATCGCGCCGCTGCTCGCGGTCGACCGCCCGCCGGTGCCGGCCGATCGCGCCCGCACCGCGGTGTTCTATTCGATCTCCAACACCCAGCGCGGCCTCGGCGGCATCTCGTTCGGCAACTTCCTGATAAAGCAGGTCGTCGAGGAGCTCAGGCGCGAGCTGCCGAAGCTCGACACCTTCGTCACCTTGTCGCCGGTGCCGGGCTTCATGGGCTGGCTGAAATCCACCAGCGATGCGACCGAAGAGGATCGCAACGTGCTCAAGCTCCTGAACGAGCCGCGCTGGATCGAAGACGCCGAGATGACCGCCGAGCTGCGCACCGTGATCGAGCCGCTTGCCGCGCACTACTTCCTCAAGGCGCGCACGGCGAAGGGCAGGCTGATCGATCCCGTCGCGCGCTTCCACCTCGGCAACGGCGCGCGCCTCGAGCGTATCAACTGGCTCGGCGACCTCTCCGCCAAGGGCCAGCGCGAGTCGGCGACTGTCATGGTGAACTACCTCTATCGTCTCGAGGACATCGAGAAGAACCACGAGGCCTATGCCAATGACGGCGAGGTTGTCGCCTCAAGCGCCGTGAAGAAGCTGCTGCGCGGCGAGGGCCGGCGGCTGCTGGACATGAGGTTGTCGTCGTAGGTGAAGCGCGGGCGCTTTCAATCGCGCCCGTCATCGTCGCGTCGACTTCAAGCCTATTGCCTCCGGGGCAAGCCGCCCGCTCCAAACTCCGTCATTGCGAGGAGCGAAGCGACGAAGCAATCCAGAGTTACGTGCGCGACTCTGGATTGCTTCGCTCGCAATGACGCTGGTCAGAGACTGTGCTGACGCCAAGAACGCCGGGATCCATACCCCCCGGAAGTCATTCGAGGCAGGCTCGTCATGACCTGCTCGCACGCCACATCCGCCGCAGCGTACGGGTCCCGGGCCGGCGCTGTGACGCGCGCAGCGCGGCACGGCTTGCCCGGGACGACACTGTGGGGGAACCGCTTTCACATCTCAAACAGCTGGGGGACGTGCGACCGCGCTCTCGCGGCGCTTCACGCCCGAGTGCTGCATCACTCATATCCCTCCGATCGAAACAGAGGGCGCAGGGAAGACCGGGTGCTGGCCGCAACCCATGGCCCCCGTGCGTGAGAAAATGCACGGGGCAGGAACCACAGGTACGACCGGTGCATCCGGCCTTCCCTGCGCGATGGTTTGAACGGTGTCCTTCGTGCTCTCCCTGGGGATCGGCTCTTTTGCCCCCATCGCCCGCGCGTGCCGTCAAGCAACGACCACGGGCTTGACCTCAGCGTCGAGAGGTCAGGACCACACGACTTCTCCGTCCGTGCCGACGCCGGTCGTCTGCCGACATCCTCACGGCCACCGCATCCCTGCCCCGACGTTCGTGACGACGCGTACGCCCCTTGTGTGATGAGGCAGGACGCGCGCAGTATTGCTGATTTTCAGAATTTGTCAAACCGAAGATTCAGGCCGTTCACGACGCCCCATCGGGACGCCGTGCAACAGCAAATTCACGACGTCTTCGCCTCCACGTGCCGTTTGAAATTGTCGAGAATGGCCTGCCAGCCTTGCTGCTGCTGCTCGACCGGGTGCATCGTTTCCGGATCGAAGACCACGCGAACGACGACGCCGTTCGGACCGGGCTCGAAATGGACCTCGGCCTTGCGGTCGCCGAAAGCGTAGGCGATCAGCTTGTGTTCCGCGATCTTCGTGTAGGTGCCGGCGAAGTCGAAGCCCATGCTGCCGTCCTTGGCCTCCATCCGCGACGAGAACGCGCCGCCTTCTCTGAGATCGACCGCGGCCTTGGTCGTATGCCAGTCGTCGGACGCGGCGTTCCACTTCACGATGTCCGCCGGCGTCGTATAGGCGCGCCAGACCTGATCGATCGGGGCTGCGACGGCGGTTTCGACGGTGATCCGCATGACCATTGCTCCTTGGTTCGATTTGACGGCCCGCTGCAGACGTGCAGGAGTTTGTGCTCGAAGGACGATACAGACTGGCAGATCCCGACAGACCGTAGAACAATCTGGCCTCCGGGGGCGCAGCGCGCATCGCCGGCGGGAACCGCGATGCAAGCGTCATTCATCGCCTTCGGAGCCCTGGTGAGTGGGCCGCCCTTAGCGCGGCCGTTCTCAGCTAGCGCTGCTCGCAGACGGCTTTTTTGCCCTAAGTTTCGCGATAGGAGCCGTTCTCCCGGACTGGAGCATCCGCAGGAGGCGACTAAACTAAATTCACGATTCGCAAAGGAAAGAACGCCGATGGTGGCTCGCCGGCACCACTTCTTACCTCAATGCTATCTAAGGGGCTTTAGCCGATCGAAGAAGCGCGGCAAAACGCACCAGGTTGTCACATTTGACAGGAGCGGAAAGTCGTTCACGTCTAACATTCTGAATATTGCTGTTGAGCAAGACTTCAACCGCGTGGAAATAGAAGGGCACGCACCAGACGCATTCGAGCAGATTATGGCAACTTTTGAAGGCCAACTTGCTCCTGCTATTACGAGAGTGCTCCAAGCTCAAAACATCAGAAATAGCGAAGACCGAGCTATTCTGCTGAATTTTATCGGCCTGATTGCAATACGCAACCCGCGATTTCGCGAGAGTTTCCGCGACTTCAACGAGCAGATAATGGACAGAGTAATGGATCTCGCCACAGCCACCCCTGATAGGTGGGAAGGACAGCTAAAACGCATGAGGGAGAACGGCTACCTCAAAGAGGGGTCCGCCAACGTCACATACGAACAAATGAGAGATCTTGTTGAAAGGAAAGCTCATCGGATCGAGCTTAATAACACTTTCAATATCTCTAGCGAATTGAAAGGCTTTGATGCCATTCTGCCAACCTTGTTCAACAGGAAGTGGGTTAGCCTAACCCCTCCAAGCGATTCAAGTGGCTTTATCACCTCGGATCATCCCGTCTGCTTGATGTTTTCTGACCCGAGCATGCGCGGAGGCGTAATTGGGCCAGGCCATGGCCTGCGCGGAACTGAGATCATCTTTCCCGTCGGAAAACGCCTAGCTCTTGTCGGCGCGTTCGAACTCGAGGAGGATGAGATTCAACTGACCGAGGAAAATGTTGCCGGTGTGAACGGCGCAATCGTCGCTTACGCCGAGCGGCAGGTTTACGCACATGACACAGGATTCACCTACTCTCGCAGTTATACGGAGAAGCCGCGACGAGGAGCAGATCTAGTGAATGACCTTCTATTCCGCCGCAAAAAGTGAGGACGTCAGCAACTCGAAAGCAACGACTCGGCTCCATTTTTTGCACACCGATTACCAAGCTATTCCTTTTAGGCCCGCTATGAAGCTCGGATACTCTGAATTTTCCTTCGGTTACGCCTTTACAGAGAACTTGATTCGCTCCTCGCCTTTGTCGCCGAGCGGCGCCCCCGTTTTTCCGAACCTCGTCCAAGAAGCGGATCTTGGCTATGATGTTCGCATCGATCTTCCTGGTCTACCCTGGTTCTTTCAATACAAGCTACCTGCAGTGAGACCGAACTTTGGACCACCCATAACTAGAGTT
>NZ_JABFDP010000031.1:0-103716 GCF_013179005.1 Bradyrhizobium denitrificans | reverse complement strand
CGAACGAACTCAGATCTGGATAAAACTTGGGGGCAAGGTCATTGTCGCTGATGGGGCGGTGCCAGGATCGAACTGAAGGAAAGAGCAGCTTCGATCCTCCTGTCAGTTCGCGAAGCTCTTCGAGCGTGGCGAGCGTTTGAGGGGCGAGGGGCACTCGGTGCGGACGTCGCATCTTCATCTTTGCGGCAGGGATGCGCCATTCGGCAGCTTCCATATTGAACTCGGCCCATTCGGCCTTTCGGAGCTCTCCTGGCCGGACGAACATCAGCGGCGCCAGCCGCAGGGCGTATCTCGTGACCGCCTGTCCCTCGAAACCGTCGATCGCGCGAAGTAGGGCGCCGACTGCGTGGGGCTCGACGATCGTGGCGCGATGGGTCACTTTCGGCGTCACGAGAGCTCCGCGGAGATCGGCCGTCGGGTCGCGCTCAGCGCGGCCGGTGGCGATGGCAAAGCGGAATACGGCGCCGACGGTGCTGCGCGCTCGCGTTGCGGTCTCGTGCCGTCCGCGCTTCTCGATCTTCCGCAAGGCGTCAAGGATCTCGGGCGCCTTCAACTCGGCGATCGGGCGCTTGCCGAATTCCTGGTTGGCGAAGTCGAGCAGCCACTGCTTCTTCTTCAGCGTCGTCGGCGCGTCGCCCTCGGCCTCAAATTTCTCCATCAGCTCCTTGGCGACGGCTTCGAATGTGTTGGCGCGGGCAATCCTGGCCTGACGGCGCTCGGCCTTGCGCTCGACGGAGGGATCGATGTCCTCCGCCAGCAGCCTCTTGGCGTCGTCTCGTTTGGCCCGAGCGTCCACCAGCGAAACGATCGGATAGGGGCCGATGGCGAGCAGCTTCTGCTTGCCGTCGTAGCGATAGGCGAAGCGCCAGAGCTTCGATCCGGTGGTGGTGACGAGCATGAACAGCCCGCCGTCATCGGAGCGCTTGTAGTCCTTTTCGGCCGGCTTCAGGTGCCGGAAATAGGTGTCCGTCTTGGTCGGCATAGGTTCGATTCCACCCAAAAGTCGCGATACCAGCACCCCAGCAAGCTACCAGCGAGGATACCAACGGACGGGGCGGATACCAGCAAACCGGGGCGTACGACCGCGGCGGGCGATCGGCGGCTTTGCCTTGATTTAAAGGGAAAAACGGACGTCAGCGGATGAGGGCGGACGGTCAAATGGTGCCCCTGGCCGGAATCGAACCAGCACTCCTTGCGGAACTCGATTTTGAGTCGAGCGCGTCTACCAGTTCCGCCACAGGGGCATTCGCCTGAGCCCGTATTCAGGACCCCCAGCGAAGCGGGGCGGACTATAGCGGGCGGCGGGGCGGGGTCAACCCGCACGGACGTGATGGGCTCTCATCTCGACAGGTTTCGCGCCCGGGAGTAGGAGCCGGGGACGGCACGGCGCGAGGCCGGGTACAGCCCATGGGGGACGACCGATGACCAATACCTCTGTGATGGACCGCGCGGCGGCGGGCGCCATGAGCCCGGCGGTGACGGCCGCGCTGCTCGCGGCGGGCATCGCGGCGGCGACCTTGGCCGGCGCCTGGTACATGCAACTGGTCTGGGGCCTGCAACCCTGCGAGCTCTGCCTGAAGCAGCGCTGGGCCTATTATGCCATCGTGCCCCTGGCGGTGCTCGTCGCAGGTCTCGCCGGCCGCGGCGCATCGCGCGGGCTGGTGCTGGCCGGGCTCGTCCTGATTGCACTGGCGGCGCTCGGCAATGCCGGGCTTGGCGTGTACCACTCCGGGGTCGAATGGGGGTTCTGGCCGGGGCCGACGGAATGCACCGGCCCGATCGGCAATCTCGGCAGTGCCGGCAGCCTGCTGGAGCGGCTGGACAGCGTTCGCGTCGTGCGCTGCGACGAGGTGCAGTGGCGTTTCCTTGGCCTGTCGCTGGCCGGCTACAGCGTGCTGATCTCGCTGCTGATCGCGGCGATCGCCGGCTGGGGCATCACGCGGAAGCCGGCCGCCGCATAGCCTGATCTGAACGTAAAACGGGCTTTCCGAAAAACGCGATATTCAACAAAGGGATAGGATCTTGATGCGGCTCGACGTCATCGCGTCATGAGCTAGTCATCGACGTCCTCTTGCGGCCGCCCGAACAGATGGATGATGCCGGGGGTGGCGATCGTGACGAACACAAAGCGCGACAGGTGATGCGCGCCGACAAAGATCGGATCGATGTGCAGGGTCAGCGCCAGGGCCATCATCGCGTCCATCGCGCCTGGCGCGAACGCGACGATGGTGTCGGAGAAGCGCACATGGGTCACCAGCACGATGACGGTGACGAAAGCCGCTGAGATCGCAACCGCGATCGCGAACGAGCCGAGCGCCGCTTTGACATGGCTGAGCAGCGTCTTGACGCGCATGCGCGCGAAACGGCTGCCGATCAGCGCGCCGATGCCGATCAGGGCGATGCCGCGCATCCATTCCGGCAGGCCGCCCTCGACGAGGTCGGTGCCGTGCAGGATGCCGCTGGCGACCATGGCGCCGAACAGCCAGCTGGCCGGAAACTTGATCAGCTGCATCAGCATGGCGGCGACCAGCGATGCCACCAGCAGCGCCAGCAGGCCGAGCGACGAGGCGACCGGCTGGCCGAGCGAGACCGGGGCCGCTGGCGCGACGCCGGCCAGCGCCAGCACCAGCGGCAAGGCCGCGGTCAGGATGATCACCCGCAGGGTCTGCACCACGGCGATCGCGGGCAGGTCGGCGCCGCGCTCGACGGCCAGGATCGTGATCTGCGACAGCGCCCCGGGGCTGCCGGCGAGCAGCGCCGAGGTCCGGTCCCAGCCATGGACGCGCTGCAGATACAGGCTGGAGCCGAACGTGGCGCAGAAGGTTGCGAGCGCGAGCAGCCCTATCGTCAGCGGATAGGCACTGACGTGATTGATCAGCTCGCGCGAGACGACGGCGCCGATCGAGATGCCGAGCAGCAGCAGGATCGTTTGGGTCAGGATCGGCGGCATCGACAGCGGCCGTCCGGCGATCGCCGCGATCCCGGTCGCGATCATCGCGCCGGAGATCAACCCTCCCGGCAGATGTGCCACGAGAAAGATCAACCCGCCGGCGGTGCCGAGAGCGAGCGTCTCGAGCGCGCTCAGGGTCTTGGCGCGACTCGGCAGGTCGAAGGTCAGGGAAGAGATGATCTGGCGCACGCCGCCTTATGCCAAAAGCGCGGTTTGGGAACAATTCCCGCGGTCGCGGAGGCGCCATGCATTCCCGGCGCCGGCGATGCGGCCCCTCGCGGTCATTTCGGTTTGTCGGCCGGCGCCGCCGCTGCTGCTGCCGCGGCCTTGTCGCGCTTGCAGGCGGACCGGAATTTGCCCCGTGCCCGGCCCTTGAGCCCCTGGTCGTCGGCCTCCTTGGAGCACGCCACCGAGATCGCCCGACGCGCCGGCTTGTCCATGGTGGCGAATTTGTCGGTGGCCGCATCGGGCCGCCCCGGCAGAGCCAGGCCGGGTTGGGACGACGCGGGCCCCGCCGCCAACAAGACAGCGATCGCGGCGGTTGCAGCAGCCGCGCGGGCAGTGAATGTCATACTGAATTCCTCGAACGAAACGCGCGGGCTGGAGTCCGCCGATACTGAACCCTCAGTGAATGGAATGAGCCGGATCGGCGTGTGACGCAAATTATATTTTCGTTGCGGCACGGCCGGGGCTGCTTTGTCGCCCGCAGCTGTCTGGCTAGGATCGTGGCCCCATTCATCATGCTCCATAGGGAGATCGAGGATGAGTTTCTACGCAAAATCTTTGGTTGCGGTCACCGCTCTCAGCCTGGCTGCCTTTGCCGCCGCGCCGGCGAAGGCGCTGACCATGCAGGAATGCAGCGCCAAGTATAAGCAGGCAAAGGACGCCGGCACGCTCAACGGTCAGAAGTGGAACGACTTCCGCAAAGCCCAATGCGGCAGCGATTCCACGGCCGCGGCGCCGGCCGCGCCCGCGGCTCCGGCGGCCCCCGCCGCTGAGGCCAAGCCGGCCAAGGAGAGCAAAGCCGCGGCCAAGGAGGCCGCACCGGCCGCCGCGCCGAGCGGCCCGGCCGTGTTTCCGAATGCGGTGGATCCGAAATACGCCAAGGAGACCCCAGGCAAGGCGCGCATGCACACCTGCGTCGACCAGTACAATGCCAACAAGGCCACCAACGCCAATGGCGGCATGAAGTGGATCGAGAAGGGCGGCGGCTATTACAGCGAGTGCTCGAAGAAGCTGAAGGGCGCGGCCTGAGCAGAGCCCGATTTGAGCTTGCCGGCGGCCGGATGCATCATGCGCCGGCCGCCGCCGATTTCTGGAGAAGGTCGCCGCTTGCAATTCGCGCTGGCCTGACCAACAACATCGGCGATGATCGCAAGCCTCGGCCTCATCCTGCTGTGCCAACTGATCGGTGAAGTCATCGTCCGCAGTCTGGCCCTGCCGCTGCCCGGACCCGTGCTCGGCCTGGTCCTGCTGCTTGTGCTTCTGTTGCTGCGAGACAGAGTCCGGTTTCTGGCGATCGGCCCGCTCGCCACCGATAGCGACGCGGGACGGATCGAGGGCGTCAGCCGCGTTCTGCTCGCCAATCTGTCGCTGCTGTTCGTGCCGGCCGGGGTGGGGGTCGTGCAGAAGCTCGATCTCATCGCAGCCCATGGCCTCGCCATCGCGGTCGTTCTGCTGCTCTCGGTGGTGATCACTCTGCTGGTGACGGTCGCAGCCTTCGTCGCGACGAGCCGGCTGCTGGCGCCGAAGCGGGACCGGTCATGAGCGCGAACCCGTTCTCGCTCTGGGTCTATCTTGCGCAGTCGCCGCTGCTGTGGCTCACCGTCACGCTGGTGATCTACGCCGTGACGGATGCGGTATCGCTGCGCACGCGCAGGCATCCGCTCGCGAATCCGGTGTTGCACGCGATGTGGATCGTCGCCGCCTTCCTGCTTCTGACCGGCACGCCCTACACGACCTATTTCGCCGGTGCGCAATTCGTGCATTTCCTGCTCGGGCCGGCCACCGTGGCGCTTGCCGTGCCGCTCTACCAGAACCGCGGGATCGTGCTGCAGGCCATCGTGCCGATGCTGGCTGCGCTCATTGTCGGTTCGATCACCGCGATCGTGTCGGTGGTCCTGCTGGCCGAAGCCTTCGGTCTGCCGCAAGATGTCGTGCTGTCGCTGGCGCCGAAATCCGTCACGGCCGGCGTCGCCATGGGGATCAGCGAGTCGCTGCACGCAGATCCGTCGCTGACGGCCGTGGCCGTCGTGCTCACCGGCATCATCGGGGCGGTGATCGTCACGCCGCTGATGAATAGCACCGGCATCACCGATTTCCGCGCCCGGGGATTTGCAGCGGGTCTCGCAGCGCACGGCATCGGAACGGCGCGCGCGTTCCAGGTCGATGCGCTTGCCGGCACCTTCTCCGGTATCGCCATGAGCCTGAACGCGCTGGTGACGTCGTTTCTCGTTCCAATCGCGATCACGCTGTTGGTCCGGTGAATTTCGGGCTTGCCTTGGCGGCTCGGAAGTGAACCTGCTGCGGCCATGATCTCTGCGACTCAAGGTGTGCTGGGCCTGTTGTGCGGCGCGATGGTCGGGTTCTCGCTCGGTCTCGTCGGCGGCGGCGGCTCGGTGCTGGCGGTGCCGTTGATGGTCTATGTGGTCGGCGTGCCGGAGCCGCATATCGCGATCGGCTCCAGCGCGATCGCAGTCGCCACCAATGCCGCGGTCAACCTCGTCAATCATGCCCGCGGCGGCACCGTGATCTGGCCGATCGCGGCGTTGTTTGCTGTGGCTGGGATCGTCGGCGCGTTCGGCGGCTCGCTGCTCGGCAAGATGGTCGACGGCCAGAAGCTCCTGGCGTTGTTCGCGCTGGTGATGATGGTGATCGCCATGCTGATGCTGAAGACGCGCGCCCGCGTCGGCATTCCCGACGTGAAGATGAGCATGGCCAATTTTCCGGCCATTCTCGGCTTCGGGCTCGCCACCGGGACGCTGTCCGGCTTCTTCGGGATCGGCGGCGGCTTCCTGATCGTGCCGGCCTTGATGGCCGCGACGGGCATGCCGATCATGAATGCGGTGAGCTCGTCGCTGGTGGCCGTCACCACCTTCGGACTGACAACCGCGGCGAGCTACTCTTGGTCGGGGCTCGTCGCCTGGGATCTGGCCGGCCTCTTTATCGCGGGTGGGATCGCCGGCGGCCTTGCCGGCACCCGTCTGGCGCGCCATCTTGCCGAGCGGCGTGGCGCATTGAACGTGGTGTTTTCGATCGTGATCGCGGTGGTGGCGCTTTATATGCTCACGCGCAGCCTATTGCATATCTGGAGCTGATCTTGATGACACGCGGCCCATCGGATTTGACCATGTTCGACACCAATCGGCGCGGCGTTCTCGGTGCCTTGGGCGCTGGCGTTGCGCTGTCCCTGTGGCCGCGTGCAAGCCGCGCGCAGGAGGCCGACGAGCCGGACGAAGTCTCGGTGCTGCGCGATCCCGATGCGCCGGTGCTCGGCAACGCGGCGGGCGATATCGCAATCGTCGAATGGTTCGACTACAATTGCCCGTATTGCCGCAAGCTCGATCCCGAGCTGCACCAGGTCGTGCATGACGACGGCAAGGTGCGCTGGGTCCTGAAGGAGTGGCCGATCCTCGGTCCGGTGTCGGTCGTCGCGGCGCGGATGGCGCTGGCCTGCAAATATCAGGACAAATACGCCAGGGCGCATGAGGCCCTGATCGGCACCAGCTCCAAGCTGACGGAGCCGCGGATCGACGAGCTTCTCTCCGAGGCAGGCATCGATGTCGATCGCGCCAAGCGCGATCTCGCTGCCGACGCCAAGGCCATCGACGCCATGCTGGCGCGGAACGACAAGCAAGCGCGCGGGCTGCGCTTTCGCGGCACGCCGTCCTTCATCGTGGGCAAGTTCAGGGTGCCGGGCGTGCTGACAATGGCGCAGTTCGAGCAGGTGATCGCCGATGCGCGCAAAGCCGCGGCCGCCAAATAGGCGGCGTTGCGATTTGACAAGCAAAGGGCGCCTTGACCCGGAGGTCGAGGCGCCCTGGAAATGACAGCGCTGCGTGCGTGACTTTGCCGGCGTCAGTTAGCGCCTGTTACTTGGACGAGATGCGCACCCAATCGTCATGCGCGCGGGTCTTCAGCGAATTCCAGCTGTCCGCGGCGACGTCCCAGTTCACGATGGTCCGGCGGCTCTGCGCGGTCGGCCCGTTGGCGACCTCCGAGGTCTGCATCGAATCATGGATGTAGACTCCGAATCCGAGCAGTAGCGCACCCAGGATCATTCCCACGAATGTCCGCATGATCATGTTCTCCAGTGTGACGGCCGACAACGCCGCCGCCCTAGCTTGGTTCCGCCATCACGGCGGAAGGTTCAGGCGCGATTGCACCGACTAAGTGCGTGGTTTTTCGGGACGCGATTCTGGCGCGGATGTGACCAGATTGAGCGATTTGAGCTCGTCGGGCTTGAACGTGAACAGCTGGTCATGCGGCGTTTCCATCGCATGCACCCAGACCTTCAGATCGATGCCCATATCGGCCAGGTGGCGCTGGCAGCGTGCCGAGATGTTCTGCGCCCGGCTCATGTCGTCGCCGGATCGCGCCGCGCTGGCGGTTCGGACGGCGGCAATCTGGTGCACGCCGATCACGGCGCGCTCGCCGGCGCGTCGCTCGATGCCGCCGGCGAAAACGAGCGGACAGGATGAGGCGCAATATTTGCCGGCCTCGATCTCCGTCGCGAATTTGCGTGCGCGGATGAGCCGGCCCATCGCAAGCGCATCCGCGACCGAGCCGCCCGGCGAGTTCAGCACGACGGTCCTGATATATTCGCCGTGCCGTTCGACCTCCTCCGTGAAGGCGCGTGCGCTGCCGGGCGTGATCGTGCCCGTCGCATAGAGCCGTCCGCCGCCGCGCAGCTCGAGGCTGAGCGGCTGCTCCAGCGCGGGATCGCCGGTCGGCAGCGCCATCAGCCGCTTCAACAGCGGCGCCAGCACCGAGGGCGTCTCCGGCTGTTCGGGCTGGATGTCGAGCTGAGGCGATGCTGCGTCGGAGCCGAGCCCGGTGTGATTGATCTCGACGAGATCGGCCGCAAGCACGGCAATGCTGACGACGAGGACAGCGCGAAAGATCCAGCGCAGGATGCTTTCGTCGGGATTGCCGGCGAGCCATGGATGGAGGTGCCGATGCAGAGCGGACCCCACGGGATTACTTCCCGATCCGGGCCGACGATAGCGAGGTGACGTTCTCATCGCCGGCAGCCGCCGCAGCTGGTGCGGGCGGTTCGACCGCCATCGCCGCAGCCGGTTCGCCGGAGGTCGAGACGGGCCGTGCCTCGGCCGCGCGCCGTGCGTCCTCGACCTCGCGTGCGATCTGCAGGGCCGTGACAAGGTCGCTTGCGGTCAGGCTGGACGCGCTCGCGACCGGCAGACCTTCACGGCGGATCGCGGCATGCACGACGCAGAGGATCAGGACCAGCACCGCTGGCATGAGGTCGATGGAGATTGCGCCGGCCCAGCTCGGAATGAAGTCGCCGGCATAGCGCAGCACCGCTTCGGCCGGCGACAAGCTCTGGAACCGGGTCGGCTCGATGCGCGGCAGCGCCAGGATCTTGTCCGCGGCATCCGCAAGCGATGCCGCCTGGGTCGCAATCGCGCCTTCGACCTTGCCGACCACGGCGGTCTGCCGCTCGGCGAGATCGCCGCTGCGTCCGCCGGCGGCTGGAGCGATGAAGCCCGACGACAGCGAGGTCGCAGCGCGCTTCACCGCGGGCGCGACCGAGGTCTGCTGCAGATTGGCGATCACGCCCATCAGGTTCAGCGACTCCGTGGCGAAGGCGTCGCTGCGCGTGGCGATCGGGCCGCGGTCGGAGATCAGCTCGCGCATCTTGGCGAGGCTCTTGCTACCCTGCTCATAAAGCCCGGAGACGCGCTTGCCGGATTCCTGCACCTGTTGTCCGAGCCCGTCGAGCTGTGTCGACATCTGGCTGAGCAGCTGCACGACCGTGCCCGAACCCGAGGTGCCGGTGAGTGAGCCGGCGCGCTCCGCTTCCGCGAGCTTGGCGAAGCGGGACGAGGCGAGCTGGATGTCGGGAAGCAGGCTCTGCGCCGCAATCGCCTGGCTGTTGGCCCGGTCGAGATCGCGCGTGTAGTTCTGCACCGTGATCGCAAGGTGCTGCTGGATTGCGGCGGCGCCGGCCAGCGCCGAGGCATTCAGCCAGGACGACATCGCGACGATCATCAGCGAGCCCAGCAGCATGCAGCCGGCCATCAGCAGCCGTCCGACCAGGCTGGTGACGTGCGGCATGAACTGCATCATGAACACCCAGAAGGCGTAGATGCCGACCGAGACCGCGACGGAATAGATGACTGCGGCGAAGAACACCGTGGTTGCGCTGCCATTGAGCAGCTCGCGAACGCCAAGATAGGTGTAGACGCCGGCGGCGAGCGCCAGGATCGCCGTGGTGAGCTTGAGCGTGATCTCGAGACGGTTCACGCCATTGGCGAGCAGGACGGCGGTGGGCCGGGCGGACGACAGCGCCACGGGCGTGGAAAGCGAGGGCATGAGCGGACCTTCGGCGGCATCAAGACCGCCCTGAGCAGCGCCCCCGCTGTTTGGTTAAGGATCAAGTCATGCGACCAAATCCCGACGACATTGTGTCCCCTGGGTTACCGAACCGTCATGCGGATGGCCCGCTGGATGCAGCGTGCGCGTGAATCAGCTCGTCAGCCAGCGCAGCAGCTCGACGTTCACTTCGCGCGGATAGCAATGGCTGAGATCGTCGATCTCGCGATAGACGACATCGGCGCCCGACTTGGCCAGCGCATCCCGCGTGTGCCGCGCGACCTCGACCGGGAACATCCAGTCGAGCTGGCCATGGACGATCTGGATCGGCAGTCCGCGCAGACGATCGCGGTCGGCAATCTGGGCCATCAACGGATGGAAGGTCGCCGCGATGGGAGCGAGGTGGGTGAACGGCGAGCTGTGCTCCAGGCCGCTGACATAGCAGAACGTGCCGCCATCGCTCATCCCGGTCAGCAGCATTCGCGCGGGATCGATCGCCACCCGGCTGCGCACGAGATCGAGGATGCGCACCAGATTCGGCGTGTCGGCGTCGTCCCCCATCAATGCCCAGGTCGGACCCATCGCGGTCGGCGTCACCAGGATGGCGCCGAGGCTGCGCGCCGCGCGCAGCCAGCTCCACAGGAAATCGCGTCCATTGCCGCTGCCGCCATGCAACGCCATGACCAGCGGCCAGGCACGATCGGCCGTGTAGTATTCCGGCACGTAGAGCGAGAAGCCGCCCCGGTTGCCGATCTCATTGTGGTCGTGAAAGACGGTGTCCTTGCCGGCCGACGACGCTGCCAGCAGCTGGCGCAACGTGTCGTCCTGCTCGAACGTCGGTTCCAGGAAGAATTCGCTCAGCGGCGGCAACGTCGCCGCCAGCGGAAACAGAGCCTCGAGCGCGCGCGGCAGCTGGCGCAGCGCGCGGTACACATCGATCAGATCACCTTCGCCTCGCTGGACGGCGCGCAGGCCCGCAAACGACGCCAGCGCTGCCTCAGCAGCGGTGTCGAAGGCGATGCGGATATGGGCAAAATCGGCCGGCCATGCGGTGAGGTGGGACCGCGCGGTGTGCAGGACCTGATCGGGATCACCGATCTCGGTCATCACCTGGTCGAAATCCGGCGGGTTCAGATAACGCGCAACATAGGACAGAGCTTCGAGCGTCTGGAGCAGCGGCGGCAACACGATGAGGATGTCGTCCACCACGGCTTCTGTCATGCGGGTCTCCCTGGCCGAGCGGCCGAACTGTATCACCCGCTTACCCGCGAGCGCCTGCATGCAAACGCAAAATCGGAGGTGCGGGCAATGATCATTTTCCGAACGCGGCGGTTCCACGTCCCGGTAGGCCGCTCGGAGCCTCATAGCGATCGCTGTCGGCGGCCGATCGAGGCGGGCGGCGATGCGCGGTGTCTCTAGGGGACTGCGCCCAACTCGCCCCGCTTGGACGCGGAGGCGTTCCGACCGAAGGTCGATGGCCGGCTATGCCAGACCCAGCGACATCCGCCGCTCAGTGCAGCCGCGGCGCCTTGAGCAGCTTGGCGCGATCGGTCGAGGCCACGGTGACGTCGAAGGTGACGCCCTCGTGATGCACCGTGAGTGGCACGTCCACGCCGGCGTCGCCGAGCGCCCAGAGCTTGCGGTAGAATTCGCTCTGGCTCGTCACCTTGTCGCCATTGATGCCGAGGATGACGTCGCCGGCCTTCAATTCGGCGCGGGCGGCGGGGCCGTTGTTCGAGACGCCGATCACCACGACGCGATCGTCGACCTCGGTGGCGTAGAGGCCGAGCCAGGGCCGGGCCGGCTTGTTGACGCGGCCGAACCGCTTGAGATCGTCGATAATCGGTTTCAGCAGATCGATCGGCACGATCATGTTGACGTGCTCAGATTTGTTGTCGCGCTCGCGTTCGAGCTGCAGCGATCCGATGCCGATCAGCTCGCCCTTGGCCGAGAGCAGGGCAGTGCCGCCCCAATTCGGATGCGCCGGATGGGTGAAGATCGCCTCGTCCAGCAGATATTCCCAATAGCCGGCGAATTCCTGCTTGGCGATGATCTGGCTGGCGACGGATCGCGTGCGGCCGCCGGCGCCACCGAGCACCACCTGATCGCCAATCTTGGCAGACTCCGAGGAGCCGAGCGGCAATGCCGGCAGGTCAAGCTGCCCGAGCGCCTGCACCAGACCGAAGCCGGTGGCGAAATCGAACCCCAGCACGTGGCCTTCGACCACCCGGCCATCGTTGAGGTGCAGCCAGACGGATTCGGCCTCGGTGATGAGATAACCGATCGTGAGCACCAGGCCTTCGTCGATCACGACCGCATTGCCGGCGCGTTCGGTGCCGAGCGTCTCCGCGCTGAACGCGTCGGCGGGAATGATCGCGTGCAGGCCCACGATCGAGGACAAGGCGTGATCAAGATCATATTGGTAATCTTCGGCGCGAGGCTGGAAGGCGAACGGCACTTTCCATTCGGTCAAAGAAGGCATCTCTTTCTCCTGCTCTGTCGCCGCCTGGAGGCGCCGACCAAGCTCTTGCTTCGTGTCGCGTCATGGCCGCAGCATTGAAGCGAGCTTAACATCTTTCAACGTCGGCGCCAGTTCCGCGGATCCGCCGGTCGTCCGGGAGGAACGACGGTCCGCGCCGGTCACAAGCGGCCACAGCCCTTCGCTGGAATCGGCCAGACGAACCATGCTCCGGCCGCATAGAGGTTGCCGACCGGTGCATTCCCCATTCTCGCCGCGACATGGAAGCGTCCGGCGTCGAGCAAGGCTCCATCGGCGGCGACGATCGTGGCGATCATGCGGTCCGCGGGCCCGAACACCACGACGCTGTCCGGCTTGATCACAAGCGCCATGGTGGCCATGCCGGCGAACCAGGCAAAAGCCACGGCCAGCAGCCCCCGCCAGGGCAGGGGGGAGTATCGGAGAGTCCGATCAGTAATCGTAGGCATGCTCGAACATGTAGCCGGCCGCTTCGAAACGAGTGACATCCTGAACCAGCGATCGGACCGGTACGTCGACGCCGATGCGCCGGGCACCGGGACGGGACTGAACCGGGACACTGAATATAGGCAGTCCATCGAAGGCTGCCAGCCGCCCGTCGCCAGGAGGAACGACGATGGTGACCAGGATGCGATGGTTGCCGGCCACTTCACCAAGCGTCGCCCCGGCATGGCGCCCGAGCTGCTTCACGAACGCGTCGAACTTGGCGTAGCGTTCGGTCTCGACCAGAACGCCCGTTGCGCCTTTCGCGTCGGCCACCTCGCGGATGACCGTCACGCCGGGGATGGTCGCGAGCTCCGCCGCCGGCAGGCCGGTGACGACGCTCCGAATGGTGAGAACGGCCGGATCATAGCCTGCCGCATAGCCGATCACCGCCGCATAGGCGGCCCGGGCGGCATATTGCAGGCTGAGCGAGATCCGCCGCTCCACCGCCCGCAGCGAAGGGACGAACGGTGTCTCGCGCCAGAACTGGTCGAGCTTGGCGGCAAAGGGGTAGCGATACCACGGCGTCTGATACAGGAACGCCGCGTAGTCCTGCAGCAGAGCCAGGTTGAACGCATCCTCGGCCGTCTTGCCATGGTCCGTCGTCGCCGCGCTGAGCGCTCCGATGCTGGTCTCATAGGCGCCTTGCAGCGCCATCTCGGCGGTGAAGCTGAAGCCGATGATGTAGTTTGTCAGCTTCTGATCCGACGTGGCCGGGCCGGATCCGGCAGCCTGCCGGGTCGCGCGGCACAGGCTGCGCCAGAAGCCGGCGATGCTCGATGCATAGCGGAAGTCGGATTCCGATCCTTGTTCGGTGACGGCTGCAAGATCGTTATAGGCGTGGACGATGTACCATTCGGGAAACGTCAGAAAGCTGTCGCCCTGCGCCCGTGCATAGCCGGGATCGCTGATGCCGAACTGCGACGTGACCGCAGGCGTCGGCACGTCCGCGGTGCAGACCGTCTCGACACGGATCACCGTGGCGGCAACCCCGAGCGCCGCGGCAGCCACGACCGCGATGGCCAGATAGGCGATTTTGCGACGCAGGCTCATGCGTGCGCGGGCCTCGCGCCCCAGGGCGACCAGCCGACGGCGATACCGAGCGCGCCCAGGGCAAGATGCGGCAGGCTGGACAGAATCTTCACCAGCAGCGAGCTGTCGCGGATGCCGTCGATGACGATCGAAAGGTCGAGATAGCCGGAGCCCGTGAACACGCCCATGACCCCGTCGAGGAAGTACAAGGTGCCGAAGACGCGCAGAAAGAACACAGCGCTCCGTCGCGTCGCCATCGCGGCAAGGGCCCAGAGTCCCGAGGCGACATGCAGCGCGTCCTTGTAGATGTCGAGCTGGAACAGGCCGAAGACGCGCCCCTGTGCATCGATGAAGGACGGGATGTAGTCGGTCGCGGCCGCAAACAACAGCGCTACGGCCAGGGCAAGCGCGGCGATGCGATAACGATCGAGTGAGAAACTGGCGGCGGTTGGTGTCATGCGAAATAGGCGTCCCACATCGCGTTGCGGAACAACAGACCCGGATCATAGTGCCGCTTCGCGGCGACAAAGCGCGCGGCCGCCGGATAGGCTTGCTCGACCTGATCGCGGCGGGCATGGAGGCGATAGGGCAGATAGAACGCGCCGCCGATCGCGGTGACGCGATCGATCAGCGCTTCGGTCGTGCGCAGCATGTCGACCTCGCCTTCCGGTGTCGTCATCTGTGAGAACGACATGACGGCGGCGATGCGGCGCACCGGCGCGATGGTGAGCGCGGGCGTCTTGTCCTCGGCGACGTAGCGCAAGGTGACGTTGAGGAATTCGGCCCTTGCTTTCGGAATGATCTCGCGGCACGCGGTGAGGAACTCGCCGAACCGCTCCGGCGCGACGAAATATTCATGCAGGATGTCGGTGCGGTGCATGTCCTTCTGCGCCAGATTGGCGACCGGCTCGGCCATCAGTGAGTTGCGGGTGTAGTGGCTGTCGGAGATGGCGGGGCCGAGTCGTGTCTCCATGAACCAGCGCAGCCCCTTGGCGACTTCCCAGCCGGTCTGCGCGCGGTAGATTGTGTTGGCGACGCCCGTCAGCTTGCCCGAGTTCGCCGCCGGCGGCAGCGTCGCGGGCGCATCGGGCGCGGGGCGGAAGGTGACGAGCAGCGCGTCGTCGAAGAACGCCTTGCGCGAAACCGACATCCGGCCATAGGCCATCTTCACATGGCCATCGCCGTCGATCGCGCGCGTGAACTGCGCGGCGAAGGTCTCCGGCGGCAGGCGCTCGAAGCGCGGTTCGAGCAGCAGGTTCGGCACCATCTCGACCTCGAGATCGACGATGATGCCGAACAAGCCATAGCCGCCCATCGCCAGCCCGAACAGTTCGGCGTTCTCCGTGCGCGAGCATGTCACCAGCGTGCCGTCGGCGAGCAGCATGCGGATCGACTTCACCGTGGAGCCGAACGGTCCATAGGGCACCGGCCAGCCATGTGCATTGACGCTGAACGTGCTGCCGACGCCGAAATCACTGTTCGACTGCATCACCGCCGGGGAGAAGCCCTTCGGGTCGAGCGCGGCAATCACGTCCCACCAGCGGTTGCCGGCAGCGGTGCGATAGGCCTGCGCCGTGGTGTCGAGCTCGATCGGGCCGCCGTCGAGGGTCACGGCGGTGCCGTCCCGCGGCAGGCTCTGACCGCCCATCGAATGCCTGGCCACGGCGGCAGTGACCGGACGTTTGGCGGCCGCCGCCTCCTTCAGTTCGGCGCGGAGCCGGGCGATCAGATCGTCAGTGGTGGGCCTGGAGATCACCACGTGCCTGGCGACCGGCGTCGGATTGAGCCGGCTCGCATCGTTGAGGATGGTGCGTAACTCGGCCTGGGCCCGCGGCATCCGCGCCAAAGGCAGCGCCGCGGCCGTCGCTGCGGTGTGCAGAAACCGTCGTCTCGAGATCATGGCGCGGACTCTCCTTGCCCTTACGGAGTCTACGCCACGATCGTAAACGTTCGAAAAATTCCGCGGCCTCAGTCCGCGGGCTGAGCCCGCGCCGGCATGATGCGGAACTGACGGCCCTCCTTGAGCCAGGTCGCCCGCTCGTCGCGCAGCAAGGTGCGGCGCACCTTGCCGGAATCGTCGCGCAGCATCACGTCGACCAACTCATAACTTTCCGGATGCTTGTAGCGGCTGAGCCGGTCGGCGAGAAACGTGCTCATGCCCGCGACGATCGCCTCGGTGTCCTTGGCGCGGTCGATCTCGACGATGGCATGCACGCGCTGGCCGAGCTCCGGATCGGGCAGGCCGACCACGACGCAGGAGCGGATGTCAGGATGCGCCATCAGCGCCGCCTCGACCTCGGCCGGATAGATGTTGGCGCCGCCGCGCAGGATCATGTCGGCAAGCCGGTCGCCGAGATAGAGATAGCCATCGGCGTCGAGCCGGCCGATGTCGCCGAGCGACTCCCAGCCGTCGGCGCGCCGCTTCGGCTCGGCGCCGAGATAGTGATAGGTGCTGCCGGGGCCGTCCGCCGGCAGGAAGTAGATCTCGCCGCTCTCGCCCGGAGGGACGTCGTTGCCATCGGGGCCGAGGATGCGAAGCTTGCACGTCTCGTCGATCTTGCCGACCGAGCCCTTGTGCTGCAGCCACTCGGTTCCGGAGATGATGGTGCGGCCTTGCCGTTCGGTGCCGCCATAGAGCTCGTAGACGCGCTCCGGTCCGAGCCACGCGATCCATTGCTCTTTCAGCCATGGCGGCATCGGCGCGGCCATGTGGAACACCATTTTCAGGCTCGACACGTCGTAGCTGTTGCGCACGGGCTCCGGCAGCGCCCAGATCCGGTGCATCATGGTCGGCACGAAATTGACCCATTGGATGCGCTGCGCCTGGATCAGCCGCAGCGTCTCCTCCGCATCGAACTTCACCATGCCCGTCAGTTTGCCGCCGGCAAACAAGGCGTAGTGCGATACGATGAAGGGCGCGTTGTGATACAGCGGACCGGGATTGAGCAGCGACGCGCCCTTCGGGATTCCCAGCGGCGGCTCGGCGGCGGTGTCGGTCACCGCAGGTTGATGATCGAGGATCACCTTCGGGCGCCCGGTCGAGCCGCCCGATGTCATCGCCTTCCAATAGCGCGACACCGGCGCGCTGAGCGGCTCATCGGAAAAACTTTCCGGCGTGAAATCGGCCGGCAGCGCGTTGGGAGCGTTCCAATCGGCCTCGCCGCCGACCACCAATGATGGCTGGAGAATCTCGAGCACCGCAGCGGCCTCACCGCGCGGCAGTCGCCACGACAGCGACGTCGGCGTCGCGCCGCATTTCCACACCGCGAAGCTGGTTTCGAACAGTGCATTGCCGTTGGGCAGGCCGATGGCGACGAAGTCGCCGGGCTTCACGCCTTTGGCCGCGAAAGCGCGCGCACGGGCATTGGCGCGACGCTCGAGCTGATCCCAGGTCAGCGCGTCCGTTCCGTGCTGGACCGCGATGCTGTCTTTGGGCTTGCGCTCGGCATACCAACGCGGCACGTCGGCCATCGGGATCAGCATCTCGTCCTCCGCTCATCGGGCGCCTCGCATGGGCACCCGTTCTTGGTCCGGCAGGCTCACGCCGCGGACATCAGTGACGGAAGGAGTTTTGCCTGAACTGCGAGGATGCGTCCATACGCGCACGCCGCAGGGTTTCGGATGGCAGTTCTGCGAAATGGCGCTTGTAGTCGAGCGAGAATTGGCTGAAGTGCCAGAAGCCGTGGCGCACGGCGATGTCGTAAATTCCGTCGCGCGGATCGCGTCGCGACTTGAGGTCGCGCCGCACGCGATTGAGCCGGATGGCGCGCCAATAGCTGACAGGGCTGGTCCCGAGCACGTCCTGGAAGCAATAGCTCAGCTTGCGGCGGCTGGCCCCGACCGCCTTGCACACATCGAGCAGCGACAGCGGTTGATCCGATGACGCCAACATCATCTCGGTCGCCTGCGCGACGATACGCTTGCGTGCAGCAGCGCTGCGGCGGGTGTCGCACAAGCGTGCGTCGGGCAGCAGGTCGGTGATCGCAAGCAGCAGGCTGTCCTGCAGCGCCTCGCTGATCGTCGTGTCGTGCAGGAACTCCTCAGGGGCGCCGAGCACAGCGTCCATCGCGGCGAGCGCCGCGCGCAATCGACGGAGCGCGTCAGCCGGCGCCGCAATGGCGCGCATCCGATGTTTCAGATCAGCGGGTAGCTCGATGGCGAGCTGACCGGCGATCGCTTCGATCAGCTGTGTCGACAGGGTCATTCCGCGCAGCTCGAACGCGCGCGGTGTGCAGAAGTCGATATCGGCGTCGAAGGACACGACCAGCGCATCCTGCGTGATCCCCGTGCCGTTGAGGCTGAGCGGTCCCCCGCTGTGCCAGGCGAGGCCGACGCTGAAACAGTCGGCGTCGAGGCGGCCATATTGCCGGACCTGCTGGCTCGTGACCTCGCGGAAGATCTGCAGCCGCGGCAGCGAAATCTGGGTGAAGCTGCCCCGGAACGCACCGGCGCTGATCTGGTCATAGGTCAGCCGCCAGCCGCCGAGTTGCGCACAGTGCTCGTCGACGTCGGCGCTGGTCGTCTGCACCAATCCCGGGCGCCCGGTCCGAATCTGCGGCGTGTTCTTCAAGCTCATGACATGATCGCGGAATCTGATGCCGGAGCACCTGCAAGATGCGGGCCATTGCTGGCCGGCGCCCCTGGCGGATTGCGGCTGATCTTGCCCGATTTCGATAACGCTGTCCTGCGTCTGATTGGCAGTCTCGCGCACGACTGCGTTCTGGCCGAGCACAGCTTGTTGCCGGAGGATGCGCGCCCCACGATGTCGACCGGCGCGCGGCCTTCGGGCTATCGCGGTGCAATCGTCCTGACCGTCCGAGGGTGCCGAAACAATCGATGGAGATATCCATGCAGGACATCACTGCCGCCGCTGCAATCGCCGTCCATCCGCTCGATCCCTTGACCTCGGAGGAGATCGCGGCCGCGTGCGGTCTGGTCCGGGCTGCGGCGGCTGCGCCGGATCATTGCCGCTTCCCGATCGTGCGGCTGGAAGAGCCCACCAAGGCCGAACTCACCGCCCATGCGGGCGGACAGGTCTTGCCGCGCAAGGCGTTCGTCGTCTCGCTCGATATCGCCAGCGGTGAGTCGGTGGAACTCGTCGTCGACCTCGGTAGAGCAGAAATTGTCGACCGCGAGGTGGTGCCGAACCGCGAGGCGCCCTACGGCCAGCCGCCGGTGACGCTCGAGGACTTCTTCCGCTGTGATGCCACGGTGAAGGCCGATCCCGGCTGGCGCAACGCGATGCGTCGCCGCGGGCTGACGGACAAGGACATCGAGCTGGTGCAGATCGATCCGTTCTCCTCCGGCTTCTTCGACCTGCCGTTCGAGCGGGGCGCTCGCATCGTGCGTGCGGTCAGTTACTTCCGCGAGCATCTGCAGGACAACGGCTATGCGCATCCGATCGAAGGCGTGGTCGCTGTCGTCGACCTGATCGCAGGCAAGGTCATCGACCTCACCGACGAGGATCCGGTGATCCCGATCCCGCGCAAGAAGCGCAATTACGGCGCCCATGAGGTGGCATCGCCGCGCACCGACATCAAGCCGCTCAACATCGAACAGCCGGAGGGGCCGAGCTTCACGGTCAACGGCTGGAACGTCGAATGGCAGAAATGGAGCTTTCGCGTCGGGTTCACGCCGCGCGAAGGGCTCGTGCTGCATCAGCTCGGCTATCAGGATGGCGGGCGCAAGCGCTCCATCATTCATCGCGCCAGCGTCACCGAGATGGTCGTGCCCTACGCCGATCCGACCGCCAATCATTTCTGGAAGTCGGCGTTCGACGCCGGCGAATATGGCCTGGGCGCGCTCGCCAATGCGCTCGAGCTCGGTTGCGACTGTCTCGGCAACATCCATTATTTCGACGTGCCGGCCGCGAACAGCAAGGGCGAGCCGTTCGTGATGAAGAACGCGATCTGCATGCATGAGGAGGATTACGGCATCCTCTGGAAGCATTATGAGGTCCGCAACGGCCTGTTCGAGGTGCGGCGCTCGCGTCGTCTGGTCGTCAGCTTCTTCGCCACCGTCGGCAATTACGACTACGGTTTCTACTGGTACCTTTACCAGGACGGTACGATCCAGCTTGAATGCAAGCTGACCGGAATCATCCAGACCGCGGCGGTCGCGCCGGGCGCGACCTATCCCTGGGGTGGCATGGTCGACGACAATCTCGGCGGCCCCACCCACCAGCATTTCTTCAATGCACGCCTCCACATGGATATCGACGGCGGCGGCAACACGGTGACCGAGCACGAATTCGTGCCGCGGCCGTGGGGCCGCGACAATCCGTACGGCAATGTGTTCGACACCACCAGCCGTGTGTTGTCGCGCGAGCGCGATGCTGCGCGCGTCGCCAATGGCGAGACCGGACGCTACTGGAAGATCGCCAATCCGAACCTGACAAATTCGGTCGGCGGCGCGCCAGGCTACAAGCTCGTGGTCAATCCGAGTCCACTGATGCTGGCGCAGGAGGGCAGCTTCGTGCGCAGCCGTGGCGGGTTCGCGACCAAGCATGTCTGGGTCACCGCCTTTGACCCGGCCGAGAAATATGCCAGCGGAGACTATCCGAACGTGCACGCCGGCGGCGACGGCCTGCCGCGCTATGCGGCGCAGAACCGTCCGATCGAGAACACGGACATCGTGGTATGGCATTCGTTCGGGCACACCCATGTGTGCAAGCCGGAGGATTTTCCGGTCATGCCGGTGGAGTATGCGGGCTTCATGCTGAAGCCGGTCGGCTTCTTCTCGGCCAATGCCGGCTTCGATGTCCCGGTTGATCGTAACGCCAGGAGCGTGCGGAGTGCCCACACGCCGCCGGCAGCACCGGCCGGCGACACGTGTTGCCACAAGGGCTGAGGGACACAGCCGGATGTGCTGCCTGATCGCCCTGTTGATCTCCGGCTGGTGCTGGCGGCTCGGGCGGCGGCCTGCGCTCTCCGCAGGCCATTGCTGCAGGGGGGAGAAGGTCTCATCCGGCGGCCGCCGGCGTCTCGCGATGACGGCGCTGGCGGGGGTGTCGCTCGGCGCGGCCATCGCGGTCGATGTCGCGGCCGCGTCCACCGTGTCGTCATCGCTGATCGCGCCGATCTGCAGCGCGTTGTTGCCGCGCTGACCAGACGGATGCAGGCCGGCAATAGGTCACGCGTCAGCGCGTACCGATATGTCGTGCCTCGCAACGCCTGCCGACGCTGCATGGTGGCGTGCGAAGCCGGCCGCAGCATGGCGCATTGAGCCCCGGCTTGCAGCGGAAGGATCGTTCCATGAAAAGCTTAGGCCGGGCACGAAGGCCCGGCCCGTCCGACCATGGCGACCGGATTGCTCCAGCCCTGAGAACGCCATTGGGACAATTCGACTGATCAGCCGCCGTTCAGCTTGGTCGTAAGCGTTGTGAAGATCCCCACCAGGGTCAATCCGAGCTTGTTCAGTATGGCAATGATCGCGAGTGCGATGCCGGCGGCGATCAGCCCGTATTCAATCGCCGTTGCGCCTGATTCATCTTCGTAAAATTTGAGCAATAATTGTTTCATCGCAGCCCTCCACCGTCTGCCGCTTCGGTCGCCAGACGGTGCCCGCGAAACTACGGGAAGGAACCTAAGGTAGTATGAACAGTGTCTCGCCAAGTTTCCCAACTTGGCTGAATATGTCAGAAATGACAGTTGAAAAGATCAGCCTTGCACGTGAACGGCCTCAGGCCGGCACGCCCGCGGCCTGCAGAGCTTCCGCATAGGTTGCGGCCATTTTGCGCACCGGAAACGGGATTCGTGCCAGGAATTCGGACACGGTGAGATCGGGCTCGATCTCGAGCAGCTGGCGCGCGACCGAGGTCGCGCGTGCGAGATGTCCGCTTCTGACCAAAGCGACGATCAGGACGCGAAGCGCGACCGCAAAGCGGCGGTTCTGTGCGAGGGCCGTCTCGGCCCATTGGATGGCTGCGGCGAAGTCGTCCTCCGCGACCGCGTGGATCGCCATGGCGGCGGCTGCGAACCAGCCGCGTGGATCGCGCGGATTGAGCCGCTGCGCGCGTTCGATCAGGGCACGGCCAGCGGCCGTCTCCCCCGCCATGATCTCGATCCAGCCGCTCAAGGTCAGCGCCATCGCCGAGTTGGAGTTGATCGCGAGCGAGCGCCTGAACAGCTCGCGTGCAGGGGCGGTGTCGTCCGCCATGTTCCAGATCGCGAAGGCAGCCATCCACAGCACCTGCGCATCGTTGGGCGCGCATTCGCTGGCTCGCCACGCCAATGCGACGGCGGAGGCTTGGTAGTCCTCATCCGGCGTGCGCCAGCCCTGGAAGTGGCGCAGCGCCTGGCAATAGGCCCGGGCGGCCATCGCCGGCGCGCAGGCGGGATCGATCGCCAGCGCCTGATCGAGGCAGGTGATCGCTGCCGCCAGGCTGTCCGGCGTGAAGGCATCGCGCAGGCTTGCCGCGCGCAGCAACAGGTCGTAGGCGTCGGGATGCAGCGGGCGCATCGCGCGGCGGCGTTCGCCCTCCGCGAGCTCGAGCGTCGGCTCGATTGCCGCCACGATGCTTTCGCTGATGCGGTCCTGGAGCGCGAAGACGTCGTCGATCTGTCCATCGAAGCGTTCGGCCCAGAGATGCACGCCGGACGACGCATCGATCAGCTGACCGGTGATGCGCAGGCGTGAGCCCGCACGTCGCACGCTGCCCTCGAGAACGTAGCCGGCGCCCAGCTCGCGGCCGACCTCGCGGATGTCGACCGCCTTGCCCTTATAGATGAAGGAGGAGTTGCGGGCGATCACGGCCAGGCCGCTGCAGCGCGACAGCGCTGTGATGATGTCCTCGACGATGCCGTCGGCGAAATACTCCTGCTCGGGGTCGTCGCCGATATTGGTGAAGGGCAGCACGGCGATGGCGGGTCCGTCGAAGGCTGGCGCAGCCGCAACCGGCGTTCTGACCATTGCGGCCTGCTCGCGGACCTCACCGACGAAGCGGATGCCCTTGCGCGGAATGGTGCGGATCAGGCGCTGCGTCTCGCCGCTGTCGCCGATCGCGCTCCGTGCCGCGCTGATACGGCTTGCGAGCGTTGCTTCGGAGACGATGCGGCCGCTCCACACCTCCGCCAGGATGTCGTCGCGGCTCACCACCCGGTCGCGTGTCCTGATCAGGAAGGCGAGCAGATCGAACACTTGTGGTTCCAGCGCGATCAGGCCGTCGCCGCGGCGCAGCTCACGGCGATCGAGGTCCAGCAGGAAGTCGTCGAAGCGATACAGCACGGGCGCCGCCATGGGATGTCGCAGAAGCCGGCCGACCTTCAGGTGACAGGCTCCACAAAATCAAGCGCGCCTCAAGGAAAAATCAAAGCCGTCTGCAAGCGGATCACGGTCGCATGGCGCACAAGACAGCCAGATGGAACCAGGAGCCGACGTCATGCCAACACCCTTTCACCAGAGCCGACGCCATTTTCTGACCTTGGCAGGAACCGCCGTTGCGGCCGCTCAACTTGGATCCGGCGCGGTGGCCGCGGAGCGCGTCAAGAACGCGCCGTCGCTGCCGGCGATCAGGCCGGGGGCGGCGACGCTGGGCCCGATCAAGCAAGTCACCGCAAGCGAGATCAGCATCGGCTATGCGGAAGCTGGTCCGTCCGATGGCGCCGTCGTGATCCTGCTGCACGGCTGGCCGTATGACATCCACAGCTTCGCCGACGTCGCGCCGGCGCTGGCCGCCGCCGGCCAGCGCGTGATTGTTCCTTATCTGCGCGGCTACGGCTCGACGCGGCTGCTGGGGGCGGCCGCCCTGCGCAGCGGCCAGCCGGTGGCGGTCGCCGCCGACATCGTCGCTTTGATGGATGCGCTCGAGATCAGGACGGCGACGCTGGCCGGCTTTGATTGGGGCGCGCGCACCGCGAACATCGTCGCGGCGCTGTGGCCCGAGCGGTGCAAGGCCATGGTCTCGGTCAGTGGCTATCTCATCGGCAGCCAGCAGGCCGGCCGCATGCCGCTGCCGCCGGCCGCCGAGCTGCAATGGTGGTATCAGTTCTACTTCGCGACCGAACGCGGCCGCGAGGGCTATGACAGGAATCGTCGCGACTTTGCCAGGCTGATCTGGCAGACGGCTTCGCCGAAATGGGCGTTCGACGAGGCGACCTTCGCCCGCAGCGCCGCGGCCTTCGACAATCCCGATCACGTCGATATCGTGGTACACAATTATCGCTGGCGGCTCGGCCTCGCGCAGGGAGAGGCGAAGTATGATGCGCTCGAAGCGAGGCTGGGGGCATTTCCTGAGATCGCCGTGCCGACCATCACGATGGAAGGCGACGCCAACGGCGCGCCGCATCCTGCGCCGGAGACCTATGCCAGGAAGTTCACCGGCCGCTATGAGCATCGCCTGGTCAGCGGCGGCATCGGCCACAACCTGCCCCAGGAGGCGCCACAGGCCTTTGCGCAGGCGGTGATTGACGTCACGGCGGGGGCATAGCGCGGTCCTGTATCGCGCCTCGCCACGTCATGGCTGGCTGCGCCGCAGCCACGTCTCCCGGCGCACGACCCATTTCTCGGATCGGGTTTCGCCATTGTGGTGCGGGAGCTCGACAAAGCCGACGAACTCGGCGCCGGTCTTCTGCTTGACCCGGCGCGATGCGGCATTCGTCGCGACGTTGCAGACGTCGAACTGATCGAGCCCGAGCGGACCGAAGGCGAAATCGTTCACGGCGGCGATCGCCTCGCTCATCAGGCCGCGGTTCCAATAGGGCTCGGCGAGCCAGAAGCCGCGATGGCCCTTGGATGATTGCATCCGTGGCCGGAAATGAATGTTGCCGATCGCCTCGCCGTCACCGTCACGCAGCACCAGGACCCATTGATAGATCTCCTCGCCGGCGGCGATCCTGTCGAGCTGCAGCCTGACGAAGCTTTCAGCGCCGTCGGCCGGATAGGGCCAGGGGACGGCGACTGAGAGATTGCGGATGATGTGCCAATTGTCGAAATGGCGCTGGATGGCCGGCGCATCCACGAGCCCCAGCGGTCGCAGGATCAGCCGAGCGGTCTGTAACGCGGGTGTGAGCATCGGACGGGTCATTAAGCAGCTTGAGGTTGCAAAAACCGCCCCTCATCATCCTATCCTACCGTTGTTAATGCATTGTATCGGTATTAAGGTTGCCGGGAACTTGTGTTCCATGCACGGAACTCTACACTTCCGTGCTGCAACATTCCCGTGCATTAGTCGAACACACACGTGACTGCGTTTGCAGGGTGTGTGCAGCGGCCGCGGGGAAACTGCGACCGTTCGGGCCCGGTGTTGTGCCCGAACGTCCATGATCGACGGCCGGCGGGATCAATTGCTGATCTTGGGTGGGATTTCGACTTGGGGTGTTGTGTATGCGTCGCGTTACGGCCAGTCATCACTCGCATTATACTGAACAGACCTCCGATCCACGCATTTGGCGTGATCGTCAGCTCGGACGAGCCGTGCCGTTTTACGGCTCTGAGCTCTTCCAGCTCGGCTGCCCGCCATTGGCCTCCTTCATTGCGGCCTTCCTGGGCTGCCTGATGACGCTGCATCTGGGTGCGACCGGCCTTGCTCCGCCGATTGCATCCGCAGCGGCCGCGCTTCTGTTGAGCGCGTCGCTGATCGTGACCCGTACGGCGAGCCTGGTGCCGAGCACATTCTTCTCGTCCGCCTATGGCGGGAGCTTCGTCGGCATGACGCCGGCGGCGTTGTTGAACGCGAGCATCCTCCGCACAGGCCTGTCGCTCGACTCGACCTTCATCCTCCTGTCGCTGTTTTGCGGATCCGTGTTCTGTCTGGCCTGCGCGCTGGACATGTGGCTGCGCGGTGGGCTGGCCCGCGGCTATGGCGGACGATTGGGCGCCTTGGCGGCATTAGCCTCCTTCCTGTTCATCGGCTTGGCGCCATCGTTCGGCACCGACATCCATCTGTTTCCGATGGCGGGCAAGGGCCTGCTGGAGCAGGGGAGCGGTGCGGCTGCGCTCACCTTCGTCCAGTGCGCTGCAGGCATCATGGCGACGATGGCGGCCCTGCGCTGGGCTCCCGTGGCGGGATCGGCGCGCGCGGTACGCATTGCCGTCGCCGCCGCTGTCGCGTTCGTCGGCCTGCTGGCCTTGCAGCACATCGTCGGCAGCGGCACCTGCGATCTCGAAGCCTATTATGCGGGTTGCTTCGTCGGCATGTCTTCGCCGCGGCGTCTGCGTGGCATCGTTCAGGCGATGGCGGTGGCGGCGGTGCTGACGGTCATGCTGATGATGACCTGTCCGATTCTGCCTGTCGTCGGCGGCAGCCTTGGCTATGTCGCCTTCGTCTCTGTCGTTTTCGTGGACGCGGCTTTCCTGCTGTTCGTCGAGGCCGGAGAAACGCCGCGCCACACGTTGGTGGCAGCGACGCGGGGCTTGATCGCGGCGCTCGCGATTCTCGCGGTGATGCTGCCGAGCGAACTGCTGATCGAGCAGCAAGCCGGTGTGGCCGCGGGCCACGCCGCTGCGGCGCCGGTGCCGAATCGGCCGCCAGGACCCCGGCCGCTGCAACCCGATGCGGGCCGCACCCTCAGTGATGCGTCTTCGGCGGCGGAAGCGAGCTACGATCTCCCGATGCTGATTTTGCAGCCCGAGCGGCGCGAGCCGCCGAACCTTCAGGCCGAGGATGCTGCTGAGCCCGCCCCGGTCCTCCCCGGCGAGCGTCAGCCTGAGCCGCAGCACGTCACCCGGCACGGCCAGGCGGCGGTCCAGCCGATCCATCCGGCGGTCGTGAAGCGCAACCAGCTACGCGTCGTGCCGCCAGCGACAGCCCGGCCGCGGGTCGTGGCCCGGCAGGACGCGTCGCTGCTGCAAGCATGGCGGCCGGATCCGTCGACAGCGGCGGGGCCATGATGGTGAGGCGCGGCGTGTACAACTGATCCCGCGCAGGCGACCTGCAGTCGCGTGTGCGGTCCATCGTCCGAGGGACAGGAGCGGGAATGACCGACCTCCATGTACGCGGTCTGGAAGTGCCCAAGGCCCTTGATCTCAGGGCATGGTCGGCGGAGCTGTTTTGGTCGTTTTCGCGGAGCGCACAGGCGCTGCCTCTGCCTCCTTTATATCTCGTGCCGCTCGCATCTTTCGCCGGCGCATTCCTCGGCTGCCTGGCGACGCTGTATCTGAGCCAGTTCGGCGTGCCTGCGGCGCTTGCGTCTGCCACGGCCACGCTGCTGATCTGCATTGTCTTGATCGCTGCGCCCAGCCGGAAGCTTGTCCCGGCGACTTTCGCCTCGTCGGCCTATGGCGGCAGCTTTGCCGGCATGACGCCGGTGGCGATGCTCAGCGACAGCGTGGCCCCTTTCGGCCTGTCCGCGGAAACCTCTTTCCTCGTGTTGTCTGCATTTTGCGGGGTGATGTTCCTCGCCTTCTGTACAATCGAAATCCGGCTGCGGATCGTGCTGCTGCGCGGCTATGGCGGCCGTTTCGGCGCGCTCGCAGCGGTGGCGTCGTTCGTCCTGCTCAGTCTGGCACCGATGCTCGGCAATGGCGGCGAGCCGGTCCGTCTGATCGGGATGGACGGGTTTGACCAGGGGCTCGGCGGGACCTTCGTCATCTTCGAGCTCTGTGTCACCGGCATGATCGCAACCATGATCATGCAGAGACTGCCGGGCATGGTCACGGCAGCGCGCGCAGCGCGGATCTTCGTCTCGGCGACCGTGGCCTTCATCGGCCTGTTCGCGCTGCAGCTGATGCGTCCCGACGATCTCCCAGTCGCGGATGCCTATTATGCCGGCTGCTTCCTGGGCATGTCATCGCCGCACCGGCTGCGCGGCGTGCTGCAGCCGCTGCTGGCCGCGGCGACCTTGACTGCCCTTCTGGTGAAGGCCTCAGCAATCTTGCCGAGTGTCGGCGGCAGCCTGGGCTTGGCGGCCTTTCTCTCGGTGGCCGGCGTCGACATGGTCAGCCGGTTGTTCCGCGGCCTGATCGTCTCGCCGGATCATTCGACTGTGGTCTTGCGCGCCAGGGCCCTGGCGTGCGGGCTCACGGCCATGGGCGTACTGCTCCCCGGCGACGTGCTTCAGACTCAGCAGGCTCGCGAAGACACCGGAGCGATCATCATGTCTGCGGAGACCGCTGTCGCGGCGCCGGCCGCCGCGCCGGTTCCTGCGCCAGAGCAGCCGGCCGTGGAGACGTCCGCGCTGGTGGCGCAGGTCACCGCATCCGCCGATCCGGTGCCGCCTGTTGAGGCGAAGCCGGACGTTGTGGCGCCCGTGATTCCGCCGCCGCGCGGCGAGTTGCCGCGTCCGCGCCGCACCCGGCCGCCCGCGACCGTTCTCACGCGCGCGCCGGCCGGCTCCGAGCCCTGGAGCATCATTCGGACCGGAGCGCCGGAGCGGCCGGCACGCGTGGCGGCTCCTCGACCAGCTGCCGCCAAGCGCAGCCCGGCGCCGCGCCCAGCCAATGCCGTGTCACTGTCGTCCAGGCCGGCACCGTCCGCCGCGGACATGCCGCGCTGACGCGGGCTCAGCCGAACTTGCGCCGGGCATCGAGCGCCAGCCCGAGGCCGACGCTGCCGAGCAGGTCGGTCTCGGCGACGCGGGCATGCGGAAACAGCGCGAGGATGGCCTCCCGCAAGGTCGGGACCATGCTCGAACCGCCGGTGAGAAAGATGGTGTTGATGGCAGCCGCTTCGACGTCCGCATCATCGAGCAGCGTCGTCACCGTTCTCACGACCCGCTCGACGGAATCGGCGATGGCACGATCGAAATCCTTGCGGGTGAACTTGATGCGCGCCCAGTCGTCCTTCTCCGACAGTACCGCGGTCGTCGACTTTGCCGCGGTCAGCGCGATCTTGGCCTGCTCGACGCCGATCGCGAGCGTATGGCCGCGATGGTCCTCCACGACCTTGATGAAACGGTCGACGAGGTCCCGCCGGTCGGCCTCATAGCGGATCTGGCGCAGCTCGTTGATGACGCCCTTCTTGTAGAGCTGGTTGATGCGGTGCCAGGTGGCGAGCTCGTGATAGTACAGCGTCGGCAGATTGCGCTTGCCGTCGGCGGTCAGGCTGCCATAGCCGAGATGCGGCATGACGCTCTTGAGGCTGAGCAACCGGTCGAAATCGGTACCGCCGATATGAATGCCGCCATTGGCGAGGATGTCGCCCTCGCGGTCAGCCTCGCTGCGCCGCTCCGGCGACACGCGCACGATCGAGAAGTCCGAGGTGCCGCCACCGATGTCGACGATCAGCACCAGCTCCTCGCGCGTCACCTGCTGCTCATAATCGAGCGCCGCTGCAATCGGCTCGTATTGGAACGCGATGTGCCTGAAGCCCTGCTCGCGCGCGATCTGCTCCAGTGCGGCCTGCGCCTCGGCATCGGCCGCGTCGTCCTTGTCGACGAAGCGCACCGGGCGGCCGAGCACGACCTGATCGATCTCCTGGCCGAGCCGGGTTTCGATCTGCGTTTTCAGATGCGCGAAGAAGAAGCCGAGAATGCCGGCGAACGGCACCGCCTTCTGGCGGATGTAGGTCTTCTCGTGGATCAGCGCGGTGCCGAGAATGCTCTTCAGCGCGCGCATGAAGCGGCCGTCATGGCCGGTCAGGTAGCGCTCGATTGCGCCGCGCCCGAACTGCACGCCGTGATCCTCGAAATCGAAGAACATCGCGCTCGGCAGGGTGCGATGCTCCCCCTCCAGCGGGATCAGTTGTGCGGAGGCGTGATCGCTGAGGCCGACCGTGGTGTTCGAAGTGCCGAAGTCGATGCCGCAATAGGCCGCTGCCGCCATGCTCGTCTCGTTTCCAGTCCGGGGGGGCGGTCCGCTTAGCCGTTCGGCGACGCCGTGTCATCCGCGAATCTGCAGACCGACGCGCATGGCAGCGTGCTGGGGTGGGATGACTGGGCACGATTGCTCCATGAAGGAGCAGCCAGGAGCGTTTCGCCGCCTGGCTGCCCAATCCTCATTCAACCGCTCTGAACGCCGGACCTTCGAAGCGCAGGCCCGCGGCGCCGCGCTGGACGCGATCATGCGCGGCGTGGACCAGCCGCGCTTCGCCGGCCTCGGCCAGGCGCGCGCGGCCGTCCAGCAACGCGGCAAGGCGCGTGAGCGCCAGCGCTCGGTTGCGATGCTGGGAGCGGCCGTCGCGCGCGATTGCGGTGAGCCCGGTCGGCAGGTGGATGGCGCGCACAGCGCTCTCCGTCTTGTTCTGGTGCTGGCCGCCGGGCCCGCCGGCGCGAAAGCTCTCGCACCTGACGTCGGCGGCCGCGAGGTCCGGCACCTGGTGCGGCAGCGGCAGATCGACGATGCCGACGAACCAGTTCTTGCGGCCGTGATGCGGCCGCAGCGGACTGCGGCACACCCAGAGCAGCGGGCCCTGCGTCCAGCGCTGCGCGATCTGGTCCGCGAGAGGTCCATCGAGCACGACGATCGCGCTGGCCGGGCCGAGCCGGTCCGCCTCGTTTTGAGCGATCGCGCAATCGCAATCCGCTGCATCGGCTTCGGCTGCGAGCGCTTGGAGTGCATGCGCGACCGCGAGCCTGCACTCGGCGGGACCGCGCCCCGCCGTGAGAAGGAGCCGCCTCATCGGCGGTCCTCCTTGCGCGGTCGGATCGTTGCGATCTTCTTCACCGTGACCAGCGGCCGGAAGCTGGCGACGACGCGCGCAAGCCCGAACGCTTCGAGATCGGCGATGACGCCGGCGATCGGTTTGTAGGCCTCCGGCGCCTCCTCGGCGAGCAGCGCGCGATCCTCGCAGATCACGCGGCCACCGAACGGATTGCGTGACAGCCGCTCGCGATCCGACTTGGTGGCGCCGACGCGGCCGATCATCGACGACCGGTCGAACTTGCGGCCGGCGCCATGGGCGATCGACCACAGTGCCTCCTGGGGCGCCGTGGCGAGCGGTGCGACCAGATAAGACAGCGCGCCACGCGAGCCTGGCACAACGACGAGGCCTTGATCCGACGGTGCCGCACCCTTCCGGTGCAGCATGCCCTCGGCGCGATGCGCGATGCAATTATGCGAGCACGCGCAGACGGAGACGGCCTCGCAGCGCAGGGCCGTCGCTGCCCGCCGTGCGATGATAGCCCGGTTCAACGACGCCCAACGCAGCGCATGATCATGTGCTGCCAGATACGCCTGTCCGGCCTCGGTGTCGGGCGCGAGCGGCTTGAGCCCGTCCGCGACATGCCGTTCGAGCAAGGCGTGGCCGAGGCCGCGCGAGCCCGAATGCACCAGCAGATAGGCGCGGTCGCGATCGATGCCGCAGCTCGGATCGAACACCTCTTCCACCGCCTGCAGCTCACAGAAATGATTGCCGCCGCCGATTGTGCCGAGCGCGGCATCGAAATCGGACGATGGCAGCTCGTGAGCTATCAGCTCGCTTGCGATATCGCCGTCATAGGGCTTTGCGATGTCGCGCAGCCGGTCGGCCGCCTTGTCGACGCGGATGCGGCGGGACGCGAGATCGAGCTGATACAGTGCCATGCCGCAGCCGGCGTCGGAGCCGACGAAGGCCGGATGGATCTGGTCGGCGAGGATGGCGCAGCCGACCGGGCCGAACTTGCCGGGATGCAGGTCCGGCAGGCCGGCGACCGCGCGCACGCCAGGAATGTCAGCGACTGTTTCGAGCTGGCGCACAGCGGCGCCCTCGATCCAGGAGCTGGATGTGTAGAAGCCGTGGACCGGCGCACGGCCGTCCACGCGATGGGAATTGCCCATGTGGGTACCTTGGAGAGATAGGACGATCTTGTCAGGGATAGTCAGCGCGTGCGGACGCACGCGTGCCGGACCAGGCCTCGGCTAAGCGAGGATCAGGCCCGACGGCTCCTGGCGGAGCAACGGATGATCGCAGTCATCGTCTCTCTCCTGTGCGGCGGAGCGGAATGCTCGACGCCGGCGGCTACTAATCACATCGCGAGTGGTTTGACAATTGCGGTGGTGGAGGAGAGCGGCTGGCTGTGGCGGGCGCGACACGGCGTGATTGTCTTGGCGTCAGAACGACGCCAGGAACTCGCCGAGGAGATAGAGGATCTCAGTGGCGACCTGACAATCTTCGCGATAGTCAGTCGATGGCTCGCGGCGGCGGTCGGCGATGGGTCCGTGCCGCGAGGGGCCTATGCTCAGCCTGACGACATGCATGCTGATCATCGGCGCCGTCCGCGCCCTGTCCGGAAGGACCGATTGACGCGGCGCTGCAATTGGGCGATCCGGAACCATGTCCATGTCCGAGATCATGACCCTCAGCTCCAGCCGCGAACTCGTCGCAATCGTCGTCGCGCTCGGCATCGGTCTGCTGATCGGACTCGAGCGGGAACGACGGAAGGGCGAGGGGCCGGGACGATCGCCGGCGGGATTGCGGACCTTTGCCGTCGCGTCGCTCGCGGGCGCTATCAGCATGCTGATCGGCGGCAAGATGCTGCTCGCGGTCGTCACCGCCGGTGTCGTCGTCCTGACGGCCATCGCCTATTCGCGGTCCCGCAGCGATGATCCCGGACTGACGTCGGAGACGGCGCTGGTCCTGACGGTTCTGCTGGGGGGGCTCGCCACCGAGCACGCCGCTTTGGCAGCCGGAGTCGCGGTGATCCTGACGGTGCTGCTCGCCGCCCGGCCGGTGCTGCACGGCTTCGTGCGCTCGGTGCTGAGCGAAGGCGAGCTCAAGGATGGACTGATCTTTGCCGCAGCCACCCTGGTGGTGCTGCCGCTGCTTCCCGACCAGCCGATCGGTCCGTTCGGCGCGCTCAACCTGCGCTCGATCTGGATGCTGGTCGTGCTGATGATGGCGATCGGGGCGGCCGGGCATGTTGCGATGCGCCTGCTCGGCGCCCGCGGCGGACTCGCAGTGTCCGGCTTTGCCTCCGGCTTCGTCTCCAGTACGGCCACGATAGGAGCGATGGGCGCCCGCGCGCGGAAGCTGCCCGAGCTGGCCGGAGCCGCCGCGGCGGGCGCAACGCTGTCCACGCTTGCCACCATCGTGCAGCTCGCTGCGGTGCTGGCGGCAACCAGCGTGCCGGCATTCAAGGCGCTGCTGATCCCGCTATTATGTGCGGGCGGGGCGGCCGCGCTCTATGGCGCGGTCTTCACTGTCCTCGGCCTGCGGCAGACGGGCTCCGCGGACCTGGAGCTCGGACGCGCTTTCAGCCTGCCCGGGGCCTTGTTGCTGGCATTGACGATCTCCGTGGTGCTCGTGCTCTCCGCCGGTTTGCGCCAGGCCTTCGGCGAGGCCGGCCTCGTGGTGAGCGCCGCGGTGGCCGGCCTCGTCGACACGCATGCGCCGGCGGCGGCGACTGCCACGCTCGTCGCCTCCGGGAAGATCAGCACCGCCGAAGCGGTCATTCCGGTGCTCGCGGCGCTGACGGCGAACACCATCAGCAAGATCGTCGTGGCATGGACCAGCGGCGGCGGGTCATTCGCGGCGCGGCTGATACCGGGGCTGATTGTCGTCGTCGCCGCGGCCTGGGCCGGCGCGTTCGCCCCGATCCTCGCGCATGCTGTCTTCACGTATTGACGGGCCGCGGCCTGCGCGTGCGGGCCTCACATCGCCGACTAAGCGCTGCGCGGCAGCGGCTCGATAGCAGCGGCTCGACGCTGCACCAGCCAGCCGATCGCCTCGTCCTCTTTCATCGGCTTGCCATAGAGCCAGCCCTGACCGTAGGAGCAGCCGAGCATGCGCAGGCACTCCGCATCCGCCTCGCTCTCGACGCCCTCGGCGATGATGCGGTGGCCGAGCGGCAGGGCCACCGCGGTGATGGCGGCGACGAGCTGCTGATCCCTGCGATTGCCGGCGATGCCGTGGATGAAGGAGCGGTCGATCTTGATGGTGTCGATCTCGACCGCCATCAGGTTGGCGATCGAGGAATGGCCGACGCCGAAATCGTCGATGGCGAGGGCAAAGCCGTATTGATCGATCAGCTTCAGCTCGTCGGCGCAGCGCTTCGGGTCGAACATCGCCTCCTCGGTGACCTCGATCTCGATCCGCTTGGGATCGACCCCGTAGCGCTCCGACACCGTCTTGAGGGTCTGGGCCGGCGAGTGGATCGGGAACTCGCGCGGCGAGACGTTGATCGACACCCTGATCTGCGGCGCCTTCTTGCGGTCGAGCGCGCGCAGGAAGGCGCAGACCCGCTCGCCGACGAACTCCGTGAGCTGCGCGGACAGGCGCAACCGGATCGCCGCGGTGACGATGTCGGGCGGCGGGATCAGTCCCGCGCAGGCGTGGTTCCAGCGCAGCAGCGCCTCGAAGCCGATGATCTCCTGCGTGGCCATTGCGACCTGCGGCTGAAACTCGACATGCAATTCGCGCCGCGCCAGCGCGGCGGCGAGCTCAAAGTCAAGGCGGCGCTGCAATGTCAAAGCGGACTGCATCTGCGCGTCGAACACCCGCATGCAGGCCCGCCCATCCTCCTTGGCGCGATAGAGCGCGGCGTCGGCCCTGGCCGACAGTTCCTCCAGATCGATGGCGCCAGCGGCATGGGCCGCGATGCCGATCGAGCAGCTGACCGTCAAGGGCTGGCCCGCAATCAGGACCGGGCGCAGCAGCGCGCTCATCAGTCGTTCGCCCAGCGCCACTGCGCGACGGTCCGCGTTCGCACCCTGCAGCACCACGATGAACTCGTCGCCGCCCAATCGCACCGGCAGATCATCGGCGCCGCAGGCCGAGCACAGCAGCGCAGCCAATGTCTGCAGCACCCGGTCGCCGGCATCGTGGCCGCGGGTGTCGTTGATGGTCTTGAAGTTGTCGACGTCGAACAGCAGGAACGCGACCCCGGTTCCGGCCGCGCAGGCCGCGCCGGCCACACTGCGGAAGTGGCTGCGATTGGCCAGCCCGGTCAACGAGTCCATCCGCACCAGCCGCTCCAAGGCCTGGTTGGCGTCAGCGAGCGAGGCCGCCAGCGCGGTGGCCTCGAACGCGGTGTTCTGGCTGGTGGTGAAATTGCGTTCGCCGAGCAGCGCCGCGCGGAACAGCATGACGGTCAGGAAGACCACGTCGGCCGCGACGATGTAGCCGACGTCGCTGCCGGAGAGCAGCATGCGCAGAATGGTCGCAGCCATCACCGGGGCGCTGAAGGCGATCGCCATCGGCGAATAGGCGAGGCTCTGGATGATCGCGCCGGTGGTGGTGCCGGCCATGATGAAGACGACGTCGTTGACGTTCTGTGCGTGCGAGAACAGCGGCAAAGCGAGCGGCACCACTGACCAGAGCAGGCCGCTGGCAAGGGCCATCACGGTCAGGCTGCGCAGCACGGGCTGCGGATCCTGCGCGATGCGGCCCGAGGATTTGAGCCGCGAGACCCATCCGGCGCGCAGCACGGCGAAGGCGATCGCGGCGCCGAGCCACCAGAAGATCAGTGTGTTGCCTTCACGGAAATAGAACAGCAGCGCCAGCGAGGTCGCGATCGCCACGTTCGACAGCAGGGTCAGGAAGATGTTCTGCAGCGAGCTCGCGGCCTGGGCTTTCGCCAGCGCTGCCGCCTTGGGGTCGCTGGGTGCGGTCGGCATGCGCGGAACGGAAGGCCCTGCTGAATCGGTGATGGCGGAGGCCGTCCTGGCGACGGCCCATGCGGCAGTCGAAGAGCTTGCGGAAAGGGGACTAAGGCGGCGTTAATCCGCGATGAAATATGCAACCGGGCTGGAACCATCCCGGCAGCCCTGGGCCGGAAGGCCGGTGATGACGCCGCCTTGCGGCCGGCGGCGGCCCAGCCGGTCGGGGTGGGTCATGGCGGGCGCGGCCCAGCGGCTGAGGCTCCCGGCGTCGCGGATCGCATGACCGCGACACCCGCTGAGGTTGCTCATTCCCGAAGCTGCGGCTGCAGGCATGTGACCGTCCGCTGGGCAGTCGCCATCTGTCCGGAGCCGGTGCGACCCTGCGCGGCTGCATAATACCGACTTGGCATCAGCCTTGCTCGCGTCGATCCGGGGCTTCTGGCACAAGGATCGACCGCAATGGATTTGGGCGTCTTCATCCCGATCGGCAACAATGGCTGGCTGATCTCCACGGCCTCGCCGCAGTACAAGCCGACGTTCGAGCTCAACAAGCAGATCGTGCAGCGGGCGGAGCATTATGGTTTCGAGTTCGCCCTTTCGATGATCAAGCTGCGTGGGTTCGGCGGCAAGAGCGAGTTCTGGGACTACAATCTGGAAAGCTTCACGCTGATGGCGGGGCTGGCCGCGGTGACCTCGCGGATCAAGCTGTTCGCGTCCACCGCAGTGCTGACCCTGCCGCCGGCGATCGTCGCGCGCATGGCAACCACCATCGATTCCATCTCCGGCGGCCGCTTCGGCATCAATATCGTCTCCGGCTGGGCCAAGGCCGAGTATGAGCAGATGGGATTGTGGCCCGGCGACGACTATTTCGGCTACCGCTACGCCTATTCGACCGAGTATGTGCAGGTGATGCAGGAGCTGTGGCGGACGGGGGCCTCCGACTTCAAGGGCAAGTACTTCCAGATGACGGACTGCCACATGAAGCCGTTGCCGGCGCACAAGATCGAGATCGTGGCGGCGGGGCAGAGTCCGACCGGCATGGCCTTCGCCGCAACCTACGCCGACTACAATTTCGTGCTCGCCTCCGGCGTCAACACGCCGACCGCCCATGTCAAGCTCAACGAGCAGTTGCTCGATGCGGTCGCCAAGACCGGCCGCGACGTCGGCGCCTATGTCCTGTTCATGGTGATCGCGGACGAGACCGACGAGGCGGCCATGGCGAAGTGGCAGGCCTACAAGGACGGCACCGATGTCGATGCACTGGCCTGGATGGCTGACCAGGGCTCGAAGGACCAGTCGGCGGCGGGGTCCTCGACCGCCAAGACCATCAACCTGCCGGAGCAGGCGCTCAACTTCAACATGGGAACCATTGTCGGCTCCTATGCCACGGTGGCCAGGCTGCTCGACGAAGCCGCCAGCGTGCCGGGGACGAAAGGCTTGATGCTGACCTTCGACGATTTCGTCCAGGGCATTGAGAGCTTCGGCCAGCATGTCCAGCCGCTGATGACATCCCGCGCCGCGCGGCTGTTGCCGGCGGCGTGACCGCGCATGCGGCCGGCTCGCGATTGCATGCAAAGGCAAGCGTGGCGGCTTCGCCGCCGCGCCTGCCCGATAGCAATACAGGAGTGGATCTGCTCATGAGCTCCGACGCCACCGACAACTACAAGGGTGTCTATGAAAACCGCCTCGGCTTCGGCGGCCGTCCGGCCCTGATCCTGATCGATTTCGTACAGGCCTATTTCGAGCCGGGCTGCGACCTCTATGCCGATGTGGACGACGCGCTGGCTGCCGCGATCCGGGTGCGCAATGCCGCCCGCGCCGCCAGGGTTCCGGTGATCTACACCAATGTCGTCTATCATCAGCATGCCTTGAACGGCGGCCGCTTCTATCAAAAGGCGAAGCCGCTGCGGCACTTCCTGGCAGGGAGCCCGCTGGGCGCATGGCCCGCCGGCCTCGACGTCCGGGACGACGAGCTCGTCGTCTCCAAACAATATCCGAGCGCCTTTTTCGGTACCTCGCTCGCCTCGACGCTGACAAGCTGGGGCATCGACACCCTGATCATCACCGGCCTCACCACCAGCGGCTGCGTGAGGGCATCCTGCGTCGATGCCTGCAGCCACGGGTTCATCCCGGTCGTCGTCAGGGAGGCCTGCGGCGATCGTCATCAGGGCCCGCATGAGGCCAATCTGTTCGACATGAACGCGAAGTATGCCGATGTCGTCAGCGAGCAGGACGCGCTGGCCTACATCGCCGGCCTCGCCAAATGAGATGGGCCGCGCGCCGGTCGTCACTTCGACGTTGAAGCATCAAGCGAGGCTGTTACGCTCGCGACTGGATGGATCTCGAACGAGAGGGACGACGATGCCGGACCCAGCCCTGCGGCAGGCGCTCGCAACAGGCGATTTCATTGCGGCACCCGGAGTCTATGATCTCATCTCGGCATTGATCGCCGACCGCATGGGCTTCAATGCGCTTTACGTCACCGGCTACGGCACGGTCGCCTCGTCGCTCGGCCTGCCTGATGCCGGGCTTGCGACCTATTCGGAGATGCTCGATCGCATCGCCCGCATCGTGGCGATGACGAAGACGCCGGTGATCGCCGATGCCGATACCGGTTATGGAGGCCTCCTCAATGTCCGTCACACCGTGCGCGGCTACGAGAAAGCCGGTGTCACCGCGATCCAGCTCGAGGACCAGGAGTTTCCGAAGAAATGCGGGCACACGCCGCATCGCCGCGTCATTCCCACGGCGGACATGGTCCGCAAGATCAAGGTTGCTTCGGACGCGCGCAGCTCCGCCGATTTCCTGATCATCGCCCGCACCGATGCCCGCTCGGGCAAGGGGCTCGACGAGGCGATCAGCCGCGGCCGCGCCTATGCGGACGCCGGCGCCGACATCGTGTTCGTTGAATCCCCGGAAAGCGAGGTGGAGATGGCCGAGATCGGCCGCATGATCGACAAGCCGCTGCTCGCCAACATGGTGAATGGCGGCCGGACGCCAATGCTTTCGGCCGATCGGCTCAAGCAGCTCGGCTTCGCAGTCGCGATCTTTCCGGCGGTCGGCTTCCTGGCGACGGCGGAGGCGCTCACGCGTGCCTATGACGATCTGCGACGGCACGGGACCACGACGGAGGCGGTGCCGATGTTCTCCTTCGCCGAGTTCAACCGGCTGATCGGTTTCGAGGACGTGTGGGAGTTCGAGCGGCGCTATTCCGAGACGGAGTGAGGTGCCGGCGGGCGATCAGGGGATGACGTTGCGCATGAGCGACGCGCCATCCGGCAACGGCCGATGCCTTGCCTCAGCGCCGTGCACGCGCTGCGCCGTTGCAGCAAACCCGAGACGCCGCAGGGTACGACACCCGGACGAACCGCGCTGCTACGGATCGAGCTCGGTATCCCAATACAGATAATCGAGCCAGCTGTCGTGCAGGTAGTTCGGCGGAAACAGCCGGCCGTTGCGATGGAGCTGGTGGACGGTCGGCGCGTAGGGCGCCTGCTTGGGAAACATCTTGGCCTGCTGCGGCGTCAGATTGCCCTTCTTCAGGTTACAGGGCGAGCAGGCGGCGACGACGTTTTCCCAGGTGGTCTGGCCACCCTTGCTGCGCGGAATGACGTGGTCGAAGGTGAGGTCGTCGCCGGAGTGGCAGTATTGGCAGACGAAGCGGTCGCGCAGAAAGACGTTGAAGCGGGTGAAGGCCGGATGCGTCGTCGGTTTGACGAAGGATTTTAGCGAAACGACGCTTGGCAGCTGGATCTCAAAGGATGGACTTCGGATCGCCCTGTCGTAGTACTCGACAATGTTGACGCGATCGAGGAACACCGCCTTGATCGCGTCTTGCCACGACCAGAGAGACAGCGGGTAGTAACTCAGCGGCCGGAAGTCCGCGTTCAGCACCAACACCGGCCAACCGCCTTGCGAGACATGTGCGTTCAAGTAACGCTCCTGGCCTCCATAACGGCTGCGAAGCAGCATGCCCCCAGATACTACATGCAGCGTGACGGGATTGTGAAGCCCCAAGAATGGCTTGACTCCACTTCTCCCACGCTCCCAGCCTGATCCCCAAGTCGGTCGGAACGGTGGCGGAACCTCCCGTCGCTGCATTGCATGTCAGTTGCAAATCGGCGTTGCCGAGGGGCGTGAAACGACGCGGTCACGCCGGCATCCGCTGCAGCTTCTGCAGACAGCGGTGGGTCTGCACCTCGGCCGGCATCGGGCGGTCCGGAAAGCTGGTGCTCCAGTTGGTCACGCCGACTTCGCCGACATAGATGTCGCCGCGGCTGTCGATCGCCAGGCCGTGAGGAGCCAGGAAACGGCCGGTTTCAAGCCCGGGACCGTGTTCGCCCCCGAGGCGGGCGATGCGCGTTCCGCTCGCATCCGTGATCGTCAGGCGCGGGCCGAGATTGGGAACGTTGAGATTGACCGGCATGCCCGGACCGAGCTCACCAATGATGAAGGTCTTGCGCCTGAACCCGCAGGCGCACAGCGCGCAGGGCCGGTGAAGATTGTTCCACTGCGTCTCGTAGCGGCCATTGCCGTCAAACACCTGAATGCGGTGGTTCTCGCGGTCCGCCACATAGACGAAACCGTCGGCATCGGTCGCGATGTTGTGAACGATGTTGAACTGGCCGGGATCCGAGCCCGGTTCACCCCAGCTGCGGATCAGCCGGCCGTCGGGCGTGTATTTGTGGACCCGCGCGTTGCCGTAGCCGTCGGACACGTAGATCTCGCCGGACGGCGACAGCGCGGTGTGGGTGCAGCGGTTGAACGGCTCGCCGCTCATGAACGGAGCGGGGCGCTCCGGCAGCCCGATGGTCAGCAGCACCTTGCCCTCGGGCGTACATTTACGCACCGTATGGTCGCCATCATCGGTGCAGTACAGATTGTCATCGGCGTCGATCGACAGGCCATGCGCGCGGCGGAACAGGCCCTCACCCCAGCTCGTCAGAAAATTGCCGTCGCGATCGAACACGATCATCGGATGAGCGCCGCGGTTGAAGGCGTAGAGGCGATCCTTGCTGTCGACGGCAACGGAAGCGACGTCGCTCAGCGCCCAGCCGTCGGGCAGCTTCGCCCAGTCCTTCACGACGCGATAGATGTAGTCCCCGGTGCCGAGAATGGACATCGCCTGGCGCTCCCCCTGAAAGCTGAAGTCTCGCAAGGCTACACGGTTCTCCCGCAGGCGGACATCCGCTCAATCCGCCATCGTCAGCATATGCGCCTCGTGCGGCGGAACGCGGCCGTTCAATGTGTCGAGATAGACCCGCCGCACAGCCTCCGGCCCGCGTGCATCCGTGATCGTGAGCCAGCCATCGAGCCGCGGGGCAAAGTCGCGCCACGCCGCCCGGAGCCGGGTCTCGACGCCGCCCGGCCCCCACGCCTTGGCCCGCTTCCTGATCTGGTCCGGCGCGAAGAACCAGCTGGGCCGGGCGCCGGGAAGCGGCGTGGCGTCGTCGCTGCCGTCCTGATGCGTCAGGCCGACGCGGCCGGAATAGACGAGATTGTCGCCATAGTGCCGATGCAGCGCGGCGCGCAGGCCGGCATGGCCCGCCATGTCGACGAATGCCGCGCGCGTTGTCGCGTCGAGCGTGTCGACCGCGTCATAGGTCACCACCTCATCGTAGCAGCCGAGCGAGCGGACGAAGGCGGCGTTGGACGGCGAGGTCAGCCCGATCACGCGGATGCCCCGGCGTTGCGTATGCAGGAGGTGCGCGAGGCCGAAGGCGGTCTTGCTCGAGGCCGACGACAGGATCACGGTGGTCGCGCCGAAATGCATCTGCTCGGCCAGGAAGTCGTCGACCAGGAACGACAGCATGAACAGCGGCCGGAGCAGAGCCTGGTGGTCGCCTTGCCGGCCGGCGAAGGCCGCATCGCCGCCGATGCGCGCGTAAGCATTGTAGACCGGTGCGACGCCCTGGCGATGCGCGGCCGCGTCGCGCAGGCTGCGCTTGCTGATATCGGCGGCTTCGATGCAAAGATGCGTCGCCATCGGGAAGTAGCCGAACAAGCGCTCACCCTCGGCGACCGCCGGATTGCGGGACGCGATCACGTCGCCGAAGCCCCAGACCGGAATGATGCCGAAGCCGTCTGGCGCGGGAAACAGCTGCCAGTATTTCAGCTGCTCGCCGAGCAGCGCGTAAGTGATGTTGTTGGCGGTGAAGGCGAAGCGGTCGACCTTCACCAGCAGCGCATCGCTCGGCAGCGCGTCACGGTCAGGACGTTCCGTGCTGATTGTCCGGCAAGTCTCCAGATCCTGGCGTGCGACGATGAAGTCGTTCGATTGCATGATGGAACCTCGGCCGTTCATGGGCATCGCATGCCCGATCCTGGCCGGTATACATGACCATTTTGCAACCCCAACTTTGTTTCAAACGGCGTGCGCCGGCGTTGTTAGTTGGCCGGCGCGATGATGCCCTCCCGCTTCTTGAGCACGCGGTAATAGCTCCACCACAGATGCGCGGCCGCGCCGCGCAGCGGACGCCAGCCTTCCGCCAGCGGCATCATCTGCTTGGCGGTCGGGCGTGTTGCCAGGCCCAGCCCGACCTTCACCGCTTCCTGCACCGCCAGGTCGCCGGCCGGCCAGGCATCGCCATGGCCGAGGCAGAACAGCAGGTAGACGTCCGCCGTCCAGGGCCCGATGCCGGGCAGGGTGGTCAGCGTGGCGTGGGCCGCGTCGGCGTCCTCATTGGCGAGCACGTCGAGATTGAGCCGCCCGGCGCCGAGCTCGCGCGCGATGTGCTTGAGCGTCTTGATCTTGGCGGCGGAGAGGCCGAGCCGTCCCAGCCGGTCGGCGCGGGCGCGGCGGATCGCGTCGGGATCGAATGGGTCGAACGCCGCCTGCAGTCGGCCCCATATCGCCGCCGCGCTCGCGGTCGACAGTTGCTGGCCGCAGACGATGTGGGCGATGCCGGCAAAGCCCGGCTCCCGCCGCCGCAGCGCCGGCATGCCGGTTGCGGCCAGGATCGGCGCCAGCCGCTTGTCCTGCGTCACCAGCGTGCGGACCGCGTCCTCGAGGGCATCCTGGCTGTCGAGGTGCAGGGTCATGGGCTCTTGGGACTTTCTCCAGCGTCATGCGCGCGGGCTTGACCCGCGCATCCATCTCGGATCGAACCTTCCTACAAAGGATCATTGTCGGATCACGTCTGCTCAACTCCGGCAAGGACGATGTGACATGCCACCCGTTTTCCGATTTGCCCCCAGCCCGAACGGCTACCTGCATCTCGGCCATGCCTATTCGGCACTTTTGAACTTCCAGCGCGCGCAGGACGCCGGCGGCCGCTTCCTGCTGCGCATCGAGGACATCGACCCGACCCGCTGCCGGCCCGACTATGAGCAGGCGATCTACGAGGATCTTGCCTGGCTTGGCATCACCTGGGAGCTGCCGGTGCGGCGGCAGTCGGAGCATTTGCCGGAGTATCGCGCGGCGCTGGCGCGGCTGCAGGCCATGGGGCTCGTCTATCCGAGCTTCGAGAGCCGGGCCGAGATTGCCCGCCTGGTGGCGCAACGGGACGCCGACGGCGACTGGCCGCGTGATCCCGACGGCTCCCCGCTGTATCCGGGAGCGGCCAGGCAGCTGTCTGATGCTCAGCGTGCAGAGCTGATGGCGCGGGGCATGCCTTATGCGTTGCGGCTCGACATGGCGGCTGCGGTCGCGCGGGTGGGCGAGGTGAGCTGGGACGAGCTCGGCAGCGGGCCGGCCGGAGAGACCGGCGTCACAATTGCGCGGCCTGAGGCGTGGGGGGACGTGGTGCTCGCGCGCAAGGAGACGCCGACCAGCTATCACCTTTCCGTGGTGATCGACGATGCCCTGCAGGGGGTCTCCGAGGTCGTCCGCGGCCAGGATCTGTTTCAAGCCACCAGCGTCCATCGGCTGCTCCAGGCCTTGCTCGGCCTGCCTGCGCCGCTCTATCGCCATCACCAACTGATTCGCGATGGCGATGGCCACAAGCTGTCCAAGTCCAATCGCGCGACCGGATTGCGCGCTCTGCGCGCGGAAGGCGTATCATCGGCGGAAATCCGACACAGGATTGGCTTGGTGTAGCCGTTTCGGCTGCTTTGTCCGGTCTCTTCGCATGTTTCCGGCGGGGACAACCTCGGGCGGATCGTGACACCCGGGAACGACCGTGCCATGCTGACAAGCAGCGCGGGTAATCGGGAGCTTCAATCGAAAGCGGCACGAGAGACATGACAGTATAAGTGCCCCTTCGTTTCCGGAGTTCATGTCATAGGGGCCATGATGAAGCGCGTTCGGAAGATGAGTACGGGGCGTCGGGCCCGATCGGCTAAGCCGGCCGCGTCCAGGGCCGCCGGCGCGTCCGCGACGCGCGGCGGAAAGGCGCCCTCCACGGCAGAACAGTCCCGCGCGTCAGCCGGCAAGACGACGGCGGCTAAAGAGCGCGCCAAAGCGCGGCCTTTGAAGAAGCGGGTTCCTCAGGTCACGGCGATGGCTGGGGTCGATCGGAACGTGGCCAAAACTGGATCCACCAAGTCGGGGTCCACCAAGTCTGGATCGGCCAAGCCGGTGCTGAAGGCCGCCGCAACAGCAACGCCGGCCGCGGGGGTCGTCGAAGCCGCCTTGGCGGTCTTCGCGCACGAGGTCCGGACGCCACTCACTGGCATTCTCGCCATCAGCGATCTGCTCGCCACCTCCGAACTCGGCGAGCGTGAGCGGCGCTGGGTCGATACGATCAAGGCCGGCGCCGAGCATTTGTCGAGTCTGGCCACCTTGTTCGTGGACGCCGCCAAGGACGAGACCACCGGCGCGTCGCTGCGGGAGGATCTGTTCGATCTGCGCGTGCTGGCCCGCGCCGCCGGCGACTCGCTGTCGGGGCGCGCTGCCGCCAAGGGGTTGGAGGCGCGCGTCGACGTGTCCGACGCGCTGCCAGGGCTGGTGATCGGTGATCCCGTACGGCTGCGCGCGGCGCTGGAAAACCTGATCGACAATGCCGTGAAGTTCACGGAGCAGGGGGGCGTCGCGCTCGAGATCGCCCTGGCCAAGGCGGCCGGCGGCAAGCCGGCGAGGCGCGCCGCCAAAGGCAAGGTTGCGGTCGCCTTCCGCGTCTCGGACTCCGGCATCGGCCTGACCCTGCAGGAGATCAAGCGGCTGTTCCGGCCGTTCAGCCAGGCCAATGTCACCATCGCCTCGCGCTTTGGCGGGGCCGGCCTCGGCCTGTCGTCGGTCCGGCAACTGGCGCGGGCCATGGGAGGCGACGTGGTCGTGACGCCGCATGAGGGGGGCGGCACGACGTTCACGCTGACGGTCACGCTGCTGGTCGCCGCGGCCCCGCATACGACGATGGGCGAAGGCGAGGACGGCGTCACCTTGGCGCCGGCGCGACCGTTGCGGATCCTCGGGGTCGAGGACAACCCGTTCGGTCGCGTGGTGCTCAACACCATCCTCAATGAGCTCGGCCATCAGGCCGAGTTCATCGGACGCGGTGAGGCTGCGCCGGAGCGGATCGCGGCAGGAAGCTACGATGCGGTGCTGATGGACATGGTGCTGCCGGGGATCAACGGCATCGAGACGGTCGCGCGGATCCGCGCCCTCGGCGCCCCGCATGGCGACATCCCGATCATCGGCGTGTCCGGCCGCGGCGAGGATGAGGCTGCCTCGCGCGCTGCCGGTGCCGATGCGTTCCTGCTCAAGCCCGTTTCGCCGCGGGCTCTAGCGACTGCGCTTCTTGAAGTGACACACCGCGCGGCAGCCGCGACTTGATGATCGATGCGTTCAGTTCGCCGCCATACACGAAGATCGCGGCGATGAAATAGAGGAACACGAGTGCGATGATCACGGAGGCGAGCCCCGCATACATCGTCACGTAATTGTTGGCGAACCGCGCCAGATACTGGCCGAACACGATGCCCGACACCAGCGAGGCGATGAAGGTGAAGACGATGCCCGGCATGATCTGCATGAAGCTGCGGCGTCCCGCCGGCAGCCAGGCATGCAGGATGAACAGGGCGACGATCAGGGCGCTGATGGTGATGCCGTAGCGCGAAAGGTTGACGAAGCGCTCATTGGCTTCGACCGCGAGCGGCAGATAGCGCCGCGCCGTGGCTAACACCAGCGGGCCCAGCACGATCAGGAACGACATCGCCAGCGCCGTGAAGGCCGCGACCAGCGTATAACCAATCGATTCCAGCCGCAGCCAATACCAGCGGCGCTGCTCGATGACGCCATAGGCGCGGTTGAGCGCGACCCGCAACGCTTCGACGCCGTTCGAGGCAAAGTAGACCGCGAGCACGGCGCCGATGGTCAGCGCGTCGGTCCGGGTCGTGGTCAACACGTCGTGGATCTCGCCGGTCAGCGCATCCGCGACCTGGGCTGGCCAGGTTTCCAACATCAAGGTGGCGGCCTGATCGGCGAGCTCCTTGGAGCCGAGGAAGCCGGCGAGAGAGGTCAGGACGATCAGGAACGGAAACAGCGCCATCAGCGTGGACAGCGCGATATGGCTCGCGATCGCCCAGCCGTCATCGGCGAGGAACGTGTAGAACGCATCCATGACCACGTGGAAGATGTAGCGAAGCGCCTTCACCTGTCCCTGCACTCCGCGAAAACAACCGGTCCTCTACAATCCAATAATACGGGCGCAAAAGCCAGAAGTTGCAGCAGCCGGCATCCGATCCGCCATGGCGCTCCCAGCCGCGCGGTGTTATCTAGCCCCAATGGCTTCACTCCTCGGTAAATTCATCCTTCCTATCGCCATCGGCGCAGTCGCCTTGGTGCTGTTTCTCGGCCTCGTCAATATGACGCGCGGCGGTTCGCCGAATTTGTCGCAGAAGCTCATGCGCTGGCGGGTGATCCTGCAGTTCGTTGCGGTCGTCATTGCAATGGCGGCCATTTGGGCCATGGGACGTTGATGGGACGTTGAGAACAACATGGTAGTCCTTAATCGCATCTACACGCGCACCGGTGACGACGGCACGACCGCGCTTGGCAATGGTGAGCGCCGTCCCAAATATGATCTGCGCGTCTCGGCCTATGGAACCGTCGACGAGACCAACGCCGCCATTGGCGTCGCCCGGCTCCATCTCGGCGAAGCGCCCGAGATCGACGCGATGCTGGGGCTGATCCAGAACGATCTGTTCGACCTCGGTGCGGACCTGGCGGTGCCGCAGCGCGAGGGCAAGGCGGAGCGGCTGCGCGTCGTCGCCAGCCAGGTCGACCGGCTGGAGCGCGACATCGATGCGCTCAACGAGCGCCTCTCGCCCTTGACCTCGTTCGTGCTCCCGGGCGGAACCTCGGCGGCGGCGCATCTGCACGTCGCCCGTACCATTTGCCGCAGGGCGGAACGAATGATCGCGGAACTCGCGGGGAGGCCGGACGAGCCCGTCAGCGAGGCCGCCATCCGCTATATGAACCGGCTGTCGGATTTCCTGTTCGTGGCCAGCCGCGCCGCGAACCGCAACGGCGCGGGTGACGTATTGTGGGTGCCAGGGCAGAACCGTTAACCCGGCGGCGTGCGAGGTTGCTTTTTTCACCCCTCGCGCGTTGACCGGGGGGTACGGGCGCTTTAGGTTCCGCGCCCGAAAGGTCAACCCCGGACAAATTAGAGCGAAAGAGGATCGATGAAGGTTCTGGTGCCGGTCAAGCGGGTGGTCGATTACAACGTCAAGGTCCGCGTCAAGAGCGACGGATCGGGCGTTGAGCTCGCCAACGTCAAGATGTCGATGAATCCGTTCGACGAGATCGCCGTCGAGGAAGCGCTGCGGCTGAAGGAAGCCGGCAAGGCGACCGAGGTGGTGGTGGTCTCGATTGGGCCCGCGCAGGCCTCCGAGACGATCCGCACGGCGCTGGCGATGGGCGCCGATCGCGGCATCCTGGTCAAGGCCGAGGGCAATGTGGAACCGCTGGCGGTGGCCAAGATCCTCAAATCGGTCGCCCAGGAGGAACAGCCCGGACTGATCATCCTCGGCAAGCAGGCGATCGACGACGATTCGAACCAGACCGGCCAGATGCTGGCGGCGCTGCTCGGCTGGGCGCAGGCGACCTTCGCCTCCAAGCTCGAGGTCGACGGCTCGGACTTCAAGGTCACCCGCGAGGTCGATGGCGGCCTGCAGACCGTGAAGCTCAAGGGACCGGCGATCGTCACCACCGATCTGCGCCTCAATGAGCCGCGCTACGCCTCGCTGCCGAACATCATGAAGGCGAAGAAGAAGCCGATCGCCGAGAAGACCGCCGCCGATACCGGCGTCGATCTCACGCCGCGTCTCGAGGTCCTCAAGACCACCGAGCCGGCAGGCCGCAAGGCCGGCGTCAAGGTCAAGGACGTCGCCGAGCTCGTCAACAAACTCAAGACCGAGGCGGGGGTGCTCTGATGGCCACGCTGCTGATTGCCGAACACGACAATGCCGGGATCAAGGACGCGACCAACAAGGCGCTGACGGCGGCCACAGCCCTCGGCGCCGATGTCGACGTGCTGGTCGCGGGCCAGGGCGCCAAGGGTGCTGCGGAAGCTGCCGCCAAGCTCGCCGGCGTCAAGAAGGTGCTGCTGGCCGATGACGCGGCCTATGCGCATGATCTCGCCGAGCCGCTCGCCGACCTCGTCGTCAAGCTCGCCGCGACCTACGATGCGATCGTCGCGCCCGCGACCTCGCGCTTCAAGAACGTGATGCCGCGCATCGCCGCTCTGCTCGACGTGATGCAGGTGTCGGAGATCATCAAGGTCGTCGCGCCCGACACGTTCGAGCGGCCGATCTATGCTGGCAACGCGATCCAGACCGTGAAGTCGAAGGACGCCAAGAAGGTCATCACCGTGCGCACCTCGACCTTCGCCGCTGCCGGCGAGGGTGGCAGCGCGTCGGTCGAGACCGTCGCGGCGGCCGGCGATCCGGCGCTGTCGAGCTTCCTCGGCGAGGAGGTCGCCAAGAGCGACCGGCCCGAGCTGACCTCAGCCAAGATCATCGTCTCCGGCGGCCGCGCGATGCAGAGCCGCGAGAACTTCGCCAAATACATCGAGCCGCTCGCCGACAAGCTCGGCGCCGGCGTCGGCGCCTCGCGCGCCGCGGTCGATGCCGGCTATGCGCCGAACGATTGGCAGGTCGGCCAGACCGGCAAGGTCGTGGCTCCGGAGCTGTATGTGGCCGTCGGCATTTCCGGCGCGATCCAGCATCTCGCCGGCATGAAGGACTCCAAGGTGATCGTCGCCATCAACAAGGATGAAGATGCGCCGATCTTCCAGGTGGCCGATTATGGCCTGGTGGCGGACCTCTACCAGGCGGTTCCCGAACTGACCGACGCGCTCGGCAAGCTCGGTAAGTAACGCTTGTGACACCGGCCGCATGGGACCTCGGCGGCCGGTGTTCTCACTTCTAGGGCATGGACGGACGCAGATGGCGCGCCGTTCCGGTGGATGACAACATGGCTCAGATCAACAAGCTCGGTGTGATCGGCGCGGGACAGATGGGCAACGGCATCGCGCATGTTGCCGCCCTGGCCGGGCTCGACGTGGTGCTCAACGACGTCACCTCCGACCGGTTGAAATCGGGCATGGCGACAATCAATGGCAACCTGACCCGCCAGGTGGCCAAGAAGGTCATTTCCGACGAGGCGCGCAGCAAGGCGCTGAACCATATCTCGCTCGCCGACAGCCTCGACGGCCTCGCCGATTGCGATCTGGTCATCGAGACCGCGATCGAAAAGGAAGACGTCAAGCGCAAGATCTTCCATGACCTCTGCGCGGTCCTGAAGCCGGAGGCGCTGATCGCCTCCAACACCTCGTCGATCTCGATCACGCGGCTTGCCGCCTGCACCGACCGGCCCGAGCGCTTCATCGGCATTCATTTCATGAATCCGGTTCCGCTGATGGAGCTGGTTGAGCTCATCCGCGGCATCGCCACCGACGACACGACCTTCGAGGCGGCCAAGGAGTTCGTCGGCCGGCTCGGCAAGCAGATCGCGGTGTCCGAGGACTTCCCGGCGTTCATCGTCAACCGCATCCTGCTGCCGATGATCAACGAGGCGATCTACACGCTGTATGAGGGCGTCGGCAATGTCGAGGCGATCGATGCGGCGATGAAGCTCGGCGCGCATCATCCGATGGGCCCGCTGGAGCTGGCCGATTTCATCGGCCTCGATACCTGCCTGTCGATCATGCAGGTGCTGCATGAGGGGCTGGCGGATTCCAAGTACCGGCCGTGCCCGCTGCTGGTGAAATATGTCGAGGCCGGCTGGCTCGGCCGCAAGACGCAGCGCGGCTTCTACGATTATCGCGGGCCCAAGCCGGTCCCGACGCGCTGACCGCACAACCCCGCGTTGGATAGGCCAATCGATACGCTTCGTTAAGGCTGCCGGGTTAGAGTGCCCGTAACGAGGGTATAAGCGTATGGATATGAGCTTGGTGGCTGCGGCCCTGGCGCAGCAGGCGAGTGCAACTCAGCAGCAGGTCGCCACGACTGTGCTGAAGCAGAACCTGAATGCGCAGAAGGATGCCGTCCTGACCCTGCTCGGTGGTGCGCAGCAGACGCTGTCGCTCGCCAATGTCGGCCCCGGCGTCGGCGGCAATCTCAACATCGCCGCCTGAGCTCGATTCAGCCAACCAATCAGTTGCTCGTCATGCCGGAACAAGCTCGGCGATGACGACCTGGGAATGGCCTCGCGCAAAAGGCCGAGTGTCAGAGTCCTGCCGCCGCCTTCGCCGTGATGGCCTGGATCAGCTTGACCGCATCGGCACTGTCCCATTCGGCGGGGCCTGCGATGGTCGCGATCTCGCAGCCATGGCCGTCGACCAGCACCGAGGTTGGCATGCCCAAGGCGCGGCCCACGGCCTTCAGGTCCTGGAACACCTTGGCCTTCTGGTCGCTGAAATAGGCCAGCTGCGTCAGCTTGGCCTCGGTCAGGAAGGCCTTCGGCTTCTCCGGGTCGCGGGTGTCGATGTTGACCGCGACCACCTGGAAGGCGTCGCTGCCGAGCTTGGCCTGCAGCCCGTCCAGCGCCGGCATCTCCTTGCGGCACGGCACGCACCAGGTCGCCCACAGGTTCAATAGCACCGTCCTGCCGCGGAAGTCGGACAGTTTCTTCGGCGCGCCCGTCCCATCCTCGAAAGCGAGATCCGGCAACCGCAGCGGCGCGGTGGCCGGCGTCAGCGCCGCGACCTCGCCCTTGATCAGCGGCGCGATCCGCTTGGCGGTCGCGACCGCCGCCTCGCAGGCCTGGTCGCCCGCCGGACGGCCCTTCAGCAGCCCGCCAAACGCCATGGCCGCCACACCGGCGACGGCGACCACCGTGATGGCGGCTGCGGCCAGCAGCGTTTTCCGCGATCCAGCGGGGCGGGCAGGGGACGGCTCTGGCTTATCGTTTGTCATCTCGGGTCGGTTGCGGCTATCAGAGGCGCGAATTTGCGGGGCACTGCACGATGTGTCCCATCCTTTGGCGATCAGCAAGGCTTAAGAGCGGCAGGCATGAGCAACAAGATGTGGGGTGGCCGGTTCTCGGAGCGTCCCGACGAGATCATGGAGGACATCAACGTCTCGATCGACGTCGATCGCCACCTCTACGCGCAGGATATTGCCGCCTCCAAGGCGCACGCCGCCATGCTCGCCGCCCAAGGCATCATCACCGCGAGTGATGCGAAAAATATCGGCAAGGGTCTAGACACGATCCTGTCAGAGATCACCAAGGGGGCGTTCGAGTTCAAGCGGGCGCTCGAGGACATTCACATGAATGTCGAGAGCCGGCTCGGCGAGCTGATCGGCCCGGCCGCCGGCCGCCTGCACACCGCGCGCTCGCGCAACGACCAGGTCGCGACCGATTTCCGCCTGTACGTGCGCGACACGATCGACGACATCGACGCCGCGCTGGCCGCCTATCAGCACGCGCTGGCGTCTCGCGCGCTCGACCATGCCGGCACCGTGATGCCCGGCTTCACCCATCTGCAGACGGCACAGCCGGTCACCTTCGGCCACCATCTGCTGGCCTATGTCGAGATGGCCGGCCGCGACCGCGGCCGCTTTGCCGATGCCCGCAAGCGGCTCAATGAATCCCCGCTCGGCGCCGCCGCGCTGGCCGGCACCTCGTTCCCGATCGACCGCCACGCCACAGCGGAGGCGCTCGGCTTCGAGCGCCCGATGGCCAATTCGCTCGACGCCGTCTCCGACCGCGATTTCGTGCTGGAAACGCTCTCCGCCGCCTCGATCTGCGCCGTGCATCTGTCGCGCTTCGCCGAGGAGATCGTGATCTGGACCTCGCCTTTGGTCGGCCTGATCAAGCTGTCGGACAAGTTCACCACCGGCTCCTCGATTATGCCGCAGAAGCGCAATCCGGACGCCGCCGAGCTGGTGCGCGCCAAGACCGGCCGGGTGATCGGCGCGCTGAACGCGCTCCTGATCGTGATGAAGGGCCTGCCGCTCGCCTATCAGAAGGACATGCAGGAGGATAAGCAGGGTGCGATGGAGGCTTTTGCCGCGCTGTCGCTCGCCATCCGCGCCATGACCGGCATGGCGCTCGATCTGGTACCGGACGAGGCCCGCATGAAGGCCGCCGCCGGCGAGGGCTATGCCACCGCCACCGACCTCGCCGACTGGCTGGTGCGCACGCTGAAGATGCCGTTCCGCGAGGCCCATCACGTCACCGGGCGGATCGTGGCGCTGGCGTCGAAGCAGGGCGTCGCCTTGCACGAGCTGCCGCTATCGGCGATGCAGCAGGTCGAGCCGAAGATCACGGCCGACGTGCTCGGCGTGCTCTCGGTGGAGTCGTCGGTGAAGAGCCGCACCAGCTTCGGCGGCACCGCGCCGAAGAACGTCGCGAGCCAGGCCAAGGGCTGGCTGAAGCGGCTGGAAAAACAGCGAAAGTAGGGCCGCTGTCCGAAATTTGACCGGACCGGCGTGGCTCCCCGGCACTCGCCACGTCCGGTCAATCTCTGTATGGTGCAGCCCGCATGGGGATCTCACACGTGAATCGCAGTCGCCGTCCGATGTCCAAAGCCTGGCCTCTCCTTGTGGTCGGGGCCGCCGCCCTGTCGCTCGCCGCCTGCGGGCGCAAGGGCCCGTTGGACCTGCCAGCGAACTCGCCGCCCGCGCCGCAAATGTCGGCTGCCCCCGCCGACACCGCGACCGAGACCGCCAACAAGCCGGGCCTGTTCAACTCCGGCTACGGCACCGACGCCGGCCCCGCCGCCTCCCGCGGCACCAAGAAACCCTTCATCCTCGACCCGCTGCTGGACAGCAAATAGGGGCAAACTCCGCTCGATCCGCCGTCGCTGCCACCCTCCCCTGGAGGGGCAGGGTCGCCTTGCGTGGAGCGCAGCGAGACGCGAGGCGGGGTGATCTCTCCACGGCCACCGCCTTCGCGGCATCACCTCACCCCGGCGCATGCCGCTGACGCGCCGTGCCCCGACCCTCCCTCTCCAGGGGGAGGGGGTGGCCGCGTCAATTGACAATCCGCCCCATTTCCCGGCAATTCGCCGCCACAATCACTCCATCTCGCAGCCCCGCGCGCGGACCAGACCCATGAACCATTTCGACTACCGCGACGGCGTGCTGCACGCCGAGGCCGTCAATCTCGCCGGGCTCGCCGCCCAGGTCGGCACGCCGTTCTACTGCTACTCCACCGCCACTTTGGAGCGGCACTATCGCGTGTTCGCCGAGGCCTTCACCGGCCAGGACGTGCTGATCTGCTACGCGATGAAGGCCAATTCCAACCAGTCGGTGCTGCGCACCCTGGCCAAGCTCGGCGCCGGCGCCGACGTCGTCTCCGGCGGCGAACTGAAGCGCGCGCTGGCGGCCGGCATCCCCGCGCGCAAGATCGTGTTCTCCGGCGTCGGCAAGACCGAGGCCGAGCTGCGCGCCGCGCTCGCGGCCGACATCCACTGCCTCAATATCGAGTCCGAGCCGGAGCTCGACCTCCTGGCGCGGCTTGCCAATGAGACTGGCCACACCGCGCGCATCTCGGTGCGCGTCAATCCGGACGTCGATGCCGGCACGCACGCCAAGATCTCGACCGGCAAGTCGGAGAACAAATTCGGCATTCCCTTGGAGCACGCCCGCAAGGTCTACGCCCGCGCCGCCAAGATGAAGGGCATCGAGGTCACCGGCGTCGACGTCCATATCGGCAGCCAGATCACCGATCTCGGCCCTATGGAGACCGCGTTCCGCATCCTCGCCGAGTTCGTGCAGACGCTGCGCGCCGACGGCCACACGATCAGCCACGTCGATTTCGGCGGCGGCCTCGGCATCCCCTATCACATGGACCGCGCGGTGCCGCCGGAGCCCGCCGCCTATGCCGCGATGGTCAAGCGCGTCAGCCACAATCTCGGCTGCACGCTGATGTTCGAGCCCGGCCGCATGATCGTCGGCAATGCCGGCATCCTGGTCGCCAAGGTGATCTATGTGAAGCATGGCGAAGCCAAGAACTTCGTCATCATCGACGCCGCGATGAACGATCTGATCCGCCCGACGCTCTACGAGGCGCATCACGATATCCTGCCCGTGATCCAGCCCGCGCCGAACGCGCCCGCATTCGTGGCCGACGTTGTCGGCCCGGTCTGCGAAAGCGGCGACTACCTCGCGCTCGACCGCACGCTGCCCGAACCTGCGCCCGGCGACCTCCTCGCCATCATGACCGCGGGTGCCTACGGCGCCGTGCAGGCCTGCACCTACAACACCCGCGCTTTGGTACCGGAGGTTCTGGTCAAGGGCGACCAGTCCGCCGTGATCCGCCCGCGCATCGAGGTCGAGCAGCTGATCGCGATGGATACGCCGGCGCCGTGGCTGTGAGTGCGATCAATCGAACAGATCGGGCCTGATCTCGCGCGAGTGGTGCAGGATCACGCGGATCACAACGCCGTCTGGATCTTCGGTATAGAACACGATATGCGCCTGGAACCGAAACCTCCGGTGCCCGGGCGCGATATCGCTCACGCTGGCACCGATCCGCGGAAAATTCGCCAGCAGATCGAACGTGCGCTCAAGGCCCGCGTGATAGGCGTCGGCTTGGTACGTACCGAAGGTGCTGTTCGTATAGTCGTAGATATCAAGCAGATCAGCCTTGGCACGGGCTGAGAGCTTGAACTCAGCCGCGGCGAGCCGCGACGCGCCGTTGTGCCTCGGCGCGAATATCGCTCATGGTCGAGCTGGTGATACGCTGGCAATCGGGATGCTGCAGCACTTCGCGGTAGCGCGCGAGCTGCTCCTCGCGGCTCAAAGCCCGCCATTCGGCAAGCTCGGCTTCGCTCGGCGGCAGCGCGGAAGGCATCGCACGGGTGGTTGCATCAGTCATACCCGCAAAATAACACGGGTCACCGGCACATGCGAGGGGGTGTTCCGGTCTGTCGCTTGGCGACAAGCGGACCCAGGCCAAAGGCCCAGGACCTCGCGGCGACATTGGAGGATTGAGGATGAAATCAGCAAGCTCAAGACATTCGATGCCGCTGAGCACCTCCGTACGCCGGCCGCCCGAGCGGAGGATCTCAACCTCGTGCTCGCCGACGGTGATCCCGCCGAGGTCCGCGACGCCCTCGACCTCGTCGCCCGGGCGCAGGGCATGAGCCAGGTTGCCGAGTCCGCCGGCGTGACGCGGCAAGGGCTCTACAAGACCCTCGGCGAGAACGGCAATCCGGAGTTCGCGACCGTCCTGCGGATCATCACCGCGACGGGAATCCGGTTGACGGCCGAGCCGGCCGGCGCCAAGCCGAAGACGAAAGCCGCGGCGTCGCGGTGACGATCTCCGGCTGAAGCGCAGCTCAGTCGCGCGTCTCATGCAGCGCCGCAACTCCGCATTCCCTTCACCATGAGGACCCCCCATGAGCATTCGCGTCGGCATCGTCGGGATCAGCGGTTTTGGCGGCGGCGAGGCGATGCGCCTGGTCGCGGGGCATCCCTCGTTCGAACTGGTCTACGCCGCGGGCGAGGGCAGCGCCGGCCAGCGGCTGGCGGAGCGCTTCCCCGGCGTGCCGGCCAAGCTCGCCGATCTCGTGATCGAGAAATGGGACCCCGCGCGCCTGCCGTCCCTCGACGTGCTGTTCGCCTCGCTCCCCACCGGCGCCTCGAGAGATGCACTGGCGCGCGTGCCTGATGACGTGAAGATCGTCGACATCGGCGGCGACCACCGCTACGTCGACGGCTGGACCTACGGCCTCGCCGACGTCTGGCCCAAGGAGATCGCAGGCAAGACCCGCATCGCCAACCCCGGCTGCTTCCCGGCGGCGGCGCTGACCCCGCTGGCGCCGCTGCTGGCCGACAAGCTGATTTCGCCCGACACCATCGTGATCGACGCCAAGACCGGCATCTCCGGCGCCGGCCGCGGCGGCGGCACAGGCTTCGGCTACGCCGAGAGCAACGAGAACCTGATCCCCTACGGCCTGCTCAAACACGTCCACATGCCCGAGATCGAGCGCAGCATCGCGCGGATCAGCGGCGGCAGCGCTGCCGGCCTCGTGTTCACGCCGCATCTCGTGCCGATGACCCGCGGCATTCTCGCCACCATCTACGCTCGCGGCCGCGCCACCACCGCGCAGTGCCTCGACGCCGCCCGCCGCTTCTATCGTGCCAGCGCCTTCGTCCGCGTCACCGACAAGCCGCCGCAGACCAAATGGGCCACCGGCTCCAACCTCGCCTTCGTCAGCTACGCCGCCGACCCCGAGCGCAACCTGGTGATCGCGCTGGGCGTCGTCGACAATCTCGGCAAGGGCGCGGCCGGGCAGGCGGTGCAGAATGCGAACCTGATGTGCGGATTGCCTGAGACCGCGGGGCTGGAGGGGGTGCCGGTCTGGCCGTGAGGTCGGCCGCGATTGTCACAGCAGCGGGAGACGGAACGGGTGATCAAACGGCGCCTCTCCTCAGCGTTTGATCCGCTGCACCGTCACCGTGGTCCCCACTCAGAAGCCCGTCGAGAGCGCGACCTCGCGCCATCGGGCGATGATGGCGGCGTCGGAGGCGTGCTTCGCCTCGATCGCCGCGACGGTGTCGGCCCCCAGTGGTAACCGCACCGGCGGATCGGGCTCGCCGGCGAAGTCGACGAGCACCCGCGCGAGCTTGTCGGGATCGCCGGGCTGGGCGCCGTTGACGGTGCCGGCGTTCGCGCGGACACGACCTGCCGTCGCGCTGTAATCGGGGATCACGATGCGGCTGACCTTCAACGACGAGGCGTCCATGAAGTCGGTCCGGAAGTAGCCCGGCTCGATCGCCGTCACATGGATGCCGAGCGGCTTGAGCTCGGCGCGCATCGCCTCCGACAACGCCTCGACGGCGAACTTGGTCGCGCCATAGACGCCGAAGCCGGCCGAGCCGCGATAGCCGCCGATCGACGAGATGTTGAGGATGCGGCCGGACCGTGCCTTGCGCATGTGGGGCAGAATGGCGCGGGTGACGGCCAGGAGCCCGAACACGTTGGTGCGGAAGACGGCCTCGATCTCCTCTTGGCTGGCTTCCTCGACCGCGCCCATCAGGCCGAAGCCGGCGTTGTTGAGGAGCACGTCGATCCTGCCGAAGCGGTCGATCGCCGCCTGCGCCGCCGCGACCGCCTCGCTCTCCCTGGTCACGTCGAGCGCGAGGGCCAGGAGGTCGGGATGCGCCCCGATGCGATCGACGATCGCCTTCGGATTGCGGGCGGTCGCCACGACGGCGTCGCCTCTGTCCAGCGCCCGCTGCGCCACCAGCGCGCCGAAGCCGCGCGAGGCCCCTGTGATGAACCAGACTCTCATCGGACTATTCCTCGATATTGCCGTTGCGTGTGAGGCTCGGGGGTCGCGCCGGCTCATGCCGCCGCGATGTCGATGGCGATCTTGCCGGTGCCGCCCGTCTTGAGCGCGTCATAGGCCGCACCGACGTCCTCGAGGGCGAACCGGCGCGAGTCGAGCAGCGGCGTGAGCTTGCCGGATTCCACCAGCTGTGCGGCCTGGGCGAGGATCTCGCCGTGATGCCGCCGTCCCTTGCCGTCGAGCAGCGGCAGCAGTGTGAAGACGCCGGAATAGGTGCCGCCCTTGAACGACAGCGGCGCCAGCGGATGGGTGCCCCAGCCCAGCGACGAGGTGACATGGCCGAACCGCGCGACCGCGGCGAAGGCGGTGTCGAGCGCGCCGACCGTGTCGTAGACGATGTCGAAGCCGCGGCCCGCCGTGATGCGCGCGACGGCGTCGGCGATCGGTTCGTTGCGGTCGATGAAAACCGCGCCCAGGCGCTCGATCACTGGCCGGCTCTCTGGACGTCCCGTTGCGAAAACCGTTGCGCCGAAGGCGAGGCCGAGCTGGACGACGATGTGACCGACACCGCCGGCGCCGCCCAGGACGAGCAGCGTCTGTCCCGGCCGGATGCCGACGCGATCGACCAGGCCTTCCCAGGCCGTGATCGTCACCAGCGGCAGGACGGCCGCCTCGCGCATGCTGAGGTTCGCCGGCTTGGCCGCGAGCAGATCCGCGTCGGCGCTGACATATTCGGCCAGCGTTCCCGGGTGGCCGCCGACTCCGCCGACCATGCCGTAGACCTCGTCGCCCGGACGAAACCGGGTGACGCCTTCGCCTGTGGCTTCGACCGTGCCGGCCATGTCCAGGCCGAGGATGGCGGGAGCCGGTTGCCTGGCATGCGCGGCCTGGCCGGCATGGATCTTGGTATCGAGCGGGTTGGTGCCGGCCGCGGCGATGCGGACGAGGACCTCGCCGCGTCCCGGCGCGGGGCGGCTGATCGCGGTGACGCGCAGCGGCGCGCCGGTTTCGTGGAGAATGGCAGCCTTCATCGAAATGGTCATGGCGACCTCCTGCTGTGATGGAGGCATCATCGGCCGTCGTGCCATGAATGGACATCATCGACTTCGTATGTAATCCATTCAGTTTTGAATGGGCGTCTGGTGTCCGTCGCCCCCGTCGTCGAAAGGCCTTGCATGGAGTGGAGCGACCTGCGGATCTTCCTCGCCATCGCGCGCGAGGGCACGCTCGGCGCGGCCGCGCGCCGGCTCGGCCTGTCGCAGCCGACCATGGGACGCCGCCTGGCGGCGCTCGAAGCGGCCGTGAGCCAGACGTTGTTTCAGCGCACGGCCGAAGGCTTCGTGCTGACTCACGAGGGCACGGCGGTGTTGGCCCACGCCGAGCGGATGGAGGAGGAGGCGCTCGCCTTCGAGCGGCGCCTGGCGGGCGCGCAGGCGCAGCTCGACGGTTTTCTCCGGATCTCGTCGTCGGATTGGTTCGGCCGCCTGATGCTGGCGCCGGTTCTGGCCGAATTCGGCCGGCTGCACCCGCGCGTCTGTGTCGAGCTCTTGACCGACGCGCGGCTCTACAGTCTTCCCCGCCGCGAGGCCGATCTCGTGTTTCGCATCCGCGCGTTCGACGAGTCGGAGGTGATCTCGCGCCGGCTCCTGCATATCCCCTATGCCGTGTATGGCCCGCTCGACGGCCCGCGGCGTGTCGAGGGCGATGGCCAGGGGATCAGGGTTGTCACCATGGACACGGCTTTCGCCGACATGCCCGATGCGCGCTGGCTGGCGAAGCGACTGCCGAAGGCCGAGGTCGCGATGCGCAGCAACAACCGCGACGTTCAGGCCATGCTATCAGCGCAAGGCGCGGGGCTCGCCGTGCTGCCCCGGCCGCTCGGCGACGCGACGCCGGGCCTGCGGCCCGTCGACATCGGCGAGCAGCCGCCGGGGCGGGACACCTATGTCGGCTATCACCGCGATCTGCGCCGGCTCGCCCGGCTGCGGGCGCTGCTCGACCTCGTCATCTCGCAACTGGCGTCCGCGTGAGATACGTTTGACGCTGCGGCGCTCTCGATCTCGTCGGCGCTCCGGATCTCGTCCCCCGCGTGCCTCGAGTTTGTGCAGTGTCACCGTAATCCTGTGGTGATGCTGGAGTGCGCCGCCGATAGCAGCCGCCTCCCTTGTTGTCGTGGACCCGAGCGGTCGCGAACCGTCAAAGAGACCATTGAGATAAGGTGCGTTTTGCTGTTCTCAGGCGTATCCTGAGCGGCTATGAGCAGCTTGCAAGATCCTTCATACCTCATCGACAATGCGTCGCGCCGCGTCGCCAGATGCGCATGGCTCCTCAACTGCGGCTTCTTTGCCGTTGGCGCCTGCGTTTCGACTTTCGTCTATGTCTCAGGGCGCGTAGGCGACGAGGTCGTTCGTATGAACCGCACGGGGCAGGTCTCGACCGAAAGTGCGGCCTCGGCCCTATTCTCCCTTCCATTCTTCCAGCTGATTTTGTTCATGCTTCCGCTGCTGATAGACGTGAGGTGGGAGCCGTTCCGGCGATTTGTTCGCAGCTCCCACCAATTTCAGATTTCAAGAGATCCGAAGTATCAGAAACTGGATCCCCAATTCGTCTATTACGGCATCTGCTTCATCTTCGCATTGTGCGGATGTGTTGCTCTCGTGCTGGCGCTCTCCGAAGCGATGAGCACCTATGCTGGCAGCTTGAGCAAGGTTCGATGATTGCATGTCTGAGTTGAGCGATCGCGTCAGTTTTATGCAGTTACCGTAATCCGTCAGCGGCCGCCTGCGCCAAATCGCGAGTATGAAGCAGCGGCACCGTGACTTCCTGGTTTTGCCCTCCTGGTAGCGCCCGAGGCACTCGCGGGATGCCGACTTACGCTTGTCAGGTCGGCTTGGATGACAGCCCGTTAGAGAGAGCGATTCTCTACGGGGCCGCTGAGTTGTTTGGCCGTCGCGGCGTTACGGCGATATATCGCCAGCAACCCGCGAATGGTGAGGTCGGGATCGAAGTGATCTATCGCGTCGGTGACGCCGTGAAACAACGATGCGACGCCTCCGGTTGCGACGACCGTCATTGTTTGCTTCCGCTCAGTCTTGATGCGTGCGATCATTCCCTCGATCAGGGCGACGTGTCCCCAGAAAATGCCCGATTGCATGGCACAAACCGTGTCATCGCCCACCACCCGGCTTGGCTTTTGCAGAGCAATCCTGGGAAGCTTCGCGGCGGCGGCATGTAGCGCTTCCATCGAGAGGTGAACCCCCGGCGCGATAACGCCTCCCTCGAAGCTGCCGTCCCTCCCGATCACATCCAGCGTGATGGCGGTCCCACTGTCGACGATGATCAATGGCCCCGGGTAGAGATCGAGGGCGCCAAGCGCATTGACCAGTCGATCAGATCCGACCTCTGAGGGCTTGCTGATCCGGACCTCGATGCCTGCCTCGGCATTTTCACCCACGATCAACGGCTCGATGTGCAAATAACGGCGGGACAGATTTCGCAGGTTAAAGATCGATTGCGGTACTACGCTCGATATCACGCATGCACTCAAAAAGCTGAGCTTAAGCCGGTGCATTTCCATCAGCTGCGACAGCCACACCACGTATTCATCGGCTGTACGGGTTGGCTCAGTGGCCGATCGCCATTGGGCAATCCACTGATGGCCGTCATGGATTGCGAAGAGGCTGTTCGTATTTCCCTGCTCAATTGCCAGAAGCATCGATGAAGCCCCAGGTTTTCGATGTTCTCGTCGAGGATTAGCTTTGCCGCGAATGCCGGCGATGCCGCAGTGGCCTTGTGCCAGCAACGCGCAAAGCGATCACTGCTGCAAGTGGAGGTGCGCCTGCAATCAATCCGGAAGACAAGGACGTCGCCCATCCGTCGCCGTTTGAGCCAAGAATTGCGAGCAACTCCGTGACCAGTCCGACGAAGGAAAACGTCAGCACGGAGATCGCATCGCGCGCAGTCGCTGCGTCCGACAGGTTTGACGCGTCGGGTGAATGAGAGGGCGAGAGCAAGGCGATATTGGTGGGCATAGCAGTGCCTCATGTCTATTCAGCATGGCCTAGGCTAGACCCTTTCGAAAATCGGCGGTATCTATGACCTGCGGCAGACAGTCTTCCTAAATTCGGAAGGATCAAGATGGACTCACTCGCTGCGATGGCGACTTTCGTCCGAGTGGTCGATGCCGGAAGCTTGTCCGCAGCGGCCAGGTCACTTCCGAGTTCGCTCACCTCTGTGAGCCGACAGATTTCTGAATTGGAACAGCATTTCGGGACGCGGCTGCTGTTGCGCACCACGCGGCGCCTGGCGCTGACCGAAGATGGACGAATTCTCTATGAGCGGGCGAAGTCGATCCTGACGGAATTCAAGGAAATCGAATCCACATTGTCGCGCCGGGATCATCAGCCGACCGGACGTCTTCGCGTCAGTGCACCGACCCTGATCGGCCGTTTGCTGATTGCGCCGCTGCTAGATGACTTCCTGCACCGCTTCCCGTCGCTCTCCGTCGACCTGCTGCTGGTCGACCGTGTCGTCGACCTGGTCGAGGAAGATATTCATCTCTCGCTCCGTGTCGGGCATCTGCCGGATTCCCGATTGGTTGCACGAAAGATTGCGGATCTACAGATGGTCCTATGCGCTTCGCCAGCCTATTTGGCACGTCGCGGGACCCCGCAATCGCCAGCCGATCTGGAACATCATGATTGTCTGGTGTTCTCGGGCACGCCTGGCGCCGCGGTCTGGCGCTTCAAGCTAGATCAGGACGCGGAATATAGGATCCGCCTCTACGGGCGGATCTGGGTCAACAGTCTCGATGCGCTCGTCACCATGGCAAAGCATGGCGCGGGTATCGTGCGGGTGCCATCATGGCAAGTTGGAGCAGATCTCGCCGGGGGACATTTGCAACGCATCCTCCGCAGACACGAGCCCGCGCCGACCCCGCTGCATCTTCTGTTTCAACCGTCCCGTTTGCCTTCGACGAAGACCCGCGCGTTTGCAGACTTTCTCGTCGATCACTGGCTCAAGCGCGATCCGTTTGTCGCAGGCGTCGACGGTCATGAAGAGAATTGACCTGGCAACTCGCAAGCTAAGTCGATGACGGTGATGGCGCCGTTTCGGAGTTTCGTTGCCAGTGCGCTCAATTGAGGCGCAAACCGATGATGCTCAGGCCGGAGTGACTTAATAGAGACCGCACGGATGGTACGCAGGCGTGTACGCAGAAATTAGATGCACGGTCACCGTAATACGCACCGTAATGCGGGCTGATCGTCCGCCCGCGCGGTCAATCCGTGACGTTCCTTTGGCCGCAATACAAGACCGGCATCGAGGTTTGTCTCGTCAATCGCGAGGGGCGGAAAGCCTACTTTCCACCGGTGCAAGAGGTCGTTGACCGGCCGATGTTCTATGCACCAATCATGGGATGCGCATGATGGCGGGCGGTTCATGGCCATAGACTTCCGGTGGGGTGAGGCATGTCCCTTTCCAGGCTCGACCGGAAATCGGTCGTGAAAGCATCTAAGGGAAGATTCGAACGATTGCAGGCCCGGAGTCGAGAGAGCGCAGGGGTTACATGCTCAATATGCTTACCTTGGGGCGTCCAGTGGCGTATATAGAGGGTATGTCAATTTAGGTTTGGTAAGTTTCGCCCTGGCTTGCGCTCTTAGGGAAGATCCTTTGTGGATGTCGGCGATGTACGCTCGATTTCGACGCGGGCTATATCGGCCTATTGTCGCCCTGAACATTAATGCTCCTTTGTTCCAAACAACAACTGTGAAGGGGTGCAGTTCGGCCTCATCGGTTTGCAAAGTGCCGATATTCTCTCTTGATAGGTTGAGCGGTCGACGTCGCCGTCAGGATATGAACTGTCCCAATGATACGGGTACCGATCTCGTAGAAGATAATCCAATAGGTCAGGTTGAATTGTGTCGGCATCCCACCATTTTGTCTGGATAAAGTAGGGGATTTCCCCGTAAATTCTTGGAGTAATTTTCGCATGATCAAGCGTAACCCAAGAAAATTCGACGCCGCTAAGATCAAAGCTCGAAAAATCGACGTTAGAAAGGTCTGCTTCGTCCAGTCGAAGTCCCTTTAACGAAATCGTCTCTTTCGACGGCTGGGACCCTACAGGGAATGTAGTCCGCATCCAGGTTGCAATCATTTCAGACAAGAATTGCGTCTCAGAGATCAAATTACGTGCAATCTCCTTTAACTCTAGTAGTCGGGCCATTTCAATTGATGTTAAACCAGCGTCTCGTATGGCTTTTTCGGTTACTTCCTGAGCGCAAAAACTTCCATCTAGATCCAAGTTGAGTTTCGCTCTCTGCCCTTCCTCTAAGCGTTGATAGAATACTCGGCAATTTTCGTCGTTCAGCCGAAGACTGTTACGCAGAATTCGTCCTACGTCTACAGCATCTTCTATATTGTCCGAGTTGATCTCAACAAATGTCATATTGAACAGATCTTTGAATCCTAGAACATTAGCCATGTTGCCCATCAAGCGCTTCGCGACTTCGCTTGCTTGCGCGCCAACTATGGGTGACGAAAAAAAAGATCTCAGTCGGGGTGCGAACGTTGGATCAGATTGAATTGTTGCTGATGAGGTCCTTAGATTATCAAGAAATTCGCGCCACTGCATTGATTCGTTCTGGCGGCGTGCTTCATATATCTGAGATTCGTTTAGCTGATGCGTTTCCTTGAGCTGAAAATACTGCACGAGAATCGTGACAAGCACGGTTAGCATCGAGACGATCGGAACGAGCGCTGCGAATATCACTTTTTTCTGTTCGAAGCGTTGCTGAGTTCTGGCATCAATCGCCGCTTTTTCAGCCTCCGAGAGAGCTTTTGCGGTCGTCGCGGCTTTACCTATATCATCAGGCAAAGTTGCATCGCTCTTTGCAAGAGTGGCGGCGAGCAACGATCTGAGATCGGAAATCAGCTTGAGATCGCTATTTGAGTCGTATGTTGCCATTCTAAATCCTCAGTAAGGTGAGTGATGAATTTTAACCGGGACATAGAAACTACGGTGACAGTGCATAAAATCGGCCGGTGAATAGAAATTTCGTGCACTGTCACTGTAATTCGAGCCTCGTGCGACCCGCAAAGTGAAAGATAGCCGATCCTGATTGTGCCTGCCCACACTAGGCTCTAATGCAATTTCCGCTACGCCGCCCGGCGGCGGAGTTGGTAAATGAGGAGACATCCTCGCACATCTCATCCTTGCTGTCCCTAGACAGGGCGGGGGATACCTTTGATCGAGGTTTGAGCTCTCCTCAATGCCGTAGTAATGAGGCTAATTTTCAAGAACAGGTCACTGGCTGGCATGCGGTTTGGTAACTTGCCAGCTCGTGGTCTCTATCGCGCTTGCGATTGAGTCGAAACGTTCTGAGCAATCGTCACCCCAGCTGAAGACATAAAGTCTTTCAGGGCTTGATATTGCAGCCGATACAGCTCCTTCTGAAAATCTTTGGGTCGGAAGACAAATCCCAGCTCGCTGACCTCCTGCTTTCCGTCCTCACGATAGAAGAGCGGGGAGATTAGGGCGAGGAGCTTCTTTGCTGTATCAAGCTGTTGTTGGTCGTTTCGTGTGAACGCGTTGAATGTGAATAAAGCAATTGCACGGAGCCCTCACGTGCACGTCAGCGAGAAGGTCATGGCTCGATAATGCAGATAAAGTAGCAATATGAATTTCAGGGATAGCGACTTCGCTGTAAGCGAGAGTTGTCTCTGGAGAGTAATCAAGCGGCGTACTTCTCGCAAGCCGCAGGCCGGTATAATCCCAAGCTTTTAGACTTTCGCGTAGCGCACACTATGGTGCGCGCAAGCGCATTTCCGACTTACGGGATGCGGGAGTCGTGCGGCCGGCTCGTCAGTCTAGCCGCACGCGGGTGGCGAAGTCCGGCACGTCAAGACATCGAGGGTCCCATAGTTAGCCCGTGTCCTAGCGTGCGAACCGCGATCGATAACGTTTCGGCGTGCTCCTCCTGCACCAGTTGGCATGATCGAATCCGGAGCATCATCGGTGCGACATGCTCTGACGCAGGAGTTACCCAAATTTTCGCTTGCGCTTTATCCGAAATCGTGCTCTACTCCCCGCATCCCGTCCCGCTGAGGGGGCGCTTCGCGATCGTCACGGACGTCGGGTGCGGGATGCGGTGGGCGCATTGGGGCGCAGCGTGGGCTTGCTCGCGCGGACGAACGATCCCGGTGCGACGAGGAAGTCGCGTGGTTCTGGCATCGCGGTGCTGATGCCAAGCGGCCGATGACGAGTCGGCTGCGACGGGGGCAAGACAGCCGTTCCCCGGGAAGAGCGCGTATAAATCGTAACACCATCGCGCAGGGAAGGCCGGAAGTGTCGGCCGAACCTGTGGTGACTGCCGCCTGCTTTTCTTTCTGCAGGCGGGCCATGGGAGAGGCCAGCTCCCGACCTTCCCTGCGCCCTCTTGTTTCCGGAGGGAGAGACCTGTTCGCAAAGCTCGGGCGAGACCACGCCGCGAGAACCGATGTGCATGCGAGATCGAAGCTGCAGGCGCGGTTCCGGTGGCGACGTCGGCCTCACCCATTCGCGCAGGTTCTCACAAATGAAGAACCGCGTGATCGGCAGTTGGGCCTCGCCCTTCGAGATGCCCGCCTGCGGCGGGCTCCTCAGGGTGAGGAGCGAAGGTTGGACCCCGAACGTGACACATGCAGATCGAAGCCGGCGCGCTCGTCACCAGGGGCAGGTAGTCACGGCCGACGGGCCGCGCCGACTCCACGGCCAAACCCTCATGGTGAGGAGCGCCGCTTGCGGCGCGTCTCGAACCATGAGGCCCGCCAGCGCGCCCCCCGTAGCTTTCCGGGAACCCGTTCGGTCACACTCCCGTGTGGACGGCCTGGGATGGCATGAAAGTGGCTGGGGAACGGGTGCCTCACCGGCGCCTTTGTGTTAGCGTCTAGGTCCGGGCAACCTGGAGACATCGTTGAGCGGCGAGACCCCCGAGCCGGCGCGGCCGGCAAGCAGCACCCCCGATGGGCTGGCCAACGATGGCCTTGCGCGGCTCAAGCTGACGCAGGCGCTCAAGCGGGCCCGTCTCGCTATCGCCTGGGAGCGTGGCTGGCCGCATCTGGCGCGGCTGCTCACGGTGATCGGCCTGTTCCTGATCGTGTCCTGGGCCGGCCTCTGGCTCGGCCTGCCATTCGCCGCCCGCGCCGTCGGCATCGTGCTGTTTCTGCTGCTTCTGGTCGGCGCGGCGCTGCCGATGCTGCGCTATCGCTGGCCGACCCGCGACGAGGGCCTGACGCGGCTCGATCGCGGCTCCGGCATCGCCCACCGTCCCGCCACGGCGCTCAGCGACACGCTGTCGAGCCGGGATCCGATCGCACAGGCGCTGTGGCAGGCGCAGCGCGAGCGCACGCTCGCCTCGGTCAAGCGCATCCGCGCCGGCACGCCGCGGCCGCGGCTGTCGCTGCACGATCCCTGGGCGGTGCGCGCGCTGGTCATCGTGCTGCTGGTCGCGACCTATTTTGCCGCCGGCGATGAACGCCGGATCCGCATCGCCTCGGCGTTCGATTGGAACGGCGTGATGACGCCGGTCACGATCCGGGTCGATGCCTGGATCAAGCCGCCGCTCTACACCGCCAAGCCGCCGATCATTCTCTCCGCCGCCAACAAGGAAGGCGCGGTGCCGGCCAACGGTCCGATCGTGGTGCCGGCCGGCAGCACGCTCATCATCCGCTCCAGCGGCGGCAATCTCGACGTGGTGACCAGCGGCGGCGTCGCCGAAGCCGCGCCCGGCGAGATCGCGGCCGGCGAGGCCGCGCCGAAGGGCGCGACCGAACGGCATTTCACCATCAAGGCCGACGGCACCGCCCATGTGCGCGCGCCTTCGGGCCAGCCGCAATGGGTGTTCGCGGCGACGCCGGACCGGCCGCCGGTGATCAGCATGGCCAAGGACCCCGAGCGACAGGCGCGCGGCTCGCTGAAACTGTCCTACAAGCTCGAGGATGATTACGGCGTCACCGAAGCGCGGGCCCAGATCGTCGCGCGTCCCGCCGAGAGCAAGCCGGCCGACGGCAAGGCGTCCGAGGGCAAGGCGCCCGACAGCACGGCGAATGCGGCGGCAGCGCGGCCGTTGTTCCAGCCGCCGGAGTTTCCGCTGGTGCTGCCGAACGCCCGCACCCGCAACGGGGTCGGCCAGACCGTCAAGGATCTCAGCGAGGATCCCTATGCCGGCGCCGACGTCGCGATCACGCTGACGGCCAAGGACGAGGCCGGCAATGAGGGCAAGAGCGAGCCGTTCGAGACCAAGCTGCCGGAGCGGCTGTTCACCAAGCCGTTGGCGCGGGCGCTGATCGAGCAGCGCCGTGTCCTGGCGCTCGACGCCAACCGCAACAGTGAGGTGTTCACGGCGCTCGACGCGCTGGCGATCGCGCCGGAGCTGTTCACGCCGGAGCCCGGCCAGTATCTCGGCCTGCGCTCGGTGACGCGCCAGCTCGAGGCGGCGCGCACCGACGACGCGCTGCGCGAGGTCGTGGCCAGCCTGTGGGCGCTCGCGGTCACCATCGAGGACGGCAACATCTCCGATGTCGACAAGGCGCTGCGCGCCGCGCAGGACGCGCTCAAGCAGGCCTTGGAGCGTGGCGCCAGCGACGAGGAGATCAAGAAGCTCGCCGAGGATCTGCGCCGGGCGATGGACAATTACATGCGCCAGCTCGCCGAGCAGCTGCGCAACAATCCGCAGATGGCGCAGCGGCCGCTCGATCAGAACACCAAGATGCTGCGCCAGCAGGACCTGCAGAACATGATCGACCGCATGGAGCGGCTGTCGCGGCAGGGCGACAAAGAGGGCGCGCGCGAGCTGCTCGAACAGCTGCAGCAGATGCTGGAGAATCTGCAGATGGCGCAGCCCAACCAGGGCGGCGACAACGACATGGAGCAGGCGCTCAACGAGCTCGGCGACATGATCCGCAAGCAGCAGCAGCTCCGCGACAAGACCTTCAAGCAGGGCCAGGATTCGCGGCGCGACCGCAACCGCGGTAAACAGCAGCAGGGCGACCAGGACCAGAGCATGGGCGACCTGCAGCAGGATCAGCAGGCGCTGCGCGACCGCCTCAAGCAGCTGCAGGAGCAGCTCGCCAAGCGCGGCATGGGCCAGAAGGGCGAAAAGGGCCAGAAGGGGCAGCAAGGCCAGAAGGGACAGCCGGGTCAGCAAGGCGAGCAGGGCGATCAAGGCGACCAGGGGGATGCCGGCGACGGCCTCGACGAGGCCGATGGCGCGATGGGCGATGCCGGCAGCCAGCTCGGCGACAACAATGCCGATGGCGCGGTGGAATCGCAGGGCAAGGCGCTGGACGCGCTGCGCAAGGGCGCGCAGAGCCTGGCCGATGCGATGCAGCAGGGCGACGGCGACCAGCCGGGCCAGGGCGCGCGTGACGGCCGCGGCCGGCAGGCCAACAGCCCGACGGATCCGCTCGGCCGGCCGCTGCCGAACACCCGCGACATCGACGATTTCTCGCAGAAGATTCCCGGCGAGATCGACGTCCAGCGCGTCCGCCGCATTCTCGAGGAGTTGCGCCGCCGTCTCGCCGATCCGTCGCGGCCGCAGGTCGAGCTCGATTACATCGAGCGGCTGCTGAAGGATTATTGAGGCCGTCTCCGGCGCGCGGCCGGAGGTCCGCGCCGGCGTCAGTAGCGCTTCTCGGACAGGATCCGCGCGGCATGCTGCAGCCGTCCGACCGAGCGCTCGGTGTCGGTCAGGGCGCAGCAGCTGACCAGCGTGTCGATGATCGCAAGCTGCGCGACGCGGCTGCTCATCGCCTCCGGCCGGTAGCGGGTCTCGTTCGCGACCGTGTACAGCAGCACCTCGCAATGCGCCGCGAGCGGCGACTTGCCGAGTCGGGTGATGCCGATGGTCCGTGCGCCGGCGGCCTGCGCCAGCCGCGTCGCCAGCACGGTCTCGACCGTGCTGCCGGAATGCGACACGGTGACCGTCGCGACACCGGGCCCGGTCATCCCGGCGCTGACCGCCTGCACATGGGAATCGACGATGGCATTGGCCGCGAGCCCGAGCTGCAGCAGCCGATAGGACAGGTCCTGCGCGATCGGCGCCGAGCTGCCGATGCCATAGATCTCGATCCGCTGCGCCTCGCGCAGCAGCCTGGTCGCCTCCGCCAGCGCCTCCATCGACAGCAGGCGGCGCGTCTCCTGCAGCGAGGCGGCATGGGCGGCGAAGATGTGGTCGGTCACCGTCGCCGGATCGTCGCCCCGATGCAGGTCTTCCTGGATCAGGCGGACCGGCTCGATCAGATCACGCGCCAGCATGATCTTGAGCTCCTGGAAGCCGCGCACCCCGACGCGGCGGCAGAACGACACGATCGTGCCCTCGCTGACATCGCAGGCTTCGGCGACCTCGGTGATCGACTTGTGGACGAACGGCTCGGGTTGCGCGGCGATCAGCTCGGCGATCTGCCTCGCCTTCGGCGGCAGCTCGGGCAGCAACTCGCGGATGCGCGACAGGATGCCGTTCACCGATGGTGCTGAATTGAACGTCGACCCCACCATTCTCGCCTCGCTCTCCATGCCACCATTGTTCTATCGGAGACTGAGAAAATCTCATCCAGAATCATTTTCTAAATAAATTTTTCACAGCAACGTCAAGTCACACTGCTACGCCTCGGCTGTTCTCGAACGGAGGGCGGTCATTCCCGTCGTCCAGAATCCGTTGTCCCAGGGATTTCATAGGGCCGAAACGACATGACAACACGTCGCGATTTTCTCGCAGGCGCCACGGCGGCAGCTGCCTTCGCCAGTATCCGTCAGGCATTGGCCATTCCGGCGCGGCGCCGGACCGGCACCATCCAGGACGTCAAGCATGTGGTGATCCTGATGCAGGAGAACCGCTCCTTCGACCACTATTTCGGCACGCTGCGCGGTGTGCGCGGCTTTGGTGATCGTTTCCCGATTCCGCTCGAGAGCGGCAAGCCGGTGTGGTTCCAGTCCGACGGCACCCGCGAGATTCCGCCCTATCACCGCGACTCCGCCACCTCCAACGCGCTGGTCGGCTACGGCACGCCGCATTCCTTCGGCGACAGCCAGGCCGCCTGGAACCAGGGCAAGATGGGCTATTGGGCGAAGTACAAGACGCCCTATGCGATGGGCTATTTCGGCCGCGACGACATTCCGTTCCAGTTCGCGCTCGCCGAGGCGTTCACGATCTGCGACGCCTATCACGCCTCGATCACCACCGGCACCGACCCGAACCGCATCGTGTTCTGGTCCGGCTCCAACTTCAACCCGGCGCTGCGCGCCCAGGGCATCAACTGCACCACGAACGACGCCGAGCCCAACAATCTGCGTTGCTGGCCGAATCCGCATAATTGGGTGGCCGGCCAGCCGCAGCCGCAGGCTACTTACAAATATGTCGGCAGCGACTTCAACTGGGACACGCTGCCGGATCTCTTGAACAAGGCCGGCGTCAGCTGGCACATCTATCAGGACATGAACGACAACTGGACCGGCGCGATGCATGGCTGCCTGGCCTTCTCCAGTTTCCGCCACGCCCAGCCCGGCGATCCGAACTACGTGCACGGCCTGACCGGCGGTCCGGACTATCTCGATCGCCTCAAGGCCGACGTGATGGCCGGCACCCTGCCGCAAGTGTCGTGGATCCTGCCGACCCAGGCCAATTCCGAGCACCCTGGCGGCGGCAGCCCGACCCGTGCCGGCAATTTCACCGACCAGGTGCTGGAAGCGCTGACGGCCAATCCCGAGGTCTGGAGCCAGACCGTCTTCTTCCTCACCTTCGACGAGAATGACGGCTTCTTCGATCATCTGCCGGCGCCGGCGGTGCCGTCCTACGACGCGAGCGGCAAGCTGATGGGCAAGGCGACCTTGCCGCTCGACGGCGAGTATTTCTCCAACACCGTCGGCAACGTCCTGACGGCGGCGGATAGGATCAGCGGCAACATCCGGCCCTGGGGCCTGTCGGCGCGCGTGCCGATGTATGTGGTGTCGCCGTGGAGCAAGGGCGGCTGGGTCAACTCGCAGGTGTTCGACCACACCTCGGTCGGCCGCTTCCTGGAGAAGCGCTTCGGCATCAAGGTCGAGGCCATCAGCCCGTGGCATCGCGCCGTGTCCGGCGATCTCACCTCGGCGTTCGACTTCGCCAGCCCCAACGATCCGTGCTTCCCGGAACTGCCCGACCAGAGCAATTGGCAGGAGTCGGACGCGCATCAGAAGACCTTGCCGGCGCCGGTCGCGCCCGCCACGCCGCAGCCGCTGTTCCAGGAAACCGGCGTGCGCTATTCGCGCCCGCTGCCCTACATCCTGCACGCCACGTCGAAGGTCGATCCGGCCGGCGGCAAGGTGAAGCTCTTGTTCGCCAACACCGGCTTCGCCGGAGCGGTGTTCCACGTCTACGACAAGCTGCATCTCGACCTCATTCCGCGGCGCTACACGGTCGAGGCCGGCAAGATGCTCGACGACGAATGGAGCGTCGGCAATGATGGGCTGTATGATCTCTGGGTGCTCGGCCCGAACGGCTTCCACCGTCATTTCAAGGGCGACCTCGGCAAGGTGAAGCAGGCGCACGCCGCCAATCCCGAGATCTTCGTCGGCTACAACGTCCATGATGGCGGCCTGCACATGCAACTGCGCAACGACGGCCATGGTCACCTGCACTTCACGGTGCAGTCCAACGAGATCTACGGGCCGCTGCGCGCGGTCACCGCTGCAATCTCGGCTGCGCTGGAGCCGCAATGCCCCGGCTTCGGTCCGCAGCCCGGCTTCCATCCGGTGGGCTTCGGCGCGGTGCCCGGCTTCCGTCCGGCTCCCGACTTCGATGCGCCGGGCTTCGGCTTCGGTGCGCCGAGCTTCTTCCCCGGACCCAGCCATGGCGGTGCCGCCACGGAGTGGGAGCTCAAAGTGTCCGGGCCGGGGCGCCCGAAGGAGCTGTACTGGCATCTGCGCAAGTCGGGCCTGTGGTACGATTTCGTCGTCACCAGCGACAGCGACGACAGCTTCTATCGCCGCGTCGCAGGCCACGTCGAGACCGGCCGGCCGTCGTTCAGCGACCCCGGCATGGCGCTGGATGATTGCTTCTGACAAGCACATCCTAGGCCGTTGGGAAGGGCGCCTGCGGGCGCCCTTTTCATGTGTCTCAGCCGCTGCCGAGGTCGTGAATGACGGGTGACAGGCCGCCCGCGGAGACCTCCAGGATCGCTAGCGTGATCGGCAGCTTGAAGCGGCGCGGTCCGGCGCTGCCCGGATTCAGATAGAGCACGCCGTCGCGTGTCTCGACTCGCGCGCGATGCGAATGGCCGTAGATGACGACATCGATGCCCGACGTTGCGGGATCGATCTCAAGGTCATGGACGTCGTGCACGACGTGGAAGGAGCGGCCTTCCAGCTGCACCGTCCGGGTATCAGGATACGCCCTTGCCCAGTCCGACGTGTCGATGTTGCCGCGGATCGCGGTGACCGGTGCGATCCGGCCAAGCCGCGCGATCAGCTCCGCGCGGCCGATATCGCCAGCGTGAATGATGTGGGCGACACCGGCCAGACGCTGCTCCGCCTCTGGCCGCAACAGACCGTGAGTGTCGGAGATGATCCCGATCGTCCGCATGATCTCTCGCCGCCATCACCGGCCGCATCACGCGATCGCGGTGATCTCGATCGTCTGGCCGGACATTTCGACGACGTCGCCGACCGACTTGCCCATCAACAGCCGCGCCACCGGCGAAACATAGGAAATCATGCCGCGCTTCGGATCGGCCTCGTCCTCGCCGACGATACGATAGGTCTGCACGCGGCCGTCGCCACGCTCGAATGTCACGGTGCTGCCGAACGCGATCGTCTCGGTCGAGCTCGGTTGCGGCATCACCTGCGCGGTCCGCAGCCGTGTTGCGAAATAGCGCGCATCCCGCAACGGCAGCGCGGATTCGCGGCGGCGCTCGTTGACGTCCTCGATGGCCTGCGCCGCCTCATGGGCCGCCTGCGCCTGGTGCAGCTGATCCTCGAGCGCCTTCAGGCCCGCTTCGGTCACCAGGTTCGGATGCGGCGACACCGGCCGGTCGGGCAGCTGCGTTTCGGCCGCCGTCTCGGCGCTCTCTTCCTTGGTGAATGCGACGCTCACGCGGGGCGACTCCTGCAACGAGCCGCACGGCGCGGCCATTGGGGGAGAGATCATGCGACGTGGGCGGATTTCAAGCCGTCCGATCACGCGCGCGCAAGCCGTCTTCGCCGGCTTGACAGCGGAAGCTCTGGACGCTTAGATATACGAACTTAAGTTCGCAATCCGAACCTTAGCAAATCAGAAAGCTCGCCGTCAAGGCGGGTCCCCTTAGGAAACGTCGGAGCGTCCCGTGGACGAGGACAGCAAGGCTTGCAAAAGCGTCGTGCAGTCGCTGGCCAAGGGTTTTCAGGTGCTCAACGCGTTCACCAGCGAGGAGCCGGAGCTCGTGCTCGCCGACGTCGCGCGCCGCGCCGCGCTCGACAAGGGCACCACATTCCGCCTGCTCAACACGCTGGTGATGCTCGGCTATGTCGAGAAGGTCGGGGACACCAGACGCTTCCGCCTGACGCTGAAATGTCTCGACCTCGGCTTCAACGCGATCGCACGCTCAGAGCTGCGCGATCAGGCGCGTCCGATCCTGCGCAGCCTGGTTGGTGAGATGAACGAGGCGGCTTCGCTCGCGGTGCTCGACGGCAGCGACATCGTCTATGTCGAGCGCATCCAGGCCGGCCTTGTCCGGCTCGGGGTTGACGTCCGCATCGGCAGCCGCGCGCCGGTCTATTCCACTGCCGTCGGTCAGGCGCTTCTGTCGCTGCTGCCGGTGGAGACGCAGGTCGCCGTGCTCGAGGCGCAGCCGCGCATCAAGCGGACCGAGACCACGATCACCGATCTCGACGCGCTGCTGCAGCGCCTGCGTCAGGTGAAGGCCGCCGGCTACGCACTGTCCAATCAGGAGAATGCGCCGGGGCTGTGCGTGCTTGCCGCGCCCGTGATCGATCGTGACGGAGTGCCGCTCGCCGCCATCAGCGTCGCCGCGCCGACCATGCGCATATCGGCCGAGGCGTTCGAGCGCATGGGCGTGGCGCCTTTGCTCCGCACTGCGGCCCAGCTGTCGCGCGCGCTCGAAGCCATGGGCGGCGCCGTCGCGACCGTCTCGAACCGATGACCATCCGAACAATGAGGAGCCCGCGATGAGCGTCATGACCAACTTCAAGGGGATCATACCGGCGATCGCCGTCCCCTTCGATGCCGACCATTCGATCGACGAGGCCGAGCTGTCGCGCTACGCCGCCTGGCTCGGCAAGCGCCGCGGCATCGTCGGCATCATGACCAACGGCCACACCGGCGAGGTGTTCAGCCTCACCGCCAAGGAGCGCGCCGAGGTCACGCGCATTGTCGCCAAGGCGCTCACCGGCATCTGCCCGACGATTTCTTCCGTCGTCTGCGAGGGCATCAAGGACGGCATCGAGCACGCGCTGATGGCCAAGGAGGCCGGTGCCGCCGCGCTCGACATCATGCCGCCGCATCACTGGCTGCGCTTCGGCTTCAAGCGCGAGCATTGCCTCGACTATTTCAGCGCGATCGGCGAGGCGACGAAGCTGCCGCTGATCGTGCACGTCTATCCGGCCTGGACCCGCGCCTCGTTCTCCTCGGAGCTGCTTGCCGAGCTCGCCCGCCTCGACCATGTGCAGGCGTTCAAGATCGGCACCCGCGAGATGAATAAATACGCCCGCGACCTCAAGGCGATCCGCGCTGCGGCGCCGCACAAGGCGCTGCTCACCTGCCACGACGAATATCTGCTGGCCTCGATGGTGCAGGGCGTCGACGGCGCGCTGGTCGGCTTCGCCTCGCTGATCCCCGATCTGATCCACGATCTGTTTGCCGCGGTCGTCGCCGGCGATCTCAAGCTCGCGATGAAGCTGCAGAGCATGATCGATCCGCTGAAGGATGCCGTTTACGGCGCGGGCGAGCCGACCGGCGAGGCGCATGGCCGGATGAAGGCGGCGATGCAGGTCGCCGGCGTCATCCGCGACGCCACGGTGCGCCCGCCGACGCATGCGCCGAGCGCCGAGGAGATGGCGGCGATCCGCGCCGCAGTCGCCGCGGCCGGACTGACGGTGCAGGCTGCGGCCTGAGCTTTCGACGACAAGGCGGCCGGGCCCGGCTGCCTGCGATGACGAACGACAAGCAAAACAAATCCAGGGACGACGCTCATGCTGATGATGGATGTCGACAATACGCCCCCGCGCCCATCTGCCGCGCCGGATGACGTGCTGATCGCGATCGACCAGCTGTCCAAGACCTACGTCTCAGCCTCGGGCGCGGCGGTGCATGCGCTGAGCCGGATCTCGCTCGACATCAAGCCAGGCGAGTTCGTCTGCGTCGTCGGTCCCTCCGGCTGCGGCAAGAGCACCTTGCTGCGGCTGCTCGCTGGGCTGGATGGTTATAGCGACGGCCGCCTGCTGCTCGACGGCGAGGCGGTTGCAGGTCCCTCGCGCAAGGTCGGCGTGGTGTTCCAGGCCGCCAATCTGCTGCCGTGGATGACGGTGCGCGACAATGTGCGGCTGCCGCTGCGTGTCGGCGGCAAGCATGCGCCCGCGGCCGACCGCATCGAGCGCCTGCTCGCCGTGACCGGCCTCGGCGAGTTCGGCGACAAATATCCCTACGAGCTGTCCGGCGGCATGCAGCAGCGCGCCGGCATCTGCCGCGCGCTGGCGCGCGATCCCGAGATCCTCTTGATGGACGAGCCGTTCGGTGCGCTCGATGCGCTGACGCGCGAGCGCCTGAACCTCGAGCTGCAGCGCATCTGGCAGGAGAACCGCAAGACCATCCTGCTGATCACACACTCGATCTCGGAAGCCATCTTCCTCGCCGACCGCGTCATCGTGATGTCGGCGCGCCCCGGCCGCATCCTCGCTGATCTGCACGTCCCGATCCCGCGGCCCAGGACCTTCGACGACATCGTCCTGCACCCGGACTATGCGCGGCTGGCCAAGGAGGTTCGCGGACTCCTGAACGCGCAGGAGCACGGCCATGACTGACCTTGCCAACATCGCCGCGCCCGCCATGACCCCGAAGCCGACAAAGCCCAGCCGCCGTCTCGGTCTCGGTTCGCCGATCGCCTGGATCGGTCTTGCCGTGCTGATCCTGAGCTGGATCGCCGCGGTCAAGCTGCTGAACATCCCATCCTACATCCTGCCGAAGCCCGAAGCGGTGGTCCGCGCATTGTGGTCCGGATTGGCCGTCAGCCCCGCCAGTCCGCTCGGCTATTATCTGCCGCTGTGGAGCACGCTCAGCAATGCCGCGGTCGGCTGCGCCATCGGCGTCGGGCTCGGCCTCGTGATCGGCTCGCTGATGGCCGAGGTCGAGGCGATCGAGCGTCTCGTGATGCCCTATGCGTTCGCGCTGCAGAGCCTTCCCAAGGTGGCGATCGCGCCGCTGATCGTGATCTGGTTCGGTTTCGGCGACGGCTCCAAGATCGCGATCTCGGCGCTGCTGTCGTTCTTCCCGGTATTGATCAATAGTTTCACGGGGCTGCGCGCGGTCGAGCCGGAGCGCATCGATCTGATGCGCTCGCTGTCGGCGTCGCGGCTCGAGACCTACCGCATCGTCAAGCTGCCCAACGCTGCGCCCTTCATCTTCGCCGGACTCGACATGGCCGTCGTCTATGCGCTGCTCGGTGCGATCGTCGCCGAATTTCTCGGCGCGCAGCGCGGCATGGGCGTCGTGATCACCCAGGCGCAGGCGGTGTCGGACGTCGCCGGCGTGTTCGCCGCGCTGATCATTCTCGGCGTGCTCGGCATCGTGCTGCACGGCATCGTGCGCTGGTGCGAGGCCAAGGTCGTGCATTGGGGCGCCAATCGAAAGAAATAAAAACCGGGAGGAACGAACATGATTTCGCGCAGGTCATTCCTGACGGGCAGCGCCGGTGCGGCGTTGCTGATGAGTGGCGCACCGGCCGGCCTGATGGCAGCGGACGCGAAGAAGATTCGCTTCGGCGTCGGGCTGAAGGCGCTCAACGCCACCGTCATCAATTGCGTGATCGGCGAGGCGCTCGGCTACAACGCGCAGGAGGGCTTTTCGCTCGACGTGCAGGCGCTCGGCACCAACGCCAGCGTCCAGGTCGCGACCGATCGCGGCTCCGTCACAATCGGCGTCGGCGTGCCGTCGACGGCGCTGCCGCTGCTCGCCAAGGGCGAATGGAGCGGCGCGAAACTGTTCTATCAGTACACGTACCCCTACAAATGGGACATTGCCGTGCCGCCCGGCTCGGCACTCAAGAGCTACACGGATCTGAGGGGCAGGAAGATCGGCGTGTCCGATTTCGGCGCCACCGAATATCCGGTCACCAGGAACGTGCTGAAGGCGCTCGGCCTCGATCCGGACAAGGATGTGAGCTGGGTGGCGGTCGGCAACGGCACGCCGGCCGGCGTCGCGCTGCAGCGTGGCGTCATCGATGCACTCGCCTATTTCGATACTGGCTTTGGCCAGATCGAGGCCGCCGGCATCGAGATGAGCTACCTGCAGCGCCCGACCACGATCCCGATGGTCGGCGGCCAGTTCCTCATGGCGATGCCTCAGACTTTCGAGAAGGACAGGAATCTCTTGATCGGCTTCGGCCGTTCGGTGTGCAAGGCATCGCAGTTCCTGCTCGCCAATCCCGCTGCCGGCGCCAGGGCGTTTCTCAAGATGTACCCGGAGACGGCGCCGCGTGGCGCCAGCGAGGACGAAGCCGTCAAGGCTGTGCTGCAGTCGATCAGTCGGCGCATCAAGCTCTACGCGCCGCCTTATGCCAACACCCAGATGGGCGCGATCAACGAGCAGGAGTTCCGCACCGAAGCGGCGATGAACGGGCTGGACATCAAGGACTATGCTGCGCTCTACACCAACGAGCTGATCGACAAGATCAACAATTTCGATGCGGTGAAGGTCAAGGCCGAGGCGGCTGCGTACAAGGGATGACGGCGGGGGATCACGAACGTCGTTCCGCGCGCCACGCGGTGGTGACCGGCACCAGCTCCGGCATCGGCCGTGCCATTGCCGAGCGCCTGCTCGCGGGTGGCTGGCATGTGACGGGCATCGACCGCGCGCCGCCGGACTGGACGCATGCCGGCTTCGTCGGCCTGCAGGCTGATCTGGCGGAGCCGCACGCGCTGATCGCGCAGCTTGCGGACCTCGGCACGGTGACCGCGCTCGTTCATGCCGCCGGCTACATGCGTGTCGGCCGGCTCGGCGAGCTCATGCCTGACAGCGGCGAGGGCATGTGGCAAGTCCATGTCGGTGCCGCGGAGGCGCTGGCCAATGCGCTGGCGCCTGATATGGGCGAGGGCGGACGCATCGTGCTGATCGGCAGCCGCACCGCCAATGGCTCTGCCGGCCGCAGCCAATATGCGGCCACCAAAGCCGCACTCACCGGCCTTGCGCGGTCCTGGGCGATCGAGCTCGCGCCGCGCCGGATCACCGTGAACGTGATCGCCCCCGCCGCCACCGACACGCCGTTCCTGCGCGATCCCAGCCGCGCCGGCACCGCGCCGGTGCTGCCGCCGATGGGCCGCTTCGTCGATCCCGCCGAGGTCGCCGCGCTCACCGCCTTTCTGCTGTCCCCGGAGGCGAGCGCGATCACCGGACAGACCATCACCATCTGCGCAGGTGCCTCCCTCTGACGCGGCGCGTGCGACCACGACCAGGAGAATGACCATGACCGTTCGTATCGTCGACGTCCGCGAGGTGACGAAGCCGATCTCATCGCCGATCCGCAACGCCTATATCGACTTCACCAAGATGACGTCGAGCCTGGTCGCGGTCATCACCAATGTCGAGCGCAACGGCCGCCCCGTCGTCGGCTACGGCTTCAACTCCAATGGCCGCTATGGCCAGGGCGGCCTGATCCGCGAGCGGTTTCGTGCGCGCCTGCTGGAGGCCGATCCGGCCTCGCTGCTTGATGCAACGAAAGACAACATCGACCCCGACAAGGCCTGGGCGGCGATGATGATGAACGAGAAGCCGGGCGGTCATGGCGAGCGCTCGGTCGCGGTCGGCACGCTCGACATGGCGATCTGGGACGCGGTGGCGAAGATCGCCGACAAGCCGCTGTTCCGTCTGCTCGCCGAGCGCCATAACCGCAAAGCTGATCCCCGCGTATTCGTCTACGCCGCCGGTGGCTATTATTATCCGGGCAAGGACCTCTCGGCCTTGCGCCGCGAGATGCGCGGCTATCTCGAGCGCGGCTACACTGTCGTGAAGATGAAGATCGGAGGCGCGCCAATCGACGAGGATCGCCAGCGCATCGAGGCCGTGCTCGCCGAGATCGGTCCGAACAATCAGCTCGCGGTCGATGCGAATGGCCGCTTCGACCTGGAGACTGCGATCGCCTACGCCAAGATGCTGCGCGACTATCCGCTGTTCTGGTACGAAGAGGCCGGCGATCCGCTCGACTATCATCTGCAGGCGACGCTCGCCGACTTCTATCCCGGGCCGATGGCGACCGGCGAGAACCTGTTCAGCCATCAGGACGCGCGCAACCTGATCCGCTATGGCGGCATGCGCCCCGATCGCGACTGGCTGCAGTTCGACTGCGCGCTGTCCTATGGCCTTTGCGAATATCTGCGCACGCTCGACGTGCTCAGGACCTATGGCTGGTCGCCAGTCCGCTGCATCCCGCATGGCGGTCACCAGATGTCGCTCAACATCGCCGCCGGCCTCGGCCTCGGCGGCAATGAGAGCTACCCGGACCTGTTCCAGCCCTATGGCGGCTTCCCCGACGGCGTCAAGGTGATCGACGGCCACATCACCATGCCAGACCTCCCCGGCATCGGCTTCGAGGGCAAGTCCGATCTCTACGCCGAGATGCGCGCGCTCAGTGCGTGAGGCGAGGGTATCGTCCCGGACAAGCGCGCAGATTCCGGACTCATAACCACCGGGAGATGTTCGAGGCAGGATGGCCGTTCGATGTCGCCCAGCCCCATTTGCCGCGGCGCATGTGTCCGAGGTCGGCGCTCGTCAACGCTGCGCGTGCCGGACTTGCCCGGGGCGACACGGAGTGCGGAGCGCGTGGTCATCCGCCCGACGGGCAGTTCGCTCATGACGGCGTTGCGCCAACTGCCCGTCGAGCCAGTTTGTCGCAGCGTGAGGCCTTGTGTCGGCGGGCGGCGCACCGGGGAGATCGCGAAGCAGCCGTAAACCCGTCGCGCAGGGAATGCCGGATTGTCAGCTGAACCTGTGGTACCTGCCGCCTGCATGTCTTTCCGCAGGCGGGCCATGGACGAGGCCTTCGCCCGGCATTCCCTGCGCCCTTCGACTCTTGTGAGGGCGACGCAGATTAGCAGAGCTGGGCATGGACATGCCGCGGGAATGCGGGCGCATATCCACTGGATGAGTTGGGAAACGAGATGGCAGCTCAGGCGTCATTGCGAGCGCGGCGAAGCAATCCAGAATCCCGCTCACGACTCTGGATTGCTTTGCCGCGCTCGCAATGACGGAGGCGAGAGGGTTATATGCGTTCGACGACCATGCGAGGGGCGCGAAGCGGCAGCTGGGGTCGTCGCGCGTGCCTCAAACGCCCATGTCTTCCCGGGCAAGCCGTCAACGCGCGCAAGCACAGTGGGGGCGCCAATCCGGGACCCCACCACCACAGGGAGATGGGATGGCGCAGGATGGTGGACCGGCATCGCCTCCCGATCACCATGGGTGTTTATCGATCGCGGCTTTCGCCGAGACGACAGCGGAGATTGGCGCGTCAGCGAGGATCGCAGCTGTCAGCAGATCCGCCATGCCAGAGCCGTCCAAAGCGTCGCCTCCGGCGCGCGATGCGCATGTGCTACGCCTTGGCCGCCTTCGACGCCAGGGCGTCGGCGACCGCGGTACGGATGTCGGCGACCGAAAACGGCTTGGTGATCACGTCATGGGCGATCGCCTGCAGGTTGGAAGCGCGTTCGCGCTGATGCGCAAAGCCCGTCATCAGCAGGATGACCAGGTCGGGATAGTCGCGCGCGGCCGACAGCGCCAGCGCGATGCCATCCATGATGGGCATCTGGATGTCGGTCAGCAGCAGGTCGAAGGCGCCGTTCTCGCGCGTGAGGATGTCGAGCGCCTCGGCCCCGTCCTGCGCCGTCACGATCTCATGTCCATCCATGGCGATGGCGCGCGCGACCAGCGTCCGCATCGATTCTTCGTCGTCGGCGATCAGCACGCGCGACATGTCGTTTCATCTCCGTCTCATGGGTCCCGCGCGAGACCCGCGAGACCGGAACCATCATGCACTGCCGGCGGCCAGATCGCGCCGGTTGAAGAATCGTATATCGATATTGCGGCCTTCGGGAGGGGGCGAGGCCAGGCGCGATTTGAACGTCGTGCGCTCGCCAGGCTTCAGCGCGCTCTGTTCGAGCAGCGTATTCCAGGCGTAGATCTCGGTGCCCTGGGCGTCCCGCACGCTGAAGCGGAGACGCGGCAGGTCGACCGCCTTCTTGGTGACGCTCACAATCGCCCCCTCGATCACCAGCACAGGCTTGCCGTCCACGGTTTCGGTCGCCACCTTCACGTCCTTGAAGGAGAGGCCGCGCAGGTTCACCTCGAGCCCGGCGAGCTTGTAGAACGACGCCGTCTGCGGCAGCAACCGCACCACGTCGGCGCGCCAGACCACCAGCGCGATGCAGAGCGCCGCCATCGCAGCGGTCAGCGCCGGCAGGCCGAAAATCCTCTTGCCGGGGAAATTCGGCAGCGTGGGACGCCTGATGAGCTTGCCAAATCGGGCCAGGCGGGAGGCCTTGCCTTGCGTCTCCGGCTCCGCATCCTCTGTCTCGGCCTGCGCCTGTTCGGCGGCATCCTCCGGCCAGCCGGCAGCCAAGGGCGGACTGTCCACCTGCGGCGGCTGTCCGTCCTCCTCCTCGCGCGCCAGCGCCTCCCATTCGTCGGCCGGGTCGGGCGGGGGAGCAGCCGCGCTGGCGGCGTCGGCCATGGCCGGAACCGGGGCCGGAGCCTCGACGGCGTCCTCGGGCCTCGCCAGCCATACCTCCTTGCAACGCGCGCAGCGTACGCTACGGCCGGCCATACCCAGGGTTGCCAGATCGATGGCGTAGGACGTTGTACAATGGGGGCAAACGATGAACATCGCGCCTTTATCTCCGGCGGCCATTGCCGCTTTGTTTCCGACAGTTCGTGCTACAAGAACCGCCATGTTGACGAACTTCGGAACTCAATCTCCGCAATGGTACATGGAAACCATTAACGAACCGGAAACCATAACGGGCGCTCAATCGGGTCATCGTACCGCCGGACTTATTGTTGGCGGGTGGGCCGTGCACACTGTCGAACGGAGCTGATGCTTTGGTTCGGTTCGAAAATGTCGGATTGCGCTATGGACTGGGGCCGGAGATCCTCCGCGACCTCACGTTCCAGATTCCGGCTCATTCATTCCAGTTTCTCACGGGCCCCTCGGGCGCAGGCAAGACCTCGCTGCTGAAGCTGCTGTTCCTGTCGCTGCGTCCCACCCGCGGGCTCGTCAACCTGTTCGGCTACGACATCTCCCTGCTCAGCAAGGACGAGATCGCCGATCTGCGCAAGCGGATCGGAATCGTGCTGCAGGACTTTCGGCTGCTCGATCATATGACGACCTATGAGAACGTCGCATTGCCGTTCCGGGTCATGGGGCGCGACGAGTCGAGCTACCGGAAAGAAGTGATCGACCTCTTGAAATGGGTCGGGCTGGGCGAACGGATGGATGCGCTGCCCCCGATCCTGTCGGGCGGCGAGAAGCAGCGCGCGGCCATTGCGCGCGCCGTCATCTCGCGGCCGCAACTCCTGCTCGCCGACGAGCCGACCGGCAATGTCGATCCGACGCTCGGCCGGCGGTTGTTGCGCCTGTTCATTGAGCTCAACCGCTCGGGGACAGCGGTGATCATCGCAACCCACGACATCACGCTCATGGACCAATACGAGGCCCGGCGGCTGGTGCTGCATCAGGGACGGCTGCACATCTATGAGTAGCGTGGACGATCGCGGCCTTCTGGTCGACCTGGGCGACGACCGCCCGCAACTGCCGGCGCAAGCCCGCATCGTGTCACCGATCGTGCCGCGGGCGTCGATCGCCGGCCGCGCGCTCGTGGCGGTGGTCGCGATCATGACGTTCCTGGCTTCGATCACGACCGGTGCCGTGCTGCTGGTCAGCGAATCCGCAGCAGAGTGGCAGTCGGAGGTGGCGAGCGAGATCACCGTCCAGGTTCGGCCGAAGACCGGCCGCGACCTGGAGCGCGACATCGCGCTGGTGACGGAGGCGATGCGGGCGCAGTCCGGCATCGTCGAGGTGCGGCCGTTCACCAAGGACGAATCGAGCAAGCTCCTGGAACCGTGGCTCGGCAGCGGCCTGTCGTTCGACGAACTCCCGGTCCCCCGCGTCATCATCGCGCGGGTGCAACCTGGCACCAGCTTTGATCTCGCCGCGTTGCGCAATCGCGTCAGCCAGGTCGCTCCGACGGCCAGCGTGGACGATCACCGCGCCTGGATCGAGCGCATGCGTTCGATGACCGGAGCGACCCTGTTCGCGGGCTTCGGCATTCTCGTGCTGGTGATCGTCGCCACCATCATCTCGGTGTCGTTTGCGACCCGCGGCGCCATGGCCGCGAACCGGCCGATCGTCGAGGTCCTGCATTTTGTCGGCGCCGGCGACCGCTATATCGCCAATCACTTCCTGCGCCATTTCCTCCAGCTCGGGCTGGAGGGCGGGGTGATCGGCGGCGGGCTGGCGATGCTCGGCTTCGGGTTCTCGGAGTCGATCGCGAATTGGTTCTCCGGCACGCCGGTGGGCGATCAATTCGCGGCGCTGCTCGGCACGTTCTCTCTGCGCCCGCTCGGCTATGTCGTGATCGCCCTGCAGGCCGTGGTGATCGCGGCCGTCACCGGCTGGGCCGCGCGCCGGACCCTGTTCGCGACGCTGGCGAGCATCGACTGATGGCCGCTTCTGTCCCCAACCGTCGCGTTGCGGATTTCACTTGGCCTGAAAAACGCCTAAAATCGTCTGCGTCGGGTCAAGTTTCGGCAGGGGTGAGTTCGGTCACGGACTCGATACAGAGCGCCTGCCATGATCGAGGGCGAGCGAACGTGATCGGGGGGCCGGCGAAACCTGCCTGAGCTCCCGGACTTGAACGACGGGATCGTGCGACGGCATGGGGCCGCGCGCCAGGAGGCAAGGATTCGCCGGGCAACGCATGGGGCCGGAAATCGACGATAGCAGCCGCAGGCTGCCGCTCATCGTGATGGTGGGCCGGACGTTCGCGGGCGTCGTGGCTACGCTTGCGATCGGCTTTTTCGTCGCGGCCGTCGGCTTCATCGGCTTCCTGTCGCAATTGCGCGGCGCCGAGATCAAGCCCGAGCGCAAGGCGGACGGAATCGTGGTTCTGACCGGCGGCTCGTCGCGGGTGTCGGACGCCGTGGAACTGCTCGCCGGCGGCTATGGCAGGCGGCTGTTGATTTCAGGCGTGCACCCGACCAACGAGGCCAGCGACATCACCCGCTCACTGCCGGAGGCGCGGTCGTTCATCAATTGCTGCGTCGATCTCGACTACTCCGCGATCAACACCCGCAGCAACGCGGCGCAGACGCGACGCTGGGCCGCTGAGCGCGGCTTCAAGTCGCTGATCGTCGTGACCTCGAACTATCACATGCCGCGCGCGATCGTAGAGCTGTCGCACGCAATGCCGAGCCTGGATCTCATTCCCTATGCCGTCGTCGGCGAGAAATGGCGGGATGAGCCGTGGTGGACCAGCGGGCCGACCTTGCGGCTCTTGCTGTCCGAATACGCCAAATATGTCGCCGCCGAAGCGCGGCTGCGGCTGGCCGATCTCGGCCTCGATCTCGCGCCCGAGGTCGACCTGCCGACCGGCTCCGTGTCGCGCCGGCCGGCGACGGCACAAGCCAATTGAACTGGGTCCCTGATGGTTTCGATCTTCCTGCGTTCGCTCCTGTTCAACATCCTGTTCTATCCGAACTTCGTGTTCTGGGCGATCGTCGCGCTGCCGACCTTGGCGATGCCGCGCAAGGCGCTGCTGCGCGTCGCGAACTGGTGGGCGCAGAGCAACATCATTTTGATGCGCATCGTCTGCAACATCCGCGTTGAATATCGCGGTGTCGAGAAGATCCCGACGGGGCCCTTGATCGTCGCTGCCAAGCACCAGTCGATGTGGGAGACGATCTCGCTGCTGCACTTTTTCGACGAGCCGTTCTTCGTCCTCAAGCGCGAGCTGCTGCGCATTCCCCTGTTCGGACAATATCTCGTCAAGGCGAACATGGTGGCGATCGATCGCAGCTCCGGCGCACGGGCCCTGAAGCAGGTGATGCGGCGGGCCGCGGAAGAAGTGAAGCACGGGCGCCAGTTCGTGATCTTCCCCGAGGGCACGCGGCGGCCGCCGGGCGCGCCGCCGGACTACAAAGGCGGGGTCGCGCTGATCTATGCGGATTGCGGCGTGCCGTGCCTGCCGGTCGCGCTCAATTCCGGACTGTTCTGGCCGCGCCGTACCTTCCTGCGCTATCCGGGGACGCTGGTTGTCGAGTTTCTCGATCCCTTGCCGCCGGGCCTGCCGCGCGACGCATTCATGACCCGCATCGAGAGCGTCATCGAGGAGGCGACGAACCGGCTGGTGGCGGCGGGACAGGCCGAGCAAGCGCAGCTGTTCGGCCGTGTGCCGGCCCCGGTGAAGGCGTGAGACGGCTACGGCGAGTCGCCCGGCGCCGGATGCCGCGAGTGGCCGTCGTCATGCAGCATCATGGCCAGCCGGTGCAGCTGCGTATCGCGAAAGCCCTGGGCCTCGATCGCCTTCACGGTCGAGAGCACATAGTCGCGGTTGGCGCCGGACTGGCCATGGCCCTGGCGGACATGGCGCAACTGCTCCTGCAGCGACAGCCGGCCGGCATATTGGACATGGCCGCGGTCGACGACATAGACCAGCGCGCTGACGCGCTGCCTTGCTTCGTTCTCCAGCCACACCGAGCGCGTCACCTCGCGATACACCGAGGTCACCTGCTCGCGCGCGCGCAAATAGGCGATCGTCTCGTCGCGCCTGGTTTCCGCGACCCGGAACGCAATCCCGCGGCACGCGCCACCGCGATCAAGGCCGAGCACGAGGCCCGGCTTTTCCGGCGTTCCGCGGTGGACAAACGAATAGACACACAGCGCGCGGTGCTCGCCGATCAGCCGCGCCGGCACTTGCTCGAGGAACTCGAAACCGGGCCGCCACATCAGCGAGCCATAGCCGAACACCCAGAGGTCGCCGTTGGGAAGATCACGATCGGACAGGGTCATTGCAGACATCGGAACGGAAGCCTAAGGGTGGTGCTCGCGAATTGTTAACTGAAATACACAATCCGTGATCGTGGAATCGCCTAAATTGCTGCCCAAAGGGTGTCCTGCATGTCTCGTTTGCCGCAAGCGCCCCGCAGGCGCCCACTCTGGGGCCTCCTCGCAGCCCCCATCCTGCTCCTGATCGCCGCCATCGCGTGGAGCGGATTCTGGTTCTTCGCTGCTTCGCAGGTCAATGTCCAGGCCGACGCCTGGCGCGCCCGCGAGGCCAAGTCCGGCCGCGTCTATGATTGCGCCAAGCGTTCGGTGGCCGGTTTCCCGTTCCGCCTCGAGGTCCGCTGTTCCGATCCGAGCGTCGCCTTGTTCTCGCAGGCCGCGGGCACGCCCTTGATGAACGCCAAGCTCGACGAGATCCTGGTCGTCGCGCAGGTCTGGGATCCGCAGCGGATCATCGCGGAATTCAAGGGACCCGCGACGATCGCTGACGGGCACGGGCCGGCGTCCTATGCCGTGAATTGGCGCTTGGGGCAGGCCAGCGTCCGCGGCCTTCCGGGGTCGCTGCAGCGCGCCGATCTCGTCTTCGACCAGCCGACCATCGATCGCGTCGAGGGTGGCGCGACCGTTCCTGCCGTGCGTGCCGATCACGCCGAATTGCATGGTCGCGTCGCGGACGGTACGCCGTCCGATCATCCGGTAATCGAGACGGCGCTCCAGATCGCGAGTGGCAGCATTCAGGACAGCCATCCGCTGCTGGCCGAGCCGTTCAATGCCGACATCCAGGCCCGGGTCACGGGGCTGAAGGACTTCCACCCGAAGCCTTGGCCGGAGCGGTTCCGCGAGATCCAGGCGGCTGGCGGTCATGTCGAGATCGTCCAGTCGCGCATCCAGCAGGGCGAACTGCTGGCCGTCGCCTCGGGCACGCTGACCCTCACCGCCAATGGCGGGATCGACGGCGAGGTGCAGATGACGGTGGCGGGGATCGAAAAGGTCATCCCGGCGCTCGGCCTCGACAAGATGCTCGAGAACGGCGTGCCGCAGGCGACGCTCGACCGCGTTGCTCCGGGTGTGAAGTCGCAGGATCTCAACAACCTGTTCGGGGCGCTCGACCGCGCCATTCCCGGTCTCGGCAAGGTCGTCAAGCAGAACGCCAATGCCGGCGTCGCCGTCGGCATCAACGCGCTCGGCAAAGAGGCCACGCTCGAGGGCCGCAAGGCGCGCAGCTTTCCGTTGCGCTTCTCGGATGGGGTTGTCGTGCTCGGTCCGTTCAAGGTCGCCCGCGTCCCTCCGCTATTCTAACCGTTAGGGCTTCTTGATCTGCGGCAGCGGCCGGCCGAAATCGGGCGCCGCCGAATCCTGGCCGACCTCGACAATGCCGCGGCGGATCGCGCGGGTCCGGGTGAAGTGATCGAACAATGCCTCGCCGTCGCCGCGGCGAATCGCGCGTGTGAGCTTGGAGAGGTCCTCGGTGAAGGTGCCGAGCATGTCGAGCACGGCGTCCTTGTTGCTCAGGAAGATGTCGCGCCACATCGTCGGGTCGGAGGCGGCGATGCGGGTGAAATCGCGGAAGCCGCCGGCGGAGAACTTGATCACCTCCGATTCCGTCACCTGCGCCAGCTCGTCGGCGGTGCCGACGATGGTGTAGGCGATCAGATGCGGCAGATGGCTGGTGATCGCGAGCACCCGGTCGTGATGGTCCGGCGTCATGATCTCGACCTTGGCGCCCAGCGCGGCCCAGAACGCGCGGAGACGATCGATGGCGTCGGGATCGACGCCATCCGGCGGCGTCAGGATGCACCAGCGATTGATGAACAGCTCGGCGAAGCCGGAATCCGGCCCCGAATTCTCCGTTCCTGCCACCGGGTGGGCCGGCACGAAGTGCACGTTCGCCGGCAGATGCGGGGCCATGTCGCGGACGATTGCGCCCTTGACCGAGCCGACATCCGAGACGATGGCTCCGGGCTTCAGATGCGGCGCGATCTCCTCGGCCACTGGGCCGCACGCCCCCACAGGAATGCAGAGGATGACGAGGTCGGCATCCTTCACCGCCTCCGCATTGCTCGCAACGACATGGTCGACGATGCCGAGCTCGGTGACGCGCGCCCGCGTCTTCTCGGAGCGGGCCGTCGTGACGATCTCGCCGGCCACCCCGTGTTGCCGCGCTGCGCGCGCGATCGAGCCGCCGATCAGGCCAAAGCCGATCAGCGCAATGCGTTCGAATTTTCCCGCGACGCTCACTTCGGCCCCATGAATTCGCTGAGTGCATCGACGACGAGACGATTGGCCTCCTCGGTGCCGATCGTCATGCGCAAGGCGTTCGGCAGCTTGTAATTGGCGAGCGCCCGCAGCACGAGCCCGCGCCGGGTCAGGAAGGCGTCGGCCTCGACCGCGGTCTTGCCCTTGTCCGTCGGGAAATGGATCAGGATGAAATTGGTGACGCTCGGCGTCACCTTCAGCCCGAGCTTGCCGATCTCAGCAGTCAGCCAGTTGCGCCACTTTTCCGTGTGCGTCTTCGACATCTGCTGATGCGCGGTGTCCTCGATCGCGGCGACAGCCGCCAGCATCGCCGGGGACGAGACGTTGAACGGTCCGCGGATGCGGTTGATGGCGTCGACGATGTGCGCCGGGCCGAACATCCAGCCGACGCGGAGCGCGGCGAGGCCATGGATTTTGGAAAAGGTGTGCGTAACGACGGTGTTCTCGGTGGTCGCGACCAGCTCGATGCCGAACTCATAGTCGTTGCGCGACACGTAGTCGGCATAGGCGGCGTCGAGCACCAGCACGACATGCGCGGGCAGGCCGGCGCGCAGCCGCTTGACCTCGTCGAACGGGATGTAGGTGCCGGTCGGATTGTTCGGGTTGGCGAGCCATACCAGCTTGGTGCGCGGCGTCACCGCGGCGAGGATCGCATCGACGTCGGTGCGGTACTCCGTCTCCGCAGCGACCACGTTCTTGGCGCCGCAGGCCATGGTGGCGATCGGGTAGACCAGAAAGCCGTGCGCGGTGGAGATCGCCTCGTCGCCTTGGCTGAGGAAGGTGTGCGCCAGCAGATTGAGGATCTCGTCGGAGCCGGCGCCGCAGACGATGCGGTCGGGATCGAGGCCGTAGGTGCGGCCGATCGCCTCGCGCAGCACCCGCGACGTCCCCTCGGGATAATCTTCAAGATGGCCGGCGGCGCTCTTGAACGCCTCGATCGCTTTCGGCGAAGGGCCGAACGGCGTCTCGTTGGCTGACAGCTTGAACACCTTGCGGCCCGGCTCGGGGATCGGGCTCTTGCCCGGCGTATAGGGCGCAATGTCGAGAATGCCGGGATTCGGCACGGGGCGGGACATCATGAACTCCGGACGATGATCACTGGCGCAGCGCGTCTCAGCTCGGAACCGTATAGCGTTTGGCATGGCCGCCGACGAGGGCCGCCGAGCGTACCGAGGCGCCCGCCGCGATCAGGGCCGCCTTGATGCTGTCCAGGTTGGACGGCGCCTCGATCGACACCAGCAGCGCGGCGCTGTCGAAGGCGGTATCGGGCACCGCAATGACGTCGGCGAGCGGCGACAAGGCGCGCGACACCTGCGCATTCCAGCCGGAGACGCGGATGCTCCAGGTCTCGACCTCCAAGACCAGCGCGTCGTCGGCAACCCGCGACACCGCGAACACCGGCAGTGCCGCCGGATGGTCGGCGCGCTCGATGAAGGGCATCCGCGCGATGATCTTCGGCGCGCCGGCGGGCTCCAGCGTGATCCACCACGGCGTATGGCCCGAACTCGTCGACACCAGCGCGAGATCGCCTTTCGAGCGCGCCACCGCTTCGACGGCAGCCTGCGCGCTGAAATGCGCCACATACGGGACCACGAAGCCGAAATGGAACCGGGCCGAATCGCGCATCGCGGATTCGCCGACCGAGACGTCGGCATGCACCGAGAACGGCGCCTGGACATAGGTGAAGGTCGACACGATCACGCGCCAGATGCCCTCGACGGTGTCGAGCGGCAGGATGCCGCGATGGCGCTGCACCAGGCGGCGCATCATGTCGGCCTCACGGGCCGGGCGGAACGCCGACCCGACCTCCTGCGTCTTCTTGACCTTGATCAGCCGGTCGATGATGTCGGCCCGGTTCATCAGCAACTGATGGACCTGCTCGTCGATCGCGTCGATCTCCTTGCGCAGATCGGCAAGCGAGGGCGGGGCGGGCGGCGGGTTCGACATGGTCGCGGTCACTCTTCGTGGGCCACGGGGGAACGCGCGGCCGCTGGGAATGGATGCCGTTCTGTCCGATGCGCCGGGCCTACGCAACAGCAAGTTTACCTTGTGCGGCCTAGGCTTGGCTGGATTGCAGCCGTGGAGTGCCCGATCGGCGGTCAACCCCTGCTTGCCTTGACGAGGAGCGCCCGCGGGACTAGTTTCTGCTCGTTCCGTGGTCATTTGAGCCGGCCGGCTTGCAGCCACGTTAAACAATTCGCTAAACAGGCCGGGGACGTTATCGATCCCGGCCGAACCCCAGTTCAGGCCGGGTTTTTCATGGCCTGATATGTCACGTGGTTCGGGAGCCCTGGCCGGATGGCCGGGGTGAAAGACATGACAGGCCTGACGCCGAAATCCACATCCTCGCTGCGCACGATCGCGCCCGAGGAGCGCTCGCACGAGGTCGACCATCCGAGCTCGCTGGTCGCGCAGTTCGGCGCCGACAAGCCGCTCAAGCTCGATTGCGGCGTCGACCTGTCGCCGTTCCAGATTGCCTACCAGACCTATGGCGAACTCAATGCCGACAAGTCCAACGCGGTCCTGATCTGCCACGCGCTGACCGGCGATCAGCACGTCGCCAACCGGCATCCGGTCACCGGCAAGCCCGGATGGTGGGAGACGCTGGTCGGCAAGGGGCGGCCGCTCGACCCCAGCCGCTATTTCATCGTCTGCTCCAACGTGATCGGCGGCTGCATGGGCTCGACCGGGCCGGCCTCGCTCAATCCCGCGACCGGCAAGGTCTGGGGCCTCGACTTCCCGATCATCACCATCCCCGACATGGTGCGGGCACAGGCGATGCTGATCGATCATCTCGGCATCGACACCTTGTTCGCCGTGGTCGGCGGCTCGATGGGCGGCATGCAGGCGCTGCAATGGACGGTGGCCTATCCGCAGCGCGTATTCGCCACCTTGGCGATCGCCTGCGCGACGCGGCACTCGGCGCAGAACATCGCCTTCCACGAGCTCGGCCGCCAGGCCGTGATGGCCGATCCCGACTGGGATCATGGCCGCTACGGCGACAAGGGCGTCCATCCGCATCGCGGGCTTGCGGTGGCGCGGATGGCCGCGCACATCACTTATCTCTCGGACGCCGCGCTGCATCGCAAGTTCGGCCGCCGCATGCAGGATCGCGAACTGCCGACCTTCTCGTTCGACGCCGATTTCCAGGTCGAGAGCTATCTGCGTTACCAGGGCTCGTCCTTCGTCGAGCGCTTCGACGCCAATTCCTATCTCTATCTGACGCGCGCGATGGACTATTTCGACATCGCCGCGGACCATGACGGCGTGCTGGCGGCGGCGTTCCGCGGCATCAAGACCCGCTTCTGCGTGGTGTCCTTCACCAGTGACTGGCTGTTCCCGACCTCGGAATCGCGGGCGCTGGTGCATGCGCTCAACGCGTCCAGCGCGCGGGTCTCGTTCGCTGAGATCGAGACCGACAAGGGCCACGACGCGTTCCTGCTCGATGTCCCCGAGTTCTTCGACATCGCCAGCGCGTTCCTCGATTCCGCTGGCAAGGCGCGCGGCCTCAAGGTCGCGAACGGAGGCTGACCCATGAGCCTGCAGGGTGTGTTGCCGCTGAACGGCTTTTCCGGCGGCGAGGTGCTGGCCTATCGGCCCGATCATCTCCTGGTCGCCGGCATGGTCGAGCGCGGCTCCAAGGTGCTCGACATCGGCTGCGGCGACGGCGACCTGCTGCAGCTCCTGGAGAGTCGGGGCATTGACGGCCGCGGCATCGAGCTGTCGCGCGAGGGCGTCAATCACTGCGTCGCCAAGGGGCTCGCGGTGGTGCAGGGCGACGCCGATACCGATCTCGTCGACTATCCCGACGATGCCTTCGACTATGTGATCCTGTCGCAGACGCTGCAGGCGACGCGCCGGCCCAAGGCCGTGCTCGAGAACCTGCTGCGCATCGGCCGCCGCGCCATCGTCACGTTCCCGAATTTCGGCTTCTGGCGGCTGCGCCTGCAATTGCTCGTCGGCGGCCACATGCCGCGCACCGACAATCTGCCCTTCACCTGGTACGACACGCCCAACATCCATTTCTGCACCATCAAGGACTTCGTCCAGCTGTGCGACGAGATCGGCGTCAAGATGGAGCGCGCCGTGGCTCTTGATAGTTATGGCCGTCCGTTGCGCGTCGCGATGCCCTGGTGGTTCTGGAACATGTTCGGCGAGCAGGGCGTGTTTCTGCTGAGCAGAGGCGAGCGGCGGTAGGTCTGGATCGTTTGCGCGCTGGTAGGTAGGCCACCTCACGCGCGTCATCCTCGCCGTCGTCCCGGCCTTGGGCCGGGACCCATACTCCGCAGCAGGAGTGAGGCGGGAGCGCTGAGTCATACCCACCTCGGTTCGTTACGCAGGCCGGTGGTTATGGGTCCCGGCTTTCGCCGGGACGACGTCGGAGGCCTAAGCGGCACCTCACGCAACATGCCTCCCTGGCGCGTCGACTTCACGTCTCAAACAACGGATGGCGTGGCATCGTATTCCCGCGGCACGTTTGTGCCCGAGCTCTGCGGCAGGTCTCACCTCTGACAACGCAGAGGCGCAGGGAAGGCCGGATGCTGGCCGCACCCATGGCCCGCCTGCGGAAAAGAATGCAGGCGGCAGGTACCACAGGTCCGAGCCGGAACAACCGGCCTTCCCTGCGCGATGATTTGACGGCTGCTTCGCGTTCTCCCCGGTGCGCCGGGCTTTCTGGCCACCGTCGTCGGCGAAATGCATCACCAACTTGATCCTAGCGTCGGAGGATCAGGACCGCGCGACTTGACCGTGCGCATCGGAATTGTCCGTCCACGCGAGAAATCCCACGCGCAACCCGACACGCCCACCGCATCCCGCACTCAGCGCTCGTGACGACCGCGATACGCCCCTCTTGCTGTGAGGCGGGACGGGCGGAAACATCGATCTGATTTGCCCGACGGTGCAAGGGCTCATCATGCGACAAACTAACACGACGGGCAGTAGGTGCATGACGCTCATGCGCAAACTGCCCGTCGGGCAGCGAGAACAGGGCAGCGCGATCAGCGCCCGCCCATCTTGAGCAGCTTCGGAAGGTCCCGCATTTGCTGCAAAAGATTTGCACAGACGGGCGCCAATTGCAGTTCGACGTCCGGGTCACCGCCGCTGAATCCGATGACCTGCATGCCCGCAGCATGCGCCGCAGTGACGCCTGACAACGAGTCCTCGATCACGACGCAGCGCGCGGGGGCGATCCCGAAGGTCTGCGCAGCGTGCAGGAAAAGATCAGGGTCAGGCTTCCACGAGCCGACGTCGTAGGCGCTGAAGATGCGGCCTTCGAAATAGTTCAGCAATTTTGTCAGTCCGAGTGCGTGCCTGATCTTCGACATCGGCCCGTTCGATGCGACGCAGAACGGAAGAGTGATCTCCGCAAGCGCCGCATGTATCCCCTCGACGGGTTGCAGTTCGGCTTCAAATGCCAGTGCAGTTGCTCGCCTCACGCCAGCCTCGAAATCCTCGCCGACGCGGCGCCCCAATCGCCGTTCGATTTCTCGCACGCAATCGGCGAACTTCAACCCGCGAAAGAGCCTTTTGGCCTCTTCCAGGTCGATGGATATTCCTTCGTCCGCTGCTGCACGGGCCAAAACGCTGAGGGCGATTTTCTCGCTATCGACCAAAACACCGTCTGAGTCGAAGATGATCAGCTCTATCAAGATCGGCACCTGCGTCTGGCACGTGGAAATCAAGGGCCAGCGCAGAGAGCGATATCAGAAGTCTCGAGGAAACACACCTTCCGTTGCGCGTGGGATCGTGTTCACCGGATTGGGGTGCCCCGTGCGGGCCAGCGCTCGACGCTGGGATGAACGCCGCGTACAATGGAGAGAGCTGAAACGTCCAAGCACGCGTGAGGTGCCCGCATGAAATCGTTTCGCAAGGAGCTGTGGTTCGACATTCCGGGCCGGCGCGCCTTCATCAACATCACGCCTGAGGTCGAGGCGGCGCTGCGGGAGAGCGGGGTGCGCGAGGGGCTGGTGCTGGTCAATGCCATGCACATCACGGCCTCAGTGTTCATCAATGACGACGAGAGCGGGCTGCATCACGACTATGAGCAGTGGCTGGAGAAGCTGGCGCCGCACGAGCCCGTGTCCGGCTATCGGCACAACCGGACCGGCGAGGACAATGCCGACGCCCACATGAAACGCCAGATCATGGGCCGCGAGGTTGTGGTCGCGATCACCGGCGGCAAACTCGATTTCGGTCCCTGGGAGCAGATCTTCTACGGCGAGTTCGACGGCGGACGCCGCAAGCGGGCGCTGATCAAGATCATCGGGGAATAGGGTTAGCCGTCGCGGTGTTGGATGGCCGAAGATTTGGGAGGCNTCGACGGCGGACGCCGCAAGCGGGCGCTGATCAAGATCATCGGGGAATAGGGTTAGCCGTCGCGGTGTTGGATGGCCGAAGATTTGGGAGGCCGTCATTGCGAGGAGCGCGAGCGACGAAGCAATCCAGGGGCTGCACGTGAAGTCTTTCCGTGTGGCCCCTGGATCGCTTCGCTGGCGCTCGCGATGACGGAGGAGGGTGGTGACAGCCGCCGCTGTCATGCCCGCGCAGGCGGGCATCCAGTCCGCCGCAGCCCCCCGGTGGACCAGCTGCCAACTCGGAATACGGGATGGCCCGGTCAAGCCGAATGATGACAGCCGTGGCGATGCGGCAAGCTTAGCCACGATCGTCATTGCGAGGAGCGCAAGCGACGAAGCAATCCAGGGGCCACGCATGAAGTCCTTCCGTGTGGCCCCCGGATCGCTTCGCTGGCGCTCGCGATGACGGAGGAGGGTGTGACAGCCGCCGCTGTCATGCCCGCGCAGGCGGGCATCCAGTCCGCCGCGGCCCCTCGGTGGACCCAGCTGCCAACTCGGAATACGGGATGGCCCGGTCAAGCCGAATGATGACAGCCGTGGTGATGCGGCGAGCTTGGCCACGATCGTCATTGCGAGGAGCGCGAGCGACGAAGCAATCCAGGGGCCACGCATGAAGTCCTTCCGTGCGGCCCCCGGATCGCTTCGCTGGCGCTCGCGATGACGGAGGAGGGTGGTGACAGCCGCTGCTGTCATGCCCGCGCAGGCGATGACAGGTGAGGTCGGAGCAGCAGCATGCCTCCTCATCCTGCCATCGACCGTGGATCTCGCACTCCCCACCGCCCGGCCTCGGCCAAGGCGATGAAGCGCTCGGCTGCCTCGTTGAACAGCGCGGGCTCCTCCAGATTCAACACATGGCCGGACTTCGGGAAAAACGTCAGGCCCGAGGCCGGCAGGTGCCGCTTCAGGAACAGGCTCGGCTCGATGCAGGCCTCGTCCTCGTCGCCGCAGATGATCAGGGCCGGCGTGGTCACGCGGCGGATGGCGTCCGCCATCGTGTAGATCGAGGGCCGGCCGCCCTGGAAACCGCGCATGGTGTTGGCCGATCCCCGCGCGTCGTGACGGGCCAGAGCCGCGTAAAAGTCGGCGTGGCCGCGCGGGTCCTTCACCAGGAAGGGGATGCGGCCGGGGGCCCCGCGGGTGACCTTGGCGGTCTCGGCCGAGCCGAGGGTCTCGAACTGCTCGGCGGTGGCGCGGCACTGGGCGCGGAAGGCGTCGAGCTGCGTCAGGTCCGAGCCGGAGCCGACCCCGGCCAGCACCATGGAGCGGATGCGCCGGGGCGCGTTCAGCGCCACCTGCAGCGACGAGTAGGAGCCCATCGACAGGCCGACGAAATGGGCGCTGGCGATGCCGAGGTGATCGAGCACGGCCAGCGCGTCGGTGTAGAAATGCACGTAGCTGTAGAGGTCGGGTGAGGCCGGCACGTCCGAGGGTGTATAGCCGCGGGCCGCGTAGGCGATGCAGCGATGGCGGCGCGCGAAATAGCGCAGCTGCGGCTCCCAATTGCTGTGGTCGGCGGCGAATTCGTGCAGGAAGAGAAGCGGCGTGCCGGCGCCAACCTCTTCAAAATACAGGCGAACGCCATCCGTGGCTGTTGCGTGTGGCATCAAAAGCTTCCTCCTGCTTTGCGTGTGGCATGATGACGAGTCGCGCAATGCGCGACAACTGGAAGCCGCCTCGCCTCGATTCGGTCGTTCAACGGACTCCGAATCACCTCCTGTTTGCCGTGATTCCGCCATCGATCGTCATGGTTTCGTCACATCCCGACTTTTTACGGACCAGCGCTGGCGGCTCGCACGGGAGCCGGGCTGGGACAAGGGGGTGCCAAGTCAGGGTACCGGGGGAAGTAACAGAAGGAATGAGTATGGTTGTGTCTACCCTTCGCCGGTCGCTTCACATCGTTGCGCTGACCATGGGTGCGGCAGTGATTGCCGCCACCGCAACACCGGCTTCGGCCCGTCCGCATCACGGCTCGGGGCATCATGCCCACCGCAGCCACGGCGGCCATCACTACGCCAAGCGTCATTTTCACCACCGCTCCGCCCGGATGTCGCGCTGGGAGCGCGGCGTGGCGCGGATGGAGGTGAGCAGCGTCGCCGACGCACAGGCCAGCCTGATGATGCCTGGGACGGCGTCCGAAGGGATGGCGACGTCCGGCGGCTTCAGCGGCGGCAGCAGCGTCGTGGCCGCGGCGCGCAGCTACATCGGCAGCGGCAATCCGACCGGCCGCCGCAGCCTGTGGTGCGCGCGGTTCATGAACATGGTGCTGGAGCGCACCGGCCATCGCGGCACCGGCTCCGACTTGGCGCGCTCCTTCGCGAGCTACGGCCAGCGCGTCTCCGGCCCGCAGGTCGGCGCCATTGCCGTGATGAGCCGCCGCGGCGGCGGCCATGTCGGCGTGGTCTCGGGCGTCGACGCCCAGGGCAATCCGATCGTCATCTCCGGCAACAACGGCCACCGCGTCCGCGAGACCGCAGTGTCGCGCGGCCGGGTGTATGCCTATGTGATGCCGAACTGATACGTCCCTCGAACTCGGCATTGGAACTGATGAGTTGAGCCGCTTCGGCTCGGACACTCTGCGCCTCCCCCGCATGCGGGTGGGGCCGCCCCACGAAGACTGCTCATAGGGCTGCCCCCACTCCAGCCCTCCCCGCAAGCGGCGAAGGGGGGCGCACTGTTGGCGCGGTGAGAGTTCGGGTCCAGGTCCCGCTCATGCCGTCATTGCGAGCGAAGCGACGCAATCCAGGGCTACGCGACGACTCTGGATTGCTTCGTCGCCTGCGGCTCCTCGCAATAATGACGCGGGGAGAGAGGCGGAGCTCTTCCGGAGCACGCGGGGGGAAGAGGGGCTCACACCAGCCGCGGCTGCTCCACCGCGAGGTCGTCGCCGAGCGCGATGTCGCCGGCCTCGATCACCTCGGCGTAGATGCCGCATTCATTATTGCCGCGGTGCTTCATCAGCGCGGGCGGGATGTCGAGGTCGCGGACGGCGGTGTCGGGGTCGACGTTGACGGCGGCGCAGCGGGTGGTCGTCTTTACCACCTTGAGCCGCGCCGCGCCGATCCGCAGCGTCTCGCCGAGCAGCGCGGCCTCGTGCCAGGCCGGCCAGCCGGTGACGTAGATATTGGCGCGGAAGCGCAGCGGATGCACGGTCGCGCCGACCATCTGCTCGATCTCGGCGACCGAGGCCAGGTTGATGATCGAGACCACCTTGCGGGCGAGATCCGTAAAACTGTAGCCGCCGCCGGACAGCAGCCTGGCCGGTCCGCGCAGCTCGTCGGCGAATTCGCGCGCAAAGAACGCTTCGATCGCGGCGCGCCCGTCGACGCTTTCGAGATCGCCCGCGGCGACGATGGCACCGTCCTTGCGGATGGTCAGCACGTTGGTCGCGTCCTCGAAGACCGTCTTGAAGCCGGCCAGCCGCTCATTGCGCATCAGCATCAGATAGGCGGTTTTGGGCTTCCACACCGGGGCCTCGGGATCGAAGCCAGTCGGGCCGTTCTCCAGCGCGTAGCGGCGGTCGGCCGGCAATGTCTGGCCGGCGCGCAAGGGGGCCGTCTGCAGTGGTTCCGGGGTAAGGCCCTTGATCGGATAGCGATACAGGCCGGTGATGCGCGCAGGGCTGATGTGGCTCATGGCCGCGGTCATAGGAGATTCCTCCCCTGGCGGCCAGGGCACACGAATTTGTGAAGCCGCCCCTTCCGTTTTCGGGCCGCCTTCCCACATTTCAGCTCAAGCCGGGCGCAAGCCGGCGACGTGGACGGTTGCGGCGTTGATGGATGTCAACGTGCGTGGACCGGAACCCAATGAAGATGCTGGAACCGTGCCTTCGGGGCGTCACAGCAGGCTGAGGGAAACATCATGAATATCGAAAAATATACCGAGCGCGCGCGGGGCTTCATCCAATCGGCGCAATCGCTGGCGGTGCGCGACGGCCATCAGCAGTTCTCGCCGCTGCATCTCCTCAAGGTGCTCCTCGACGACAGCGAAGGACTCGCGGGCGGTCTGATCGATCGCGCCGGCGGCAATTCGCGCGCCATTCTGAAGGCCACTGAGGATGCGCTGGGCAAGCTGCCGAAAGTGTCGGGCAGCGGCGCCGGGCAGATCTATCTGTCGCCCGAGCTGGCGCGCGGCTTCGACGCGGCGGAGAAGGCGGCCGAGAAGGCCGGCGACAGTTTCGTCACCGTCGAGCGGCTGCTGCTCGGCCTGACGCTGGACAAGAACAGCGAGACCGGCAGCATCCTCGCCAAGGGCGGCGTCACCGCGCAGAACCTCAACGCGGCGATCGAGAGCTTGCGCAAGGGGCGCACGGCCGATTCGGCGACCGCCGAGAACGCTTATGATGCGCTGAAGAAATATGCCCGCGACCTGACCCAGGCGGCGCGCGACGGCAAGCTCGATCCGGTGATCGGCCGCGACGAGGAGATCCGCCGCACCATCCAGGTGCTGTCGCGGCGGACCAAGAACAATCCCGTGCTGATCGGCGAGCCCGGCGTCGGCAAGACCGCGATCGTCGAGGGGCTGGCGCTGCGCATCGTCAATGGCGACGTGCCGGAGAGTCTAAAGGACAAGCGGCTCTTATCACTCGATTTGGGCGCGCTGATCGCCGGTGCCAAATATCGCGGCGAGTTCGAGGAGCGGCTGAAGGCCGTGCTGCAGGAGGTCACGGCCGCCGAAGGCACCTTCGTGCTGTTCATCGACGAGATGCACACCCTGATCGGCGCCGGCAAGGCCGATGGCGCCATGGATGCGTCGAACCTGTTGAAGCCCGCGCTCGCGCGCGGCGAGCTGCATTGCATCGGCGCGACCACGCTCGACGAGTATCAGAAGCATGTCGAGAAGGACGCCGCGCTCGCCCGCCGCTTCCAGCCGGTCTATGTCACCGAGCCCACGGTCGAGGACACGATCTCGATCCTGCGCGGCCTGAAGGACAAATACGAGCAGCATCACGGCGTGCGCATCACCGACTCCGCGCTGGTCGCCTCGGCCACGCTGTCAAACCGCTACATCACCGACCGCTTCCTCCCCGACAAGGCCATCGACCTGATGGACGAGGCGGCGGCGCGGCTGAAGATGCAGGTCGATAGCAAGCCCGAGGAGCTGGACTCGCTGGACCGCGAGATCATCCGACTCAAGATCGAGCAGGAGGCCTTGAAGAAGGAGAGCGATCTCGGCTCCAAGACCCGGCTGCAGGCGCTGGAGAAGGAGCTCGCCGATCTCGAGGAGAAGTCGGCCTCGCTGACCGCGAAATGGAGCGCCGAGAAGGACAAGCTGTCGAACGCGCAGAAGCTCAAGAGTGAGCTGGACGCGCTCCGCATCGAGCTCGCCAATGCGCAGCGCCGCGGCGAGTACCAGAAGGCGGGCGAGCTGGCCTATGGCCGGATCCCCGAGCTGGAGAAGCGGCTGGCTGACATCGAGGCCAAGGAGAATGCCGGCGAGATGATGGAGGAGGCGGTCACCGCCAACCACATCGCGCAGGTGGTCTCGCGCTGGACCGGCGTGCCGGTCGACAAGATGCTCGAGGGCGAGAAGGACAAGCTGCTGCGGATGGAGGACAGCCTCGGCAAGCGCGTCGTCGGCCAGTTCGAGGCCGTGCATGCGGTTGCGACCGCCGTGCGGCGCTCGCGCGCCGGCCTGCAGGACCCGCACCGGCCGATGGGCTCGTTTATGTTCTTAGGCCCGACCGGCGTCGGCAAGACCGAACTGACCAAGGCGCTCGCCGAATATCTGTTCAACGACGAGACCGCGATGGTCCGCCTGGACATGTCCGAGTACATGGAGAAGCACTCGGTGTCGCGGCTGATCGGCGCGCCTCCCGGCTATGTCGGCTATGACGAGGGCGGGGCGCTGACCGAAGCGGTGCGGCGCCGGCCGTACCAGGTCGTGCTGTTCGACGAGATCGAGAAGGCGCATCCGGACGTGTTCAACGTGCTTTTGCAGGTGCTCGACGACGGCCGCCTGACCGATGGCCAGGGCCGCACCGTCGACTTCCGCAACACGCTGATCATCATGACCAGCAATCTCGGCTCCGAGTTCCTGGTCAACCAGCCGGAGGGCGAGGATACGTCCGAGGTGCGCGAGCTGGTGATGGGCACGGTGCGGAGCCATTTCCGGCCCGAGTTCCTGAATCGTGTGGACGAGATCATCCTGTTCCATCGCCTGCAGAAGAGCGAGATGGGCCGGATCGTCGAGATCCAGTTCTCGCGGCTCCAGAAGCTGCTGGAGGAGCGCAAGATCACGCTGTCGCTGGATGGCGATGCGCGCGATTGGCTCGCTGCCAAGGGCTGGGACCCGGCCTATGGGGCGCGTCCGCTGAAGCGGGTGATCCAGCGCAGCGTGCAGGATCCGCTCGCCGAGATGATCCTCGCCGGCGACATCAAGGATGGCGACAAGGTCGCGATCTCCTCGGAGGGTAACGTGCTGACCTTCAACGGCAAGGCGCATCGCACCGCCGAGATCGCGACCTTCGAGGCGCCGATCCCGAAGCGCAAGCTGAACTGATCTCCGGCTTTCGCCGGACGTCACGAGAAACGGCAATGAGAAACGGCCCCGCTGAGTGCTCAGCGGGGCCGTTGTCCGTTGGAAACAGGTTTCAGGCCGCAGAGGCCTGACGGCTCACTACCGGCTCACCTGGATCGGGCCGGCATCCGAAATCCGCGACGCGCCATTGCCGCGGCTGGTCATCATCTGGTCGACGCGGTCGCGCTCCTTCTCGAAGCTCGCCATCATCTGGCCCTCCAGCGAGCGGCCGCGCGGCAGCTTCACGCGCATCGGGTCGACGAAGCGGCCGTTGACCAGGATCTCGTAATGCACGTGCGGGCCCGTCGACATGCCGGTCGAGCCGACGAAGCCGATGACCTGGCCCTGGCGCACGCGCTTGCCGGGCTCCATGCCCTTGGCGAACGCAGACAAATGGCCATAGGCGGTCTCATAGCCATTGTTGTGCTTGATGCGGATATATTTGCCGTAGCCGCCTTCGGTGCCGACCTTCTCCAGCACACCATTGCCGGAGGCGAAAATCGGGGTGCCATAGGCGGTCGCCCAATCGACGCCGGTGTGCATCTTCACATAGCCGAGGATCGGGTGGCGGCGGCCGCCGAAGCCGGAGCGCATGATCGCGTTGTTGACGGGCTTGCGGACCAGGAACTTCTTCGCGCTCTTGCCGGTCTCGTCATAATAATCGACGACGCTGTCGTCGGGGGTCTGGAACCGGTAGTATTTCTTGGTCTCGCCGCCGACGGTCAGCGAGGCGAACAGCACCTCGCTCTTGTCGTTGGTGCCGGGCTTGTCGTCGTCGTCGCCGGCATAGAACACGTCGAACGAGTCGCCCGGCTGCACCTTGCGCTGGAAGTCGACGTCGTAGGAATAGATCCGGATCATGTCCTCGATGACGGGCGCCGGCACCTTGTTGCGCATCGCCGTTTCGTAGATGCTCTGGTAGAGGCGGACGCCGGTGCCGTCATCCTCTTCATCATTGGTATTGTCGGCGGTCTCGGTGACCGTGTTCATGCTCTGGACGTCGACGGCGACATATTTGCCGAGATCGGACAGAGCGGCCACCGCCTCGATCATGCTTTCGTTGGCGACGATGACGCGGAACGGCTGCAGCCGGGCGCCGGGGGCAGGGCTCGACGGCGCCATCAGAATGCGCAGCTTCTCGCCTTCCTTGAGGCCGCCGTCGCGGCCGCGCGTGCCGAGCTGGGCGGCGATCGCCTTGGCCTCGTCGGGCGTCGCGCCCTGGTCGCGCAGTATCGAGGTGACGGTGTCGCCCTTCTTCACCAGATGGACGCGCTCGCCGAGCGGATTGCCGCCGGTGATCTGGTCCTTGGTCTTGGGCAGCAAGGTCACGTTCTCGGGCACGACCCGGGTCTCGAAACCGGCGTAGGGATCGGGCGAGGTCCCGTCACTGGCATAGGACAGTTTGAGGTCGCCGCCTTGTACGCCTTGCACACCGGTGGCGTCGGCCGCGGCATTGGCCAGCGACGCGTAGCGGACGCCGCCATTGTTGCCGCGCCAGTTCGCCGCGTCGCGGACCCGCATCACGATCTCGTCCAGCGCCACCGAAGCCGCGATCTTGGCCTTCGGCAGGACGCCCGCGAGGTCCTTGGTCACGAACGACACTTCGGCGTCGGGCTCGACCGCCTCGGGGTTGTTGGGATCCTCACCGGAGCCCGTCTTGTCATTATCGCCGTCGTTGAGCAGCCGCTGCGCGTTGAACGGCGGGATCTTGGCCGACAGATCGCTGGTGGTCATCGACAGGTTGCCGGAGATCCGCACATAGGGACGGACCCGGATCAGCTCGCGCGACCCGGCGCGGGTCACGGTCGAGACGCGCACGACGTTGCGGGCGGCGGCAGCTTCGCTCGGGGGCGGCAGCCGGTCGCTCTTGCGCAACGTGGCAACGCGATCATTGGCGCCGAAGGCTCCGCGCAGCGCGCTCTCGACGCGCTCCGGCATGCGGGCGAATGTCATCTCGCCATCGAGCGAAGCGAAAACGGCGCCGCCAATGAGGGCTGCGCCGCACAGACCGGTCAGGATCGTACCCGAGAACCATTGGACGGAGACGCGTCGGCGATCGATCACCGCGGCTTCGGAGCCATCGACCGATAGCGGTGGCTCATGACCGAGATCGATCATGCCGACCTCGCGTCCATATCCCCCGCGTGACGTCCGATGGTTCAACCTTCGTCCCCCAAGTTCAAAGTCAGCACCGAGATCACTCAGCTGCCGGTTGGCTACCGTGTAAGACAAACGGCTCGGAATGATGGCGCGTCTCTGACGGTTCGAGGCTGTTGGGCTTGGAACCCGCAATCCCCGAACCGCTGTTATTCTTCAGGATCTCTCGATGTCGTCTCGGTCGTCTGATCAGGCGAAGGGCTCGCCCATTCCTTGATCTGGATCACCCATGAAGTCTGGCATCCCCACCTGGAGCCAAATCAATTCAGGTCGATGCTTAACAAATCGTCGCAGGATTGTGGCCCAAGTGGGGCACGATGTCCGCAAGAAATCGGGGTTCTGGGGCGGTCCTAAAAAAAATGATTCGATGCGACGATTTCATGAAAAAGGTCGTTGACACCCCGATCGGACCCCCCTATACACCCGATCACTGAGCGCGGCGCCGCTTCGGGACACACCGAGGCGAGCATTCGCGCCGATACTGCTCCTCACTTCGTTGAGTGGTGCACAACCGGTAGAACCCGGTTGCCCATCGCCGTCGAAAGGGTCGAGTGGGTCCCTCCGAGAGAGGGTGGGGCTGAGGCTCCGGGCTGTTTGACAAGTGAAGATGAAGAAAGAGAAACGTGG
>NZ_JABFDP010000030.1:0-110268 GCF_013179005.1 Bradyrhizobium denitrificans | reverse complement strand
TCGTCAGCTAACGGAATCCATTTATGAGTACAGAACCTAGCCGGTTCTGGTGGAATTGGGCCCGATGCGACAGGATGTTGGCGGCGAGCGAGACGCCGATCGAGCCGCCGGTGTTGCGCGCGGCATTGATCAGCGCCGACGCCTGGTCGGTCTTCTCGGGCGGGATGCCATTGTAGGACGCCGTGGTGATCGAGAGAAAGATCAGCGGCAGCCCGATTCCGATCAGCATGCGCGAATCGGCGAAGAACCAGAAACCGACATCGGCATAGACGCGAGTGAGATCATACATGGCCAGCGCGACAATCGTGGCGCCGGCCATGATCATGTATTTCGGCTGCACCTTGCCCGACAGGCGCCCGACGACGAACATCATCACCATGGTGACGAGGCCGCCCGGCGACAGCACGAGACCGGCCCAGGTCGCGGTATAGCCGAAATCCTGCTGCACCATCTGCGGCAGCATCTGGGTGGTACCGAGCAGGATGGCGCCGGTCGCCAGCATCACCAGGAAGCTCGCGCCGAACTGGCGCGACGCCAGCATGCGCACGTCCACCGTGGGATTCCTGTGATTCATCTCCCACGGGATCATCGCAACGAAGGCAGCGGCGCAGACCGCCGCTGTGGCGATGATGAAGCGCGAATCGAACCAGTCGTCCTCCAGGCCGCGATCGAGCATCAGTTCCAGCGCGCCGAGGAAGGTCGCCACCAGCACGAAGCCGATGACATCGAACCCCTCATTCTGCTGCTTGCCAGGCTCACTTGCGGGCTCCTCCAGGATCAATCCGATCAGCAGCATCGCGGCGACGCCGACCGGACCGTTGATCAGGAAGCACCAGTGCCAGGACGCGTTGTCGGAGAGATAGCCGCCAAGGGTCGGACCGACCACCGGCGCCACGACGACGGCGACTCCGAACAGTGCAAAGGCTTGGCCACGCTTGGCTGGCGGGAACGAGCTCGCGAGGATCGATTGCGCAACGGGCACCATGCCGCCACCGCCGAGGCCCTGCAGGATGCGGAAGACCAGCAGCGTGTTCAGATTCCAGGCGAAGCCGCACAGCACCGAACTCGTCGTGAACAGGCCGAGGCAGATCAGGAAGAAGGACTTCCGGCCGAAGCGTTTCGCCAGATAGCTGGATGCCGTGAGGCTGATGGCATTCGAGACGAGATAGGTCGTCACCACCCAGGAGGATTCGTCCTGGCTCACACCCATGCCACCGGCGATGTAGGGCAGCGCGACATTGGCAATGGTGGTGTCGAGCACCTCCATGAAGGTCGCCAGCGCGACGAGCACCGCGATCAGCCACGGATTGGTAGCGGATCGCGGCTGAGACAGGGCAGCAGTCTCGCTCATAGCGAGGCCCTCAGCCGCTCATACAGCGACGGCTTGGGATTGACGCGCACGGTGGGAACGACCGACATGCCCGGCCCAAGCGCGACGTCCGCCGGCGGATCGTCCATCTCGATCTTGACCGGGACGCGCTGGACGATCTTGACGTAATTGCCGGTCGCGTTCTGCGGCGGCAGCAGCGAGAACGCGGGGCCCGAGCCGGACTGCACGCTGGCGACATGGCCGCGGATCTCGCGCTCCGGATAGGCGTCAATCTGCAACGTCACCGGCTGACCGGGACGCATCTGGTCAAGCTGTGTCTCCTTGAAATTGGCGGTGACCCAGACGTCGTCGGGCACGAACATCGAGAGCGCCGTGCCTTGGGCGGCGAACTGGCCGTCGGCGGCGCTGAGATTGGCGATTCGGCCCGGCTGCGCGGCGGTGACGGTGGTGTAGGACAAATTGAGCTGCGCCTGCTCGCGCTGCGCCTGCACCTGCGCGAGATTGGCGTCGGCGCTCTCGCGCTGAGCATTCAGAGACTCGAGCTGCCGCTGCGCAACCTGCAGATTGGCCTGCGCAGAGGTCAGCGCCGCCTTCTGCTGCTCGAGCTGCGACGTATATTGCTGCTCGCTCTGCACCGTGCCGGAGCCGGTGCGGGCGAGGTCCTGATAACGCTTGGCCTGCTGCTCGGCGAAGGTCAGCCCGGCCTGGGCCTGCTCCACCTGGGCCTGACCCGCCCTGATCTGCGCCTGCTGAACCGCGATCTGGGCGTCGATGTTGTGGATCGCCGCCTCCGCCGACCTCACCTGCGCCTCCGCCTGAGCCAGCGCGGTTCGGTAGTCTCGCTCATCGATGCGCGCGATCACGTCGCCAGCCCTGACGTGCTGGTTGTCGGTGACCGGAACGGAGGTGATGTAGCCGGACACCTTCGGGGCGATCGAGAACTGGCGGGCCGCGATGAAGGCGTCATCGGTGCTCTCGAAACGGCGAGCCGCGTCGTAATAGACATAACCTCCAGCCGCCGCGGCCAGTAGCAGAACGAGCCCGAGCGCCGCGCTCATGGGATGGCGCCGCAGCAGACCCCGCCGGGGTTGGCCGTCCGGCCCGCTCTGTCCATCCGGCGCGTGCGCCGGCCTATCCGGCTGGCGCGCCTCCTTGTCGGCTTCGCGACGAAACTCCGTCGCGGCATCGCCACGCCACTGCTTCAGCGCGCGCTCGCGCGCCGGGACGGCCTGATCGGTTGGTCTGGACGGTGGCGTGGACTCGGTGGTGGACGACGACTGCATAGCGATACGGCGCTCCGAACAGAACGATACTGTTTCGTTCTTAAATGGGGGATGGTTCTGGACAGGCAAGCCCTCAGTCCGGCTTCAGGATCGATAACTTTTGTGATCCCTACCTAAAATTTCCGTCATCTCATCTTGGGCAACGATGAGATGACGCCGACGATGCCGGTCGGGGGAACTCAGCGCGCGGGCTGCGGACCGGCCATGCGGACAACGAGGGCCAGCGCAGCGACAACGGGCGGGACGACGAAGCACCAGCTGCCGAGACGGACGAACAACAGCGCGGCCGCGCCGCAGCCGAGGGCGAAGGCCAGCACATTCACCGCCATCTGCACGAGCCGCGCTGGCGGCGCCGCCGGGCCCTTGTCACCGACATAGATCCGGTCGGCGAGATCGATCATCACCTGGGTCGTGGTTCCGGTCATCAAGGTTGAAGGCGGCGCGCTCGGCAGGTGAATCCGGTGCACCGCGTTCTGGATCGCCATCGCCGCCACCAGCACCATGCCGGTGATGATCGCCTCGCGGCTGTCGCCTTCATGGAACGGGCCGAAATGGATCGCGAGCGCGGCGCCGAGCACCAGCAGCACCAGCTTCACCCCCAGCAGGATCTCGAAAGCCCGCGGCCATCTGCGCGACAGCAGCGTACCGGTCAGGCGGGTCGCGATCACCACCGCGCAGAAGACCGGCAGCGCCAGCAGCTTGGCCACCGCGCCGGACGTGCCCAAGGCGAGCGCCGCGCCGAGCGTGACGAAATTGCCGGTGACATGCGCCGTGAACAGGCCCTGCAGCGCCAGGAAACCCGCGGTATCGACATAGCCGGCATTGACGCTGAGCAGCAGCGGCACGATGCGGGACTCAGTCGCAGCCATGGAATGCCTCCTTGTTCACAGCGCGTATTTCAGTTCGATGCCGATGTAGTCGCTGTCGTGGCCGCCGGCGCGGCGCAGCGTATCGCCGATCTGGTAGTGAACCGCTTCGAACGCGCCGGTCAGATTGGCGTTGAAGCGATAATCGGCGCGCAATTGCGCGTAGACGCCGGACCAGGGGCTGCCCTGCCCGGCCGTGCCGGCGACCGCGACATTGGGCTGGACATAGATCGCGTCCGCCGTCGTCGCCCGCCATTGCAGGCCCATCGCCGCCATGACCGACAGATCGGCCATCGGCTTCACCGTCAGGGACGGCTTGACATGGACCAGGTTGGTGTACCCGGTGAAGCCGGCGAGCGTGAAGTAATAGCCGTTGGGGAACAGCGGATTGAACGTCTCGATCCGGCCATCGCCGGGGTGGCGATCGCCGGAGGCACCGTCGACCTGCAGGCCGATGCGCGGCTGCCCGGCGACATCCGCAAAGGTATAGCCAGCACGCGCGCCGGCACCCCAGGCGCGAATCTGCTTCGACCCGACCGAACCCGCCTGCCCCATCGCTTCGAGATCCCAGTCGAAGCCCGCGAGCTTGCCGGCGAAACGGATGTCGAGCACGTGGCGTTGCTCGGTGCCCCCTGCATCGAGGAAGCGCGCATTGTCGCGCTGATAATAGGAATAATAAGATGACAGCTCGTTGCTGCCGAGCACCTGGCGCTCGACGCGGAAGGTGTGGAACAGGACGCGCCCGTTCGACATGTCGTCGAACGGATGCAACAGATTGTATTGCACCGGCTGGCTGACGAAGCCGATGAAGCGCCAGGGCCCCGTCTCCCAATCGCCCCAGATCGCATCGAAGGATTGGCGCACATTCGGGCCGTCGCGCGACGACACGAAGCGCTGCAGGTCGAAGTCGAAATCCTGCCGGCCGACACGCGCCTTGAAGGTCCCCTGCTCCGTCGCGTTGACGTAGGCCAGGAAGGCAAGCCGGAGATCGAGCGGATCCTGGTCGACCGCTGTGATAGCGGCCTTGCCGAAAGCGCGGTCGTCCTCGAACTGCACGAACAGCTGCCAATGCGCGTCGAGATGCGCGTCGGCATGGATCTGCAGCCGCTGCAGGAGATGCGAATCCGGCCTTGTCCCACCGATGCCGAAGCTCGCCGCATCGAGGCTCTCGAAGCGCTCGCGCAGCGTCATGCCGAACGAGACGTAGCTCTGCGGCGCGCCCGGCCGCAGCGGGATGTACTTGATCGGATCGAATGCCGCGGTCCGCAGCGCCGGATTGGCCAGGGCGGACCAATCCTCCTGCCAGCGATTGGTGCGGATCGCGGGACGTGTGGCGGCGTCCTCGGCGAGAGCCGCACCGGCGGGCCCGAGCGCCGCCAGCAGCGCCGCCGCGGCTACCGTCCTCGTCAATGCCTGCCCCATCCGCACGCGCACCGCCATCCGCCGATCGGCCTACTTTAACAGCGCGTGGATTTCCGCGACATAGCCACCTGGAAACTGCACCAATGCCTGTTCACGCCTGTCGGAGGTGAACGGTTCGACCAGCACCGTCACACCCGTGCCCTTGGCCTTGTCGAGCGTCGTCTTGAGATCTGCGACCTCATAGCCGGTCATCTCACGGCCGAACGGATATGGCAGATGGCCGTCGGTGACGAGCACCGTCATGCGGCCGAACACCGATTCGATGCGAATGCGGCGGTAGTGACCGTTGGGCCGGCCGATCTCGACGCCCGGCGCCTTGGCCTCGTCGGAGACGACCTTGCCCTTGGCAAAGCGCAGGAACGCGCGCGTGAAGGCCTCGGCGCGATCGGGCGAAACATAGACCCGGTTCTCGGGAACGGTCTGAAACGCCGCGTAGGACGGCTTGGTCGTGTGCCAATACAGCTGCATGTTGACGCCGCCGGGCCATTGGATGACCGCGTCCCGGCCGATCGGATCGGGGAACGGCGCGACCACGACGTCAGCGCCGGCGGCCTTGGCCGCCTTGATCGCTGCATCCATGTCGTTGACGAGATAGCCGGTACGCTCCGCGCCGAATGGATAGGGAATCGGCGTCTTGAAGCCGAACAGCGACACCGTGCCGACCGGCGTCTGCACGAGTTGCGAGGTCGTGCTGCTCGGCGCAGGCGTCACCGTCGCGATCACTTGTTTCGTGCTCTGGCCACCGAACGTCGCAAGGAAGCTGGCGACGAACTTGTCGACATCATCGGGCGCGACGTAGACATGCGTCGTGTCGTATTGCGCGCCGACCCCGATCAGCGACGCAGCATCCTTGGCGAGCGCGGGCGCGGCGAGCAGCGTGGTGGCGACGACGGCGCCGAGCAGATGGCGGGAATTGATCATGACGACCTCGGTCAGATAAAACGGATCAGGCGCGGCGCGCGCGCCAGGAGAGGATGGAAACGAGCACCAGCCCGGCGATCAGGCCGAGATGCTCGAAGAAGGCGTTGAGCGCCATGAAGCGGTCGTGGCCGTCCATGTGCCAGAAGTCGTTGGCAGTGAGCATCGCGACCGATGTCAGCACGCCCAGCGCGCCGGCGCCGAGCCAGACAAACCGATTCACCACCACGAGCCCCGCGCCGATCAGTTCGACGACGATCGCCATCACGGCCCACAGCCAGGCCGGCTGCAGGCCGAAATGAGCCTGCTCGGCGATCGCTCCGGAAAAGTCGGCAAGCTTCTGGACCCCGCCGATCAGATAGGCCGAGACCAGCGCGAGCCGGGCCAGCGGCCACAGCCACCGCCAATCCAGCACCGCAGCGATTGACCGCGGCGTGTCGGATGTTGCCGTCATGTCAGACCGCCCAGCAGGCGCAGCCCAGCGCGCCCCAGAAGCTCTTGAGATCGGAGACCGGCAGCCTGCTCGACCATGAGCGTGCGTGGTCGTGACCGTGCACCCCGCACGCATTGGCGCAGCCGCACATCTGCATCGCCTGGGCGCGGACGGCGCCATCATCGCCCTTCGCGAGCCACGCGCCGTAGCCGCCGAAGCGGCGCACCGGCGACCAATCCGGCATCGCCGGCGGCGGCGCGGCGGCGTCGAGCGACTTGAAGTCGGACGCGGCGTAGACGATGCGGCCGCCGACCATGGTGAGATCGCTGCTGATGTCGGCGATCTCAGCCTCGGCGCAGGCGAAGTAGTCGCGATCCGGCACGATCAGGTCGGCGAACTGCCCGACTTCGATGCGGCCCTTCCGGCCCTCCTCGTTGGAGAACCAGGTGACGTTCTCCGTCCACATCCGCAACGCCGTCTCGCGGTCGAGGCAATTGCGCTGCGGGTACAGCCGCAGGCCGCCGACGGTGCGGCCGGTGACCAGCCAGGACAGCGAGACCCAGGGATTGTAGGAGGCGACGCGGGTCGCATCGGTACCGGCGGAGACCTTGACGCCCTTCTCCAGGATCGTCTTCACCGGCGGCGTCGCCTCTGCTGCGCCAAAGCCGTAGCGCTCGACGAAATATTCGCCCTGATAGGCCATGCGGTGCTGCACGGCGATGCCGCCGCCGAGCGCGGCGATCCGGTCGATCGAATGGTCAGAGATGGTCTCGGCATGGTCGAAGAACCAATGCAGTCCGTCGAGCGGCGTATCCTGATTGACCTTCTCGAACACGTCGAGGGCGCGCGAAATGGTCTCGTCATAGGTCGCATGCAGCCGCCACGGCCACTTGTTCTGCACCAGGATGCGCACGACCTCCTCGAGCTCGCCTTCCATCTCGGCGGGCATGTCCGGCCGCGGCACGCGGAAATCCTCGAAGTCGGCGGCCGAGAACACCAGCATCTCGCCGGCGCCGTTGTGGCGGAAATAGTCATTGCCCTGTTTGTAGGACGAGCTCTGCGTCCAGCGCAGGAAATCGTCCTTCTCGCCCTTCGGCTTCTGCGTGAACAGATTATAGGCGAGGCGGATGGTGAGCTGGCCGTCATCGGCGAGCTTCTGGATGACGGCATAGTCGTCCGGATAGTTCTGGAAGCCGCCGCCAGCATCGATCGCGCCGGTGACGCCGAGCCGGTTCAGCTCGCGCATGAAGTGCCGCGTCGAATTGAGCTGATAGTCGAACGGCAGCTTCGGGCCCTTGGCGAGCGTCGCATAGAGGATGGCGGCGTTGGGCTTGGCGAGCAGCAACCCGGTGGGATTGCCGTTCGCATCGCGCACGATCTCACCGCCCGGCGGCTGCGGCGTATCCTTGTCATAACCGACGGCGCGCAAGGCGGCGCCATTGAGGATGGCGCGGTCATACAGATGCAGCAGGAACACCGGAGTATCAGGCGCTGCGGCGTTCAGTTCGTCGATGGTCGGCAGCCGCTTCTCGGCAAACTGATGCTCGGTGAAGCCGCCGACCACGCGCACCCATTGCGGCGGCGGGGTGATCGCGACCTGCGCCTTCAGCATCGCCATCGCGTCGGCGAGCGAGCGCACGCCGTCCCAACGCAGCTCCATGTTGAAATTGAGCCCGCCCCGGATGATATGCAGGTGATTGTCGATCAGCCCGGGCAGAACCCGCCGCCCCTTCAGGTCGATCAGCTTCGTCGAGGAACCGGCGAGCTTCATCACGTCCTGCTCGTGGCCGACGGCTGTGAACACGCCGTCCTTGATCGCGACAGCGTTGGCCTGCGGGTTGGAACGGTCGAGCGTCGTGAACAGGCCGCGATGCAGGATGAGATCGGGATGATCGCTCATGAGGCCTTCTTGTCTTGTGCAGGAGAGTCGGTCGTCGCTGCCCGGCCGTGATGGCCGGGCAGCAGGCCGAAGATGTGCGTGGCGCAGGCGGCCTTCTGCCAGGCCGCCGCGAGGCTCGTGCCGGTCAGCAGCTGCCGGCCGACCGGGATCACCTGCTCTCCCACGAGGATGCCGAGCAGGCCGACCAGCGCCACCAGCGGCGGCGCCGGCGAGCGGACCTGAAGCAGGCTGTAGATCACGCCGACCAGCAGCCCTGCCCCGAGCGAGAACAGATAGATCTTCATGACGTGCCTCAGGCCACCTTGGCGCCGCCCTCGGAAGCGTGCTCGCCGAGCGCCCATTTTGAGAAGCGGATCTGGATCCCGTAGGGCGAATGCGCCTTCAGGATCTCCATCATGCCGTCATAGGTCTCGGCGCGCGCCCAATCCTGCTGCAGCTCGAAGGCGAACTGACATGAGGTGATCGGGACTGCGCCGGCCTGCACCGCGCGATCCATCGCGCGGTTATGCGCCTCGAGCGAGAGATCACCGCATGCATCGGCCGGGATGTAGATCTCGTAGCCCTCGCGCAGCATGTCCAGCGTCGGGAACAGCACGCAGGCCTCGGTCCAGAGTCCCGCGATGATGAACTTCTTGCGGCCGGTCGCCGCGACCTGCTTGCGGAAGCCGGCATCGAGCCACGAGTTCATCGCCGTGCGATCGACGATGTCGTGATCGGGAAACAGCTCGGTCACCTCCGGCATGAACGGGCCGGAGAACGAGTCCTTGGCGACGGTGGTGAGCACGGTCGGAATCTTGAACAGCTTGGCCGCCTTGGCGACGATCTGGATGTTGTTGAACACGCCCAGACGGTCGTGCGACTGGACGCCTTGATACATGGCCGGCTGATAGTCGATCAGAGCGACCGCACAGTTCTGCGGCGTGAGCATTTCGAGCTTCGACATGGGATCTCCGTGACAGCGATGGGATGCGGGCGTCAGCCCTTGATGAAGGCCAGCAGGTCGGCGTTGATGGTCGCGGCTTCCGTGGTCGGCATGCCGTGCGGAAAACCCTTGTAGGTCTTCAAGGTGCCGTTCTTGAGCAGCTTGGCCGACAGCGGCGCGGAATCGGCGTAAGGCACGATCTGATCGTCCTCGCTGTGCATGACCAGCACCGGCAACGAGATCTTCTTCAGATCCTCGGTGAAGTCGGTCTGCGAGAAGGCGACGACGCCGTCATAATGCGCTTTCGCGCTGCCCATCATGCCCTGCCGCCACCAGTTCTGGATCACGGCTTCCGACGGCTTGGCGCCGGGCTTGTTGTAGCCGTAGAACGGGCCGGCCGCGACATCGCGATAGAATTCCGCGCGGCGGGTGGCGACCTGGGCCTGGAAGTCATCGAACACCGATTTCGGCAGGCCGCCCGGATTGGCGGCTGTCTGCACCATCAGAGGCGGCACCGCGGCGATGATCGCGGCCTTGGCCGCCCTGCTCTCGCCATGACGCGCGAGATAGTGCACGACCTCGCCGCCGCCGGTCGAGTGACCGACGTGAACCGCGCCCTTCAGATCGAGATGCGCCGTGAGCGCCGCGAGATCGTCGGCATAATGGTCCATGTCATGGCCGTCGGACACCTGGCTGGAGCGGCCATGGCCGCGGCGGTCATGGGCGATGACGCGAAAACCGTGATTGAGGAAGAACAGCATCTGCGCATCCCAATCGTCCGATGACAGCGGCCAGCCATGGCTGAACACGATCGGCTGACCGGAGCCCCAATCCTTGTAGTAAATCTCCGTGCCGTCATTGGTTTTCAGAACAGGCATGATCTTCTCCCGAGCGCCAGCCGCGCGACCACTTCGACAAATTTCGTATCGCGATCGCCAATCCCAGGTGCTATGCAGTCTCATATGCACCTGCACAATGATCCGAGGGTGCCAAAGGACTGGCTTCAGAAGGCCAAGGGATGGCGCAGCAGATCCGAACCACATCGTCGTCCTGGATGCGTGGCGTTGCGACCACGCTGAAGGAGCAAGGTCTCGATGCGGCCATGCTGTTTGCGGAAGTCGGCCTGTCGATCGAGGATCTCGACGATTGCGATCGGCGCTGGCCGACCGAGGCGCTGAGCCGCTTGTGGGTGCTGGCGGCGGAACGGTCAGGCAATCCCGATATCGGGCTGGCGAATGTCGACGCGCCGCGGCCGGATCATTATGGCGTCGCGGGCTACGCCATGATGTCGAGCCCCGACCTGCTGACCGGGCTGACGCGCCTGATCCGCTATATGTGCCTGGTGAGCGACGCCGTGACCATTACGCTCGAGCACGGCCACGGCGGGCGCTGGGTACGGACCGACGTGTTCGGCGGCGAATGTCCGATCCCGCGACAGCGCTACGACTACGGCGTCGTCAATCTGCTCAATCTCTGCCGGTGGATGCTGGACCGTCCGCTGACGCCGCTCGCCACCCGCTTCTCGCACGCGGTGCCGCTCTCGATTGCCGCCTACAACAACGCCTTCCAGTCACCACTGGAATTCGATGCGCCGTTCAACGGCTTTCTGGTATCGGAGCAGGATCTCGCCTGCAGGCTCACGACATCAGCCCCCGAGCTGACCGCGATCCATGATCGCATCGCCGACGAAGCGCTGGAGCGGCTGGTCAAGACCGATACGGCCTACCGCGCGCGGGCCGCAATCGCGCGGCTGCTGCCCGATGGCAGCCCGCTGCGCTCGGCGATTGCGGCCGCGCTCGGCCTGAGCGATCGCACGTTTCAGCGCCGCCTTGCCGACGAGGGCCTGTCATTCAGCGATCTCGTCGACGGCACGCGGCGCGAACTCGCGCAGCGTCATCTCGCCGACCCGCGCCTGACGCTGACCGACATCGGCTATCTGCTCGGCTATTCCGACCAGAGCACGTTCTTCCGGGCCTCCAACCGATGGTTCGGCGAGTCGCCGGGCGAATACCGCACGCGCGTGATGAACGGCCACCGCCAGGACAAAGCGCTCGCGCGCGGGGCCTAGCTTGCGTCCGCGGGACGTATCAGCAGGCTGGCTTCAGAACATGCCGTTGGAATTGGCCGACTGCTCCGGAATCGGCTGCACCGAATCCCAATGCTCTTCGATCTTGCCGTCCTTGAGACGGAAGATGTCGACGATGGCGTTGCCGCGGGTGCCAGGCTCACGGATGGCATGCACGCGCAGGATGACGAAATCGCCGTCGACCAGCACCTTCGTGATCTCGCTGTGAGATTGAGGATACTTCGCCTTCAGAAACTCGATGAATTTGCGAAAGCCTTCAGGGCCGTCCTCGGCATTCGGATTGTGCTGGATGTAAGTGCCGAGATATTTCGAGGCGGCCGCAAAGTCTTTGCGGTTGAGGCCCTGGTCGTAGAAGTCGAGCACGATCGCCTTGTTACGCTCTTCTTCGGGGGTGTAGGCGCGTTGGGCCATGGCCGGCGCAGACATCGCTGCCACAGCCGCCAGCGTCATCGCGATCAGAAGTTGTCGCATCGTGTCAGATCCTTTGCTGAGTAACGGAAACCGCAGCATGGCCCGCCAAGTCGGCCATGCGATCAATAGAACCGGTAGAGGTGATGCACCGGCCCATGGCCGTGTCCGACGGTGAAGCGATCAGCGGCGGCGATGGCGCCCGAGATGAAATCCTTCGCATGGCGGATCGCCGTCTCCAGGCTCTCGCCCTTTGCCAGCCCCGCGGCCACCGCTGACGACAGCGAGCAGCCGGTGCCATGGGTGTTCTTGGTCGCGACGCGCGGCGCTGGCAGCGCGATGCTGGTTCCTGAGGTGATCAGGTAATCAATGCTCTCCGCGCCCTGCCCGTGCCCGCCCTTGATCAAGACGGCCGGACAGCCGAGCGCGAGCAGCCGGCGGCCCTGCTCCGCGATGGCCTGCTCTGAGGTCGCGATGGGTTCGCCGAGCAGCGCAGCCGCCTCCGGCAGATTCGGCGTGATCAGCGACGCCTGCGGGATCAGCCGGCTGCGGAGCGCCTCGATCGCCTCCTCGGGCAGCAGCCGGGCGCCCGATGTCGCGACCATCACCGGATCGAGCACCACATGCGCCGGCCGCCAGCGTGCCAGGCTGGCATGGATCGCCTCGGCGATCGGTGCCTGCGCCACCATGCCGATTTTGACCGCGCCGACGGCGAGATCGTCGAACACGGCGTCGATCTGAGCGCTGACGAAATCCGGTGGCACCAGGTGCACCCCGGTCACCCCCTTGGTGTTTTGCGCCGTCAGCGCGGTCAGCACCGAGGCGCCGTAGACCGACAAGGCTGCAAAGGTCTTCAGATCGGCCTGGATGCCGGCTCCTGCCGAGGAGTCGGACCCTGCGATGGTGAGGGCTACGGGCGTGCTCATGCCGCCTTCCTAGCGCGCGCCGGTCGTTCCCGACAAGCCGTCCGGCCGTCGAGAAAGCGTATCGACTTCGGCGGAAAAGGTTATATTGAGGCCCGAAACGTCGTCCGGAGACAATCGGCAATGGTTCCCTTCTTCGTCCAGATCAAGTGCAAGCTCGGCCAGTCCTACGTCGTGGCCAATGCGCTGGCAGAGGCCGAGATCGCGTCCGAGATCTACTCCACCGCCGGGAATTACGACCTGCTGGTCAAGTTCTACGTCGACAAGGATACCGATATCGGGCACTTCGTGAACGAGAAGGTCCAGGTGCTCCCCGGCATCCAGGACACCCACACCATCATCACCTTCAAGGCGTTCGGCGCGGTCTAGCCGCAGAGCGCAGGCCGAAATGGCACGCCCAGGCAGATAAAAGCGCCCGTCGTTGCCGACGGGCGCCGAGGTTTTTGAAATCAGACAAGCATGGTTTCGTCATAAAAGGGCGATAGCTGATCGAAAACCCACGCCGGGCGTCCCGATTGCTGCGGCCGATCGTTCGATGTCGGACCGTCTCTGAATATCCCCCGCCACGTCTCCGTGGCGCAGCTGATGCGCTGGGAAAGCCGGCCCCTTCGCGAGTGAGGGGCATAGGGGACCGTCGAAGCGGCCGGCTTTCTTTTTCAGCAACTTGGCGATACGGCTCTATTGACGGTGCTGGCGCACCGGGTCAATGCGGGTGAGCCGATCGAGACGATCGGTCAAGAAGTTGAGACGAAAGCTCAAGACGAGCCGGCGGCGCGCAGCGTGAACAGCGACATTCAACCCATTTCATCTTTGTTGCCGAGCTACGGCTTCTCGGCCAGCCAGATGGACCCCGAGGCCAATATCGCGGCATGGCGCGAGGCCACCTCGACGTTCTTCGACGTCGACGAACTCGCCGGAGGCGAGGTCGCGCCCTTTCACGCCGACGTCTTGTCCTATGCGCTCGGCCCGGTCCTGCTCGGCTCGGCGCGTGCCAGCGGCCAGCGTTTCCGACGGACGGCCGAGACGATCGCACGCAGCGGCGTCGATCACATCATTCTGCAGCTCTATGTGACGGGCGGCTATCACGGCGTCGCAGGGCCTCATCCGATCCAGGTCGAAGCTGGCGATCTCTGCGTGCTCGATCTGGCGCAGACACTGGAAACCCGCGCCACGCCGTTCGAAGCCATCACGCTGGTCGTCCCGCGACCGATGTTCGACGCGCGCCTGCCGCAGGTGGAGGATCTGCATGGCCTGGTGCTGCCGCACGACGGCGCGCTCGCGCCGTTGCTGGCGCGGCACTTGAGCGCCTTGTTCGAATTTGCCCCCCGCATGAGCGTGGACGAATGCCAAGCCGCCATCGACGGCACGATCGCACTGATCGCGGCCTGTTTGCGCGGCGAGCTCGAACGCCGCGCCGCCGATCGCAGCGTCACCGCTGATGCCTCGCTGCTGCGCATCCGCCAATATATCGAGGCGCAGCTGGCCAGCCCCGAGCTCAGCGCCGATACCGTGGCCTCGCATTTCGGCCTATCGCGGGCCTCGCTCTATCGGCTGTTCGCGCCGCTCGGCGGCATCGCCGATTATATCCGCAGCCGTCGGCTGCACCGTGCGTTTTTCGATCTCGCCGCGACCGGATCCCGCACTGTGCGCATCAGCGAAGTGGCACGGCGGTGGCAGCTCGGCACCGACGCGCATTTCACCCGGCTGTTCAAGACCGCCTATGGCATCACGCCGCGGGCCGCACGCGAGGCGGCGACGCTCGGACTGCGGCATCCGCCCGTCCGCGGGCAGGACGACGTCGCCTCGCCGATCAGCCGTTGGATGCGAAGGATAGCGGCGCCCCGGACCGGGGAATGAGCGCGACGACTTCGGCAGAGCGCGGATCCGCCTCCTCCGACGCTTCACCGATCAGCTCGTCGGTTTCGGGCGCGGCGCGCGTGATCTCCAGATGCTGCTCGAGCTGCTCCACAGGCATTGGCCGCCCCAGCAGATAGCCTTGCGCGAAGTTGACCCCCAGCGTGCAGAGGTGCCGAAGCTGCTCCTCGGTCTCGACGCCTTCAGCCGTGATCTGAATTCCGAGCCCGCGCGCCAGCGTCACCACGGAGGAGATCACGGCCGCGCTTTCTTCGCGCACGCTCAGATTGGCGATGAAGGATTTGTCGATCTTGATCTTGTTGAACGGGAATGCAGTCAGCGAGCGCAGCGACGAATAGCCGGTGCCGAAATCGTCGAGCGCCAGCGAAATGCCGATCCCCTTGAGCTTGTCGATGAAGCTCTCGTTCTCGGCCGCCCGCTCCAGCAGCACCGACTCGGTGATCTCGATCTCCAGCCGCTTCGGATCGAGCCCGGAGCGCGCCAGCGCCGATTGAATGACGTCGAACAGTTCCGCCTGCTTGAACTGAACGGGCGACAGATTGACCGCCACCTTGATGTCGTCGGGCCATGACGTCGCGTCGTCACAGGCCCGGCCGATGATCCATTCGCCGAGCGGCACGATCAGGCCGGTGGCTTCCGCCAGCGGAATGAACTTGTCGGGCGGCACCAGCCCCTTGACCGGGTGGCGCCAGCGCACCAGCGCCTCGACGCCGCGGCGCTGGCGCGTCTCGGCGTCGTAGAAGGGCTGGTAGTGAACCTCGAACTGACACTGCGCGATGGCGTCACGCAGATCGCCCTCGAGCGTGTTGCGCGCCTCGAGCTCCGCCGACATGACGTCGTCATACATCGTATAGCAGCTGCGCCCCGCGGATTTCGAGCGATACAGCGCAAGATCGGCTTTCTTGAGCAGATGCTCCTGGTCGCGGCCATGCTGCGGCGCGAGCGAGATGCCGATGCTGGTGCCGATCTCGACGCGCTGACCGCTGATCTGGAACGGTTCGGCGATCAGCCGCGTGATCCGCTGCGCCAGTTCGGTCGCGGACGCTCGCTGATCCGAGAACCCGGCCTGGATCAACGCGAATTCGTCGCCCCCGAGACGGGCCAGCACATCCTCCTCGCGCAGCTGCGATCTCAGGCGCTGGGCGACCTGCACCAGCAGTTCGTCTCCCGCCCCATGCCCGAGCGAGTCGTTGACGTTCTTGAAGCGATCGAGGTCGAGCAGGAAGACGGTGAAGCGGCCGCCCTTCTCGTCGTTGATGCGCTCCATCTCCTCCAGGAAGAAGGCGCGGTTCGCAAGCCCCGTCAGCGCATCGGTCTGCGCCAGTTCGAGCACGCGGCGATTGGCGAGTGCCAGCTGCCGCGCGTTACGGCTGGAGAGCACAAGATAGACGGCGAAGAAAAGCGTTGTCGCGATGCCCGCGGCATAGAAGGCAAGCGCCCGATTATGCGTGGTCATCAGCGCGCCGCCGGCAGGTGCGGCCTGAAACACCCAATCGGCGTCGCCGATCCGCAAAGTCGTCGACCAGATATTGGGATCAGCCGGCCAGCGCTGCGGGTCCACGCCGGAGGCGTTGATGACGCGCTCGGGCGGAAGCAGGTTGATCGCCAGCGCCGAGCTGTTGGGATTGTTGGTCCGCACGGCTTGCAGCAGCATCGGCAGATCGAACACGCCGATAATGAAACCGGTGAGGTTGCGGCGTCGATCGGCGACCGTGGTGCGCGAGGTGCCCTTGGCGTAGACCGGGATACCGATCATCACGGCGTTGGGACGTTCGTTCTGATTGGTGAGATTTTGCCGCGTCCGCAACGCGCCGATCATGTCGTAGTCACGCGACTGCTCGAGCACGGCCCGGTGGTCCGGGATGCTCCAATAGTCCAGACCATAGACCGGGGAGGTCTTTGCTTCTGTCGAAAAGTAGACCGGATAATATTCGTCGCTCTCCGGTGCGACCGTGCCATCGGGGAAGGATTTGATGCGGAAGGCCGGAACGCCGTCGGTGATCGCCGCCGCTTCGTATTCGCCGCGTTCCTTGCGCTTGATCCGCGGCAGCCATGCCAGGCGCAGCATGCCGCGATGCGCCTCGAACAGCCGCGCGCTGAAGGTCTGATACTCGCTGCGCGTGATGTCGTCATTGGCCGACTCGAACCGCGTGCGCAGCGCGGTCAGCCGGCTGACATACTCATTGACGCCGTTCTGAACCAGGATCGCCTGGGCTTCGGCCACAGCTTCGAAATCGGCGCGCGCGAGCCGGTTCTCCCAGCGTCCGACCGCGACCGTTCCGACCACCGACAGCACCACGCCGACACATGCGGCGATGACCGCAGGACGATAGAGGCGGTAGCGTGATAAGGACGAAAGCAACTTCTCGCGGCCGCTGCCGACGCGAGTCTCGCTCCTCTCAGTCAGGGTTGATGCGCTGTACTCTTCAACCTGCAATATGGCCCCCGCCAAACGGCTGCCCCTCATTCCGATCCAGCGGATGAGACATCTTCGAAGTTAAGGACGGTCAAAGAAGATCACGCGTTCGGGATCGGACGCCGCGGCTTGGTTAACACCTCACTGTTGAGTGCCGCCGAAAACGCGATCAAGGCCGCAATGCGTCTTTAGCGAGGTCTTCATTGAAAGCGGTTAGGTTGCGGCATGGTCAGTCTGTCCCGTGCGTGTTGAACATCGCTATGAAGTGGCTTTCGGAACTCCGTAGTTCTCTCACCCTCGTGCTATTGGTGGCTGGCGCGCTGCATGTCGGCGCCGCACGTGCCGACGAGCTCGGCGTCACCAGCGACTCCATCCTGTTCGGACAGGTGGCCGCGCTGGAGGGGCCGTCGGCCGCGTTAGGTCAGGCGGCGCGGCAGGGCCTGCTGGCCGCCTTCAACGAGCTCAACGCAAAAGGCGGCGTCTATGGCAGACGACTCAAGCTGGCCAGCCGCAACGACGGCTACGATCCCGATCGATCGGTGGTGGAGACCATCAAGTTGATCTACGAGGACAAGGTGTTCGCGCTGATCGGCGCCGTGGGCACACCGACCTCGATCGCGACAGCGCCGATCGCCGCTTCCAACGACGTGCCCTTCATCGGCCCGGTCTCCGGCGCGGAGTTCCTGCGGACACCGGACTTCCAGAACATCGTGAACATCCGCGCCAGCTACGCCGCGGAGGCCGAAGCCTCGATCAAGCATCTCACGGAAGAGCTCCGCCTGACGCGGATCGCGATCTTCTATCAGGATGACGCGTTCGGGCGCGACGTGCTGGCGGGCGTGAAGACCCATCTCGACCGCCGGGGCCTGGAGCTTGCGGCCGAAGGCACCTTCGAGCGAAACACGCGCGCCGTCGGCGCGGCCTTGAAGGTGATCCGTCGCGCAGAGCCTGAGGCGGTGATCCTCGTCGGCACCTACGGGCCGTGCGCCGAGTTCATCAAGATGTCGCATCGCAGTGGCTTCAATCCGACCTTCACGGCGGTCTCCTTCGTCGGCGCCAATGCACTGGCGAAAGAGCTCGGCGCCGAGGGCCGCGGCGTCATCGTGTCCGAGGTCGTTCCGTTCCCGTGGGACACCGACCGCCGCGTCGTCTCAGATTATCAGGCCGCGATGAAATCCCTGGATCCGAGCCAGACGCCCGACTTCATCGGGCTGGAGGGCTACATCACCGGCCGTCTGGTCGCGCGAGCGCTGGCGATGACCGGACCCAACCCGACCCGCGCCGATCTGCTCCGGATCATCAACGAGGTCGGGCAGTTCGATATTGGCGGCCTGGTCGTCAACTTCGGCAGCGCGCGCAAAGACAATCCGCCGCAGGTCACGCTGACGGTGATCCAGAGCGACGGCAGTTTCAAGCCGATCTAGCTAGGCCTGGTCGAAGAAGATCGGAAAGCCCGCACTGGCTCGATTAGTTCGCCGGCTTCTTCGGCTTCGGCGGACCTTCGACCGGCGGCAGTGATTTCAGATAGACCGCCATCGCCTTGCGATCGTCGGGCGTCAACTGGGACGTATTGCGGATGACGCGCGCCATCGATCCGCCGGCGCTGTCGCCGTCAGGCAGCTGGCCGGTCTCCAGGAAATAGCTGATGTCGCTTTCGCTCCAGTCGAACAGGCCCTTCTGGGTGATGTTCGGCACGAAGCCCTGCCCCTCCGGGTCGGGGCCGCCGGCAAAGCGCTGCGCGGTGACGATGCCGCCGAGCGGATTGCGCGGACTGTGGCATTCGGCGCAATGGCCGAACGTATTCACCAGATAGGCGCCGCGATTCCATTCCGCCGAGCGCGCACTGTCCGCCACAAACGGCTTGTCGGCGAAGAACAACAGCTTCCAGACGCCGACGGTGCGGCGGATGTTGAACGGGAACGGCAGATCGTGCGGGCGTGACGGGCCGGCGACCGGCGGCAGCGTCTTCATATAGGCGAAGAGATCGCGGACATCATCGACCTTGGCGCCGGCATAGGAGGTATAGGGAAACGCGGGATAATAATGACTGCCGCCGGGCGAGACGCCCTTCAGCACCGCATTGACGAAATCGGCTTCGCTCCAGCGCCCGATCCCGTCTTTGGGATCCGGCGAGATGTTGGGCGCATAGAATGTGCCGAACGGCGAGGCCAGCGGCAGCCCGCCCCCCAGCTTCAGACGGTCCTGCTGGTTCGGCACCGCGTGGCAGGACGCGCAGCCGCCGATGTTGAAGATCTCCTGCCCGTTGACGAGATCCGGCGCACGCGTCGCCGCCGCGAGCGCGACGGTCGTCGGCCGGGTCAGCCACCAGAACGTCGCAAGTCCTGCGGCACCGAGCACACAGAAGGCAAGCAGGAGGCGTCGTCGCATGGGGGCTCCGTCACGGCGAAAGGACGTCGTCAGCGCAATCGTGCATCGTCCCGGACCTTGGATCACGATCTGTTCGGAAGACCGGCTTTCACGTCCGGATCATGCGGCAGCCATGAGCATAGGATGCCCGAGACACCCAAACAAACGGGGCGAACGCGCCACCGCGTCCGCCCCGGTCGATATTATGTCGGATCAGCTGTTCTTGACGCGGAAGGTCTCGTGGCAGCCGCCACATTCCTTGCCGATCGCCGGCGCCGTCGCCTTGAGGCTGTCGAGATCCTTGATCTTGGCCTTGGCCTCGGTCACGACCTTGGCGAAGCTCTCGATCTTGGCCTTGAAGCCGGCCTGGTCTTCCCAGATCTTCGGCGACGGGCCGTAATCGCCCTCGAACTTCGCGGCCTTCAGGCTGGCCGGATACATCGTCGGCAGCTTCTTGGCGGTCTCGTCGAGCTGCGCCAGAGCGGCATTGACGGCGGCCTGGTCGTAGGGCTTCTCGCCCTTCACCATGGCGATCAGGACCCCGCCGAGATTCTTGGCGTTCGCCTTCATGGTGTCCTGGCTCTGCTTGACCAGATCCTGCTGTGCCATCACGGCGCCGGCCCCGAGCAGCAACGCTGCTGCTGCCACGACAGTCCGCTTCATCAATTCGCTCCTTTGTTGTCACAATCCATCCAGCCCACCTGAACGGATCGTTCGGTTCGGTCAACCCCTCAACCCGCGGGTTATTCCGGAATTGAGGCGGATATCGGAGAGGCTACGGAGGAAGGGTACTCAGAGACTGTGACGGCGATGCTGCTCCCGGATCGCGATCCAGACCCGCTCGGGGGTCGCCGGCATGTCGATGTGATCGATCTTGTACTCGCGCCAGAGCCCTTCGACGATGGCATTGACCACCGCCGGACATGAGCCGATGGCGCCCGCTTCGCCCGCGCCCTTGACGCCCATCGGGTTGGTCTTGCAGGGCACGTTATGGGTCTCGAAGGTAAAGGACGGCGCATCCGCGGCGCGCGGCAGCGCATAGTCCATGAAGCTGCCGGTGACCAGCTGGGCGTCGGAGTTGCTGTAGACCACCTGCTCCATCAGCGCCTGGCCGATCCCCTGCACCGCGCCACCATGCACCTGGCCAGCCAGGAGAAGCGGATTCAGCGTGACGCCGAAATCGTCGACGATGACGTAGTTGACGATTCTGATGATGCCGGTGGCGGGATCGATCTCGACTTCCGCCACATGGGTACCGTTCGGATAGGTGCCGTCGGCGCTGGCGAAGGTGGCGCTGCCATTGAGCTTGGCGGGATCAGCGCCAGCACGCTTGGCCAGATCGGCGAACGAGATCGCGCGGTCGGTGCCGGCGACACGGATCACGCCGTCGGCGATCTCGAGATCGCCGAGCCCGGCCTCAAGCGCCTCGGCGGCGATCTGCTTCAGCTTGTCGCCCAGCTCATGGGTGGCGCGCTGCACGCTGACGCCGCCCGACGGGATCGAGGCCGAGCCGCCGGTGCCGAGGCCGGTCGCGATCTCCTCGGTGTCGCCCTGATGGATGTGAATGCGCTCCGGCGGCAGGCCGAACTGCTCGGCGACGATCTGGGCGTAGGCGGTCTGATGGCCCTGCCCGCTCGACTGCGTGCCGATCAGGATGGTCACGTCGCCATTCGGGTCGAGCCGGACATTGGCGGTCTCCTCGCCCATGGTGCCGCAGACCTCGACATAGCTCGCAAGCCCGATGCCGCGGATCAGCCCGTGCTTCTTGGCCGCTTTGGCGCGCTTCGGAAATTCCTTCCACTCGGCGATCTCCATCGCGCGCTTGAGATGCGCGCTGAAATCGCCGGAATCGTAGACCTTGCCGGTCGCGGTCTTGTAGGGCAGCGCGCGCGGCGGAATGAAGTTCTTGCGCCGGACGGCATCGACCGTCATGTCGAGCTTGCGCGCGCAGGCGTCGACCAGGCGCTCGATCACATAGGCCGCCTCGGGGCGGCCGGCGCCGCGATAGGCATCGACCGGCACGGTATGCGTGAAGATCGTGCGTACACGGCAGTGGAAGGCCCGGATGTCGTAAAGGCCCGGCAGCATGCCGGCGCCACCATGCGGGATGTAGGGCGCGAAGGTCGAGAGATAGGCGCCCATGTCGCCCATCAGATCGACGTCCATCGCCAGGAACTTGCCATCCTCGGCGAGCGCCATCCGGGCGATGGTGACATTGTCGCGGCCCTGCGCATCACCCATGAAATGCTCGGAGCGATCGGCGGCCCAGCGCACCGATTTGCGCAGGCGGCGCGCGGCCACCGCGAGCAGCGCGTATTCCCGGTAGGGAAACAGCTTCGTGCCGAAGCCGCCGCCGACATCCGGGCAGATCACCCGCATCTTCTCGGTCGGCATCTTCAGCACGTTCTGGCAGAGAATGTCGCGCAGCCGATGGCTGCCCTGGCTGCCGGCCGTCAGGGTCAGATGGTCGCGCTTGGTGTCGTACTCGCAGACCGCAGCGCGGGTCTCCATGAAGCTCGCCACGACGCGCGGATTGACGATGCGAATCTCGGCGACGGCGTGCGCCTTGGCGAAGGCCGCGTCCACCGCCGCCTTGTCGCCGATCGAGACGTCGAACAGCACATTGCCCTTGTGCTCGGCCCACACCTGCGGCGCATCCGGCTTGATCGCGTTGACGACGCCGGTGACGGCCGGCAAGGTCGTCCACTCGACCTTGATCGCCTCGATGGCGTCGCGCGCATGGTCGAGCGAATCGGCGACGACGAAGGCGATGGCATCGCCGACGTGACGCACCTCTTCCTTGGCCAGGATCGGATAAGGCGGCGCGGTGAACGGATCGGTTTCGAGGTTGAACAGGCACGGCAATCCGCCGAGTTCAGCGGTGTCCTCGGCGGTCAGGATCAACGCCACGCCGGGCAGCAGCCGCGCCGCGGCGACATCGATGGTGAACGTGGCATGCGCATGCGGCGAGCGCAGCACCAGCGCATGCAACGCGGCAGACGGCGCAAGATCGTCGGTGTAGCGGCCCTTGCCGCGGATGAGCGCGTCATCCTCTTTCCGGAGAACGCTTTGTCCGACACCGAACTTGATTGGAGCTGCCATCTGGTTTCACGTCCCGCTTCGTTTTGGCGATATTGACGCCATCTTGCAGCGGATTGCGAGCCTGCGCAAACGTCATTCGCCGCGGCGCGGTCAACTCTCGGCCAGCGCCACGCGCGGCATGTTGCGCTGCGGTCGGAGCTCCGGGCCGATTCGACATGGCCCGGAGCCCCCGCCATCAGCACTCAATGCTGCGCGTGTTCCGCCTTGCCGGCCATGCCCTGCTGACCACCCGGTCCCTGCGCGCCGACCGCGAGCACGTCGAGCAGCACGGCCATTTTGCCGGCCCGCTCGAATTGCAACGTCACGGCCACCGTTTTGCCCTCGACGAGCGGCGTCTTGAGGCCGGTGAGCATCAGATGCATGCCGCCCGACGTCAACGCGACAGTCTGTCCCGCTGATATCGTCAGCCCCTGATCGAGCGGCCGCATCACCATGACGCCGTCGCGCGTCGACATCTCGTGGATCTCGACCGTCTCGGCCAAATCGCTGCTGGCCGCAACCAGGCGGTCCGGCTCACGCCCGGTATTCGTCATGGCGAAATAGCCGGCGCCGACCTTGGCGCCCGCCGGCGTGGCGCGGCTCCAGCCCGAGGACACGGTGATGTCGCCCTTTGACACGCCGCGCGGCGCATCGGCCGCAGTGAGACGCAGCAACGGCGCCGGATATTTGAGCGTATGCGGGTCCTGTCCGGCGGCAGCCGTCTCGACCCATTTGGCCACGCCTGTCTCGCACTCCTGGACCACGGGAAAGGCCATCGTATCGCCGGGCTTGAACGCATCGGCGATATAGCCGGTGAAGGTGAACTCGTCATAGAAGCCATCCTCCAGGCGGCCGCTCCAGCTGATCTCCTTGACGCCTTCGCCGAGCTGCGCGCCATGCATGAAATTGTAGGCGCGCGCATACGCGCCCTTCTTGATGTCGATGGACCAGCCCGGCTTCGGCATCGGCTTCACCGCAATCATGCCCTCCGGCACCTGCACGGTCAGCCGCACCGACGCGGACCCGTCACAGCCATGAGGGACGGCCAGAACCGCCTTGAACGACTTGCCGATCCGCGCCTCCGATTTGTCGAGCACGACATGGGCATGCGCCGCGGCTCCGCACACGGCAGCCGACAAGGCCATGAGACCAACCAGCATCGCTTTCACGACGGATGTCCTTTCAGTTGTCAGATGAGATTCGTCATTGCGCATCGCGCGCCCCTCACAGTTTGTAGCGGATGCCGGCATAGACGCCGCGGCCGTTGCCGGGATTGAACAGAGTGGACGTCGCCGTCGCGCGATCAATGATGCTCGTGGTGGCGATGTAGGCCTTGTTGGCGAGGTTGCGGCCCTCGAGATAGGCCGAAAAATGCTTGCCATCGTCGTAGGTCGCCTTCAGGCCCCACAACAGATAGGGCTCTGTCTTCAGCGTGTTGGCGCTGTCCACGAAATAGGACTCCGGCACCCATTCGACATTCGGGCCGACGGCGAAGCCGGCGGGATGCTTGTAGAGCAGCTCCGCGCGCAGGAAGTGCGGCGGCGCGCCAGGCAGGCGGTTGTTGCCCCAGGTCGCATCATTGCTGTAGCGGAAGTCGCTGTACGTATAGGCCAGATTGAGCCAGACCCGGTCGGGCGTATCGCTGTTGACGGCCAATCCCTTGAACAGGCTGATGCCGAGCCCGGCCTCGACGCCCTGATGCATGGTCTTGTCGGCATTGGTGACGTTGCAGGTGCCGAACGTCGAGAAGAAGCACTGCAGCTCGTTCTTGATATCGGCGTGATAGAGCGCGAGGTCCCAGGTGACGTCGGGACGCCGGCCGCGCGTGCCGATCTCGTAGGTCGTCGCCGTCTGCGCCTTGATGTTGTAGAATGGAACGGCCGTGCCGTTGCCCTCGCCGAAGCTCGGCGCCTCGCCGCTGCGCGAGACGTTGGCGAACACCTGCCAGCCCGGATCGACATCCCACAGCAGGCCGATCTTCGGGCTGAACAGGTCGAAGGTGCTGGTGCCGGACTTCGTCGCCGGATTGGTCGTGAAGTCGACCTGCTGCTCGCGCACGGCATGCAGATATTGCGCCCCCGCGATCAGCGACACCGCGGGCGTGACGTACCATGCATTCTCTGCATAGAGGGTGTAGTTCTCGGGACGCTGCACGGCCGCGAGCGTCTGCGCGCCCTTGTTGGCGCCGATGTTGACGTACTGATTCGCGTCCGTCGTGCCGTTCTGGATGTTGAGCCCGACCGTGAAGCGGTTGCGATGGCCGCCGATCTCCCGGTCGTCGACGGCGCGCACGAAGCCGCCATAGTCGTGATAGCGGTAGTCGAGCCATTGGAAGATCGGATGCATCAAATGCCGGTCGACCGCGAACACGCCGAACTCGATGTCGGTGTTGTCGAGCCGGAGGGTCGATTTGTTGGCGACCCGGACCGTGTCGATGTTGCGCTGCCAGTCGTTGAGGACGTTGTTGGCCGCAGCGGTCTGCGGCGAGTTGAGCGCGCTGGTCTTGGTCACCTCGCCCGGGATGCGCTGCCGCACCGAGTTGGCATTCAGATAGAAGCGGGTCTCGAAATCCGGCGAGACCTGATAGCCGACATTGGCGCTGCCGCGCTCGGCCGTGCCCCAGCTATGATCGCGATAGCCATCCGTGCGCGAGGCCGAGCCGGTGACGAAGTAATCGAGCGGGCCGCTGACGCCACCAGTCGAGGCCTGCCCGCGCAGATAGCCGAAGGCGCCGCCGTCGAGCCGGCTGTCGAACGCGGACGCGTCGCGCCCCGTCGGCGTCACGAAATTGACCGCGCCGCCGAGCGAATTGGCGCCGTAGCGCAGCGCATTGGCGCCCTTATAGACCTCGACATAGCGGTAGGCGGTCGGGTCGATCTCCTGGAAGTCGCCATAGCCGTCGGCGGTGTTGATCGGAATGCCGTCGAGATAGAGCTGGGTGCCGCGCAGATGGAAATTGCGCGACAGGCCGGAGCCGCGAATCGACAGCCGTGTGTCGTCGCCCCATTTCGGCTGCGCGAACACGCCGGGCACGTAGTCGAGCACATCTTTGATGGTCTGAGCCGGAGCATTCCTGAACGCGGTGTCGGGCACGACGGCGACCGCGCCCGGCGTCTGCTGGATGCGCTGCGTCGCGGTTTGCGTGGTCGGCGCGGTCAGGCTCGGCGCCGAACCCGCGGGGCCAGCAGGACCAGCGGCCGCGGTCTGCGGCGCGGCCCCCCCCCGCGGCACCCGCGGGCCCGGCGCGGGTCGATCGGTGGCGGGTCTGGCGGGGCGCGCGGCGGTGCGCTTGACCGGGTCGACGGTGACCGTCGGAAGCGTCGGGGCCTGCTGGGCCTGGGCGAAACATGGAGAAGACAACGTGACAAAGCACGTCGCCGCGCACAGCGCGGTTACGGAACGGGACATGATGAACCTCTGGACGAACGAAACCTGATGGAAAATTCAATCAGGCGTTCGCGGGAGGTCCTTGCGACAGTCGCGGTTCACGGAGGCGGGAGTCGCGCGCGGCCCAGGCCACGAAGGTGGCGAGCCGCAATTCCGCGGCGCTGCGCGCCAGCGTTTCCGCGGCCGCTGTCGGTACAGGCGCGGCATGGGCGGCAAAGGCACAAACGGCGCAGAAATCCTTGTGGAGAACGGCTGAGGCCGGCGCGCTTGGATCATGCGTCGTGCCGCCTTGCGCATCCGTACAGATGACGCCGAGATCGCTGGAGGCCGCCGCGGCCATTTGCGCCGACATCGCGCCGGCGAGCACCATCTGCAGCGCGATCAGATAGGCGGCCATGATGCTGACCGCCCTCCTCGCCCACGCTACATTGTGTCGCCGTCGTCTCACACCGATCTCCCCACCGGGGACCATATTCGGCGCGCTGCGCACGCGCAAGCCGGCAACAACGACGCGCGTGGTATCTGATGAGTTCGCGCGGCTGCCACCATCGGCGCCACACGACGCCGTCTGATCAGCGCCGCACCAGCGCCTTGAGCCAGCGCGGACCGAACAATGCGAGGATCGCTCCGGCATAGATGACGGCGCCGGCCGCGATCAGCAGGCCGAGCACGGCCTCGTCCTGCAGGCGGCCCAGAAATGCGAGATGAGGCGCCGCGAAGAAGGCCGTCGACCACAGGGCCGCGGCGAGCACGAGGCCGGTCGCGGCGAATTTCAGCAGCGACGAGGTGAGCCGCCGGTCGAACCGCAGATAGCCCTTGTGCACCGCGAATCCGAGCACCAACAGCAGATTGATCCAGGCGCCGACCGCCGTCGCCAGGGCCAGCCCGACCTGGGCCAAGGTCCCCATCAGCAGCACTTTGAGCAGCACGTTGACGGTGAGGCCGGTCAGCGACGCCTTGACCGGCGTCGCGGTGTCCTTGCGGGCATAGAAGGTCGAGACCGCGCTGCGGATCATCACGAAGGGAATGAGGCCGACGGCATAGGCGGCCAGCGTTGCGCCGGCCGCCGCGGCATCGCCCTTGGTGAAGGCGCCGCGCGCGAACATCGCGCGGGTGATGACATCGGGCACGGCGAGGAAGGCGGCCACGAACGGCACCGAGAACAACAGCGTGAACTCGAAGGCGCGGCGCTGCTGCTCCATGGCGCCTTCGTGGTCATTGGCCGTCAGCCGCCGCGACATTTCCGGCAGCAGCACGGTGCCGATGGCAATGCCGATCACGCCGATCGGCAGCTGGTTGAGACGGTCGGCATAATACAACGCCGAGATCGCGCCGGCGGGGAGGAACGTCGCGATGATGGTGTCGGCGAACATCGCGACCTGCGTGCCCATCGAGCCCAACGTGGCCGGTCCCAGCGCGCGGAAGAAGGCGCGGATGTCGTCGTCGAGCTTGAGCGACGCAAAGCGCGGCAGACCGCCATGGCGGGCGAGATCGCCGGCGAGCAGAAAATACTGCAGGAAGCCCGAGATCAGCACGCCCCAGGCCGCGGCATGGCCCACGCCGGGGAAGAACGCTGCCAGCGCCAGGGTCGCCATCATCGCGAGGTTGAGGAAGATCGAGGCCGCCGCGGCGCTGGCGAAGCGCTGCATCACGTTGAGCATGCCGCCATACAGCGTCACCAGCGTGATCAAGAGCAGATAGGGAAAGGTGATGCGGGTGAGCGTGATGGCAAGCTCGCGCTGTGCCGGATCGTCGGTGAAGCCAGGCGCCAGGACCGTCATGGCCTGCGGCATGAAGGCCCAGGCCAGGATCAGCAGCACGATTTGCGAGGCCAGCAGCAAAGTGAAGATGCGGTCGGCAAACAGGCCGGCCTGTGCCGGCCCCTTCTCGCCATGGACATGCGCATAGGCCGGCACGAAAGCGGCGTTGAACGCGCCCTCGGCAAAGATCGCCCGAAAATGGTTCGGCAGCCGGAACGCAATGAAAAACGCGTCCGCCACCGGCCCGGCGCCAAGTATCGCCGCCAGCATGATGTCGCGGGCAAAGCCGGTGAGCCGCGACAGCAGCGTATAGCCACCAACCGTGAAGATCCGTCCAAGCATGGGGGGCTTCTAGAGCATTGGGCGGGGAGTTTGAAGCAGAGAACGTGGGCTGGTCCGGCTTGCGGCGAGAGTGTGGCAACGAGCCCGCGGCTCCCGCGGGCGGCCTTGGCTGAAGAGGCCACCCCATTTGGAGCATGGCCCGCGCCTATGTCAGCTTCGGGGAACGCAATATCGAGCTCGACCGACTGATGTTTGCGGCGCCGCTCGTTCCCAATGAGCCCTCAAACCGAGCGGGGAAAGGCTGCTGACGGGCTTCCTCAACCCGCAGGGCCAAGGCGAAAGCAATCCCTGGCGCGCTCGCGGCCGACGACGACTGTCCGTGGCCGCGCTCGACCGCGCCCGAGAGACCGGAGAACCGGGACCCGCCAATTCGGACCGAGCCAGCGATCTTCTATGCAAAATAAAAGTCGCTCTGATGCGCGAACAATTGCGCGGTCGTGACATGCTGCAGCGTGATCGTATCGTGCGCGGCGTCTGTCATCACGGCGTTGCCGAGTGCATCATCATGTGTTGCTGCCAGCAGTGCGGTGACGTCCGAAAATACGGTTTTGCTGAATTGAAGAGTATCCGTTGCGGGCGCAAAGTTCGCAAGGATGACCTGACCGAAATTCGGTGCGAACACGAACGTGTCGTGCGCGGTCGAGTCGGCGACCTGGCTTGCGGCTCCGGTCGGCCCAGAAGATGGCGCGACAGCGATCAGCGTTCCGCCGTTGCCGTCACTCGCGAAATGGAAGCTGTCCTGCGAATACAGGCCGAGGACATGGAGAGACGCCGTGGTCAAGCCGTCGGTCACGGAAAGTGTACCGGAGGAATTGTCGAAGGTGGAGTGAGCCTTACTAAAGTCGAGGCCGCGAAGCTCGATCTGATCGGCCCCCGCGGAGCCGTTTCCGACGATAACAGCGCTCAACGCAGACGGCGTAACCGGAGGGTTCGTTCCTTTGAGCGTCACGTCCGCTGATGACCCTGAAACAGGCGTGAAGGTAGCCGAGCTTGCGACGCTGGAACTGCTCGGCACGCCAATCACGCCGTCGCCGTTGAGGTCCTGGTGGAAGATCGTCTCGAATTGTTCGGCGACGGCGCTCGTCCCGGATACGAGGTCCGTCAAATTGCCGGTATAGTTGCCGTTACTATCCGTCGACCAGAACGTGAACTCGTTGGTGCCTGGGATCTTCCAGGCGATGTCGTAGCCGTTCGCGGTCTGAATCGCTCCAACGGGAGCAATACTGCCGAACTCGCCGACAACCACGGGAGCGCCGGAATATTTCAACTCGGGCCCCGATCCGTTGATGTACATGTAATAGTTGTCGGCGATCGCCAGCAGGCTGGTCGCTACATCGGTCTGAATCACCGATGACGTGACACCAGTGCTGCCGTCGCCATTCAGGTCCCGGCCGAAGGCAGCTTCCGCCGACTCGACCAGGAAGGCGGTCCCGTGCACCAAGCCAGTGATGTTTCCGACGTAGTTGCCGTTCGTGTCGACCGTCCAGAAAGTGAACTCTGTGGTGCCGGGAATCTGCCAGACGATCTCATAGCCGTTGGAGGTCGCGATCGCTCCAATAGGATTGATATTGCCGAACTCGCCGGCGACCACCGGGGCACCGCCGTAGTTCAGTTCAGGCCCCGAACCATGGGTGTAGATATAGTAATTGTCCGCGATCGCCAGCAGGCTGGTCGACCCGGCGGTCTGGATCAGCGATGACGTAACGCCGACTGTACCATCGCCGTTCAGGTCCTGACCGAAGACGGTCTCAAACTGCTCGACTGCGAAACTGTTGCCCGACACCAAGCCTGAAAGGTTCGAGGTGTAGTTGCCGTTGATATCTGTCGACCAGAACGTGAACTCATTGGTGCCGGGAACCTTCCAGGCGATGTCGTAGCCGTTCGCGGTCTGAACCGCACCGATCGGACTGATGCTGCCGAACTGGCCCGCGGTGACTGGCGCGCCACCGTACATGAGCCCGGATTCGGTGCTGCCACTAATCAGCAGGTAGTGGTTCCCACCTTGAGCAAGGCTCGTTGATCCATCGGTCTGAAGAATAGCAGGCGTCGTGTTGAAGCCGATCGCATCGAGCACTTCCCTATCCACCGCAGTGAGCGACTGGATTGTTTTCGAATTGCCAAACTCGTTGAAGGGATCGTTCGGTCCCTGCACGCCGCTATTCAGAAAATCGCTCGAATCCGAGGTCTGACCGAAATCGGCCAGCTTCGTGTTCCCGCCATCGATCGAGAAATAGGCGGGGACCGCCGTGCCGTCTGTCGAATAAAGGTGGTTGCCCGCACTCGTGTAACGTACAAAATCAAAAGTACCTGCGGCAATTGCGGCGCCGGAACCAGATACGCCAGAACTGGGCTCCCGTCCCATCGCATGGGTCAACTCGTGCAGAGCGGCGCCGACCAGCAGATTGGTCGGAATCGAGGGATCAAAGCCGACGGCTCCATCTATGACGGAGGCCGTTGGCGACATCAGACCCAAAGCTTTCGCAACCGCAGAGCTTACGCCAAAAGCATAGTGGTTATCGATGGTCGACGTGTTCGGCAATGAGTTCACGACCGACTGATCGAGCACCGAGGTCTCGTGGGCTGCGAGCGCGGACCTCAGATCCGAATAATTAACGAAAAGGTCGTCCAAAGATCCGCCGAGCGCTTGTCCCTTTTTGGTTGTGAACGCGCCGTTGTTCCAATCGCCGTACCCGACAAGAATTGTAACTGTGATGTTGTCGAGGATTTCTACGTCCAGAATGTTGGCCGCAGTCTGCATCGCGTCCCTGAAGCTCTGCGGAGCCGCAAGAGCGGAACTTTCATAATTGAGGACGAGATTCATTCGTGCGCCTAACCTCTGGGCTTCTGCCGGCCAGGACTATTATGAATGGAGCAATTTTTGTAAATGATGACTCTTGGTTGCACTAGGGAATTGGATTCCGAAGTAAGCTATTGTGTACGCTTGTTTCTTTTAGTTGCCGCACAACTTACGCGTGATCCCATGGCTACATAGTCACCATGCGGCTGCAAATCCGACGCAACTGTGCATTTTGAAATGGGCGCTCAGTTGATGCCGATCGTCCTCGCCGACGAGGCACACGAGAGCGGCTCCCACACGACGCTGTCACCCGGAACAACCCTGCTGGCACAACGCGTCGGCGGACGCCGATCCGGGATCCCGCGTGCAGTCGATGGGGCGCGCGGATCGGGCCGCCTGCCCCTTTCAGACATCACGCGCAAAGGTCCCTGCATTCGCAGGGACGATATGATCATTGGGGCTGCCGCGGGGCAGATCACCTGCACCGCGTTGCCGCCTGCGCAGCGTAGGGGTGAGGTGAGTGATGCGTGAGGCTTCAACCCGCCAATGCGCCGCGAACGACGTCGATGATGCGGGCTTGCGTGGGCTCGTCGAGATAGGCGTGCATCGGCAGGCTGATGACGTCGGCGGACAGCTGCTCGCTGACCGGCAGGCCGCCATCGGCGCTCGGGAAGATGCGGTAGGCGGTCTGCTGATGCATCGACTTCGGATAATAGATCGCGGTCGGAATGCCCTGCGCCTTGAGCGCACCTGCGAAGGTATCGCGGTCGACGCCCTTGGGCAGGCGGATGGTGTATTGCGCCCAGACCGAGGTGCAGCCTTCGGCGAGGCGCGGCACCTTCACGACATCCGCCAGCGCGGCCGTGTAGCGCTCGGCCACCACGTTGCGCGCGACGATCTCGTCCTCGAAAATCTTGAGCTTCTCGATCAGGACCGCGGCCTGGATGGTGTCGAGCCGTGCGGTCAGGCCGAGACGGACATTGTCGTATTTGTCGCTGCCGCCGCCATGGGCGCGGACGCTGCGCAGGCGCTCCAAGAGGCCGGCATCGTCGGTGAGGATGGCGCCGCCGTCGCCGAAGCAGCCGAGCGGCTTGGCCGGATAGAAGCTGGTCGCGGTCGCCAGCCCGAAGGTGCCGATGCGGCGCCCCTTGTAGCTGGCGCCAAAGCCCTGCGCGGCATCGTCGAGCACGAACAGCCCTTCCGCCTCGGCGATTGCGGCGACCGAGTCGTGGTCCGCGCTTTGACCGAACAGATCAACCGGGATCACGGCCTTGGGCTTCAGGCCGAGCCGCTTCGCGGTGACGATGCCACGCCGCAGCGAGGCCGGATCGATGTTGAAGGTCTCTTCCAGCACGTCGACGAAGACAGGCGTGGCGCCCGTGAGCGCGACCGCTTCGCCGGTCGCGCAGAAGGTGAAGGACGGGCACAGCACCGCGTCGCCCGGGCCGATGCCCTGGGCCATCAGCACCATCAGCAGCGCGTCAGTGCCGCTGGAGCAGCTCACGGCATATTTGGCGCCACAATAGGCCGCCAGTTCGGCTTCGAACTGGATGATCTCGGGGCCACCGAGAAACTGGCAATGCGCCAGGACACGGGCGACGGCCTCATCGAGGGATTTGCCGAGCCGCTGGCGCTGCGCGGCGGTGTCGATGAACGGAATGGGCTGATGACGCAGGTGCTGGTTCATGAGGTCTGACAAAGTTTCGCAAAAGAAAAAATGGGTGAAGCGGCAGCCGGGTCGATCAGCCGGCGGCGCGACGCTTGGTGGCGGCGGCCTCGGCCGGCCGATGGCTGGACGTCTCCAGGCACTGCGTGGCGATGGCGAGGCTCGCGACGCCCTCGTCGCCGGTGACGGCCGGAGAGGTGCCCGAGCGCACCGCGTGCAGGAACGCGATCAGTTCGGCGCGCAGCGGCTCGTCATGCCCGACCGGCAGATGCCGCATCGAGTAGCTGCCGTCCGGCTTGAAGCCGAAGCACTCGGTGACCTGACGGGTCAGGAGATCGCCCATGATATATTTGCCGCGCGTCGCCACCGTGACGTTGCGCGCCTTGAACGGCGTCAGCCAGTTGGTGTTGATGTGGGCGAGCACGCCGGAGGCGGTGCGGAACTGCAGCAGCGCGATGTCCTCGCGTTCGGCCACCGCGCTCGACAGCTGCGGCTGCACCTCGACAATGTCGGATTCGGTGAACCAGCGGATCAGGTCGATGTCGTGCACGGCGAGATCGATGACGACGCCGACATTCGACATGCGCGGCGGGAACGGGCCGACGCGGGTGATCGCGATGGACAGGAGGTCTTCGCCCGCGATCGCCTTCTTGATCGCGGCGACCGCCGGATTGAAGCGCTCGACATGGCCGATCATCAAGGTGACGCCGGCGCGATGCGCGGCCGTGACGATCTCCTTGCCCTCCTCCACGGTGGAGGCGATCGGCTTCTCAACCATCAGATGCACCTTACGCGCAATGCAAGCGAGCGCGAGTTCGTGATGCAGATGGGTCGGAGCCGCCACGGTGACCGCGTCGACTCCCTCGGCGGCGAGCTGGTCGAGGGTCTCGAATGTGGGACAGTTCGCGAGCTCGGTGACACGGCTGCGATGGGCAGGAAGCGGATCGACGACGCCGACGAGATGCACATCGGGCAACCCGGCAAGCACGCGGGCATGATTGCTGCCCATCACGCCGGCTCCGATGACGCCGACCCGCAGCGCCTGCCTCAGATCGGCCTTGTGGCCTGCCCCCTTGGAACTCATATCGACGACCCCATCGGTATTCCGGAATTGCGATGCCACGGACTGGCCATAACAGTTAACGAACTGCAAATCAGCCGGACGCAGTTCTCCTAGCATGTCGCCTCAAGCGAGGCGAATGCGGAAACCTCTTTCAGGACACGATTTGATTCAGAAAGTTACATTCGACACCGGGAAAAAACGGTGTGTTTTGAACGAGCTGCGGGGCGGACTTCGCGTACGGCAGGCCGCTCCTCACGCCGCGATGCAGGGAGCCGCTGCAACGCGTGAGCTGTTGTCACAGCTGCGTGTAGCTCGCGTGAGGAGGTAACACGGTGGCGCGGCGAGCGAAGGAGCTGAGACCCAATCGCTGGAGAACGCCCATGGTCCGAAGCCTCGTCTCGTTCCGCCACATCGCTCACCTCGCCGTGATGCTGGCGGCTTTTGCCCCTTGGGCGCCCTCGGCCGCAGCCGTGGACCGGCCCGTGGTGATCGAACTCTTCACCTCGCAAGGCTGCTCCTCCTGCCCGCCGGCGAATGCCTATCTCAACGAGATGGTGCGGCAGCGACGCGACGTGCTGCCGCTCGCCTTTCACGTCACTTATTGGGATCGGCTCGGCTGGAAGGATCCATTCTCGCTTGCAGCCGCCACCGATCGCCAGGCCCGCTATGGCAGCCGTTTCGGCGACGGCTCCTACACGCCGGAGATCGTCGTCGACGGCCTCAGCAGCCATGTCGGCACCAACAGGGCCGAGATCGGACCGGCGATCGACCGCGCACGCGGCCAAGCGTCCTCCGCGGCCATCGTCAAGCTCGCGCGCAGCGGCGAGACGCTCACGGTGGAGGTCGGCGGCGGAGAAGGACGCGGACGCGTCGTGCTGGTCGGATTCGATCACCGGCATGAGACGGCGATCCGGCGCGGAGAGAATGACGGCCGCACGCTCGAGGAGCTGAACGTGGTCCGCTCGGTCCGCGCCCTCGGCGAGTGGACCGGCACCGCGCTGCGTCTCGTCGCGCCGCTGCCGGAGGGCGAGGATGCGGCCGTGCTTCTCGAAACCGCAGACGGACGCATCGTCGGGGCCGCGCGGCTGTGATGGACGCCGGCCTGTTCAGCCAGAGGCGCAGTAGCGGCGCCAGAACAGGCGATAGCCCTCCTCGACGCGGCGGGTGTAGGTTTCGACATTGCCGGCGGCGGAGCTCGCGACCATCGACGGGAGCTCCGTGCGCAGCTTCGCCAAGTCGGCCGGCCGGCCCGCATGCGCCAAGGCGATCGCGATGTAGCCGTCATCATCCTCGGCCACCCAATCATGCAGCCCCACTGCCTTGATGATGCCGGCAGCCGCCCGCCCCGCCGCACCGCGGCCGAGCTTGGCGACCACGGGCACGCCGGCCTGCAGCGATTCCCAGGTGCTGACGCCGCCATTCTGCGGAAACGGATCGAGCGACATATCGATCGCGGCGAACTGCGCGATGTGCTGATCGCGCGTCGACAGGCCGAGGCAGGTGATGCGATCCTGCGCGATGCCATGCGCCACGAAGCGGGCGACCAGGCCATCGCGCAGCAACGGGTCCTGCAGCGCTCCGTTCTTGATGACGATCCGCGCGTCCGGCAGCGCAGCCATCAGCCGCGACCAGAGCGCGAGCGCGGGCTCCGAGATCTTGTCGATGCGATTGAAGACACCGAAGGTGACGTAGCCGTTGCGCAGCATCGGCAGCGATGTCGGCTGCCATCCCTGCAGCGGATCGGTGGTGATGACGGCCGGCAGATCGTAGACATGCTCGGCAAACAGTGGGCGTACCGCCTCGGGCACCGTCACCGGATCGGCGAAGAAATAGTCCATGGTCGGCAGGCCGGTGCCGGTGCCGCTGCCCCAGGCCGTGACCTGGACCGGCGCCGGCTTGCGCGCGAACACCGGCAGGCGGTTGCCGGCGGAATGGCCGGAGAGGTCGACGAGGATGTCGACGCCGTCTGCTTCGATGCGGTCAGCCAGCTCCTCGTCGGACATCTGCCAGGCATCGACCCACAGATCGGCGGCTGCGCGGCATTGCGCCGTCATCACGTCCTGCAGCGGCGAGCAGGAATAGCAGGCGACCTTGAAGGCCTGGTGGTCATGATGGCGCAGCACCGGCAGGAACACCAAGGCGGCCGAATGCGTCCTGAAATCCGCCGAGACATAGCCGATGGTCAGCCGCCGTTCGGGATCACGGTCGCGCAGCGGCGGCGGCCGGCGCGCGATCTGGGCACCGATCCGGCTCCACCATTCCCGCCTCACGGCCTGATGCTGGACGAAATCGGTCTCCGGCATGAAGTCGAGCAGGAAAATCTTGGCGGTGATCGCATCGCCAAAATCGGGCTTGAGCTCGAGCGCGCGCTCGAAGTGCTGCAAGGCCGTCGTGAGGTCGCCCTGCTTGGCAAAGCATTCGCCGAGCCAGGTCCAGGCGACTTCGGAGGCCGGATTCTGCTCCAGCACCTTGCGGCAAGCGTCCATCGCCGGCGCGACATTGTCCCTGATCACGCTGAGCTGGGCAAAGCCGAGCAGCGCCACCTCCTGGCGGGGATCGATCGACAGCGCCGCCTGGAAATCCGCCATCGCCGGATCGAACCGCCCGGCCTGCTGGTGCAGCCGGCCGCGCTGCGCCAGCACCTGCGCGGCTCTGGGCCTGATCGCCAACGCGGCATCGAACGCCGCCAGCGCATCGTCGAAGTGACGCAGAATGATGCTGGCCAGCCCCTTGCCGAACATCGCCTCCATGTGGCGCGGATTGAGCGACAGCGCGCGATCGAAATTCTGATTGGCCTCGGCATTGCGATTGAGCGGAAGCAGCGCCATGCCGCGATTGCAATAGGCGTCGGCATAGTCCGGCTTCAGGGCGATCGCCCGATCATGGGCAACGATAGCCTCCTCCGGCCGTCCCAGGCGCATCAGCGTGTTGCCGAGGCCGGTGAGCGCGACCACGAGATTGGGCTTCAGCGCGACCGCCAGTTCCTGGCATTTGCGCGCCTCCTCGTAGCGCTTGCGGTTGAACAGCGCGAGGCCGAGATTGGAAAGCGCCTCGGCATGGCGCGGCTCAGCCTCGACCGCCTTGGTCAGAGCCTGCTCGGCCATATCAAGCTGGCCGCTGTCGAGGGCGACGACGCCGAGCAGATGCAACGCATCGAAATGCTCGGGCAAGAGCGCCAGGATCTGTCCGCAGATCGCCTGCGCCTCGGCTGGGCGGCCGGCGCGATAGGCCGCGACGGCCCGCGGCAGCAGCTCGTCGACCTGCTTGCGATGCTTCTTCTGCAGCCGCGCATTCTGAAACGCGCGAGACCCGACATTGCTGGCCAAATGATGACCTCCCGGCGTGACGTCAAGAACTGGATACGCGAACCAACTTGTCCCCGGCATCGCACCGTGCCGGACAGGCCACCTTCATCCTGCGGCCACGCAGAACCGGCGCCAGAACAGGCGATAGCCCTCTTCGACCTTGCGCGCATAGGTCTCGACATTGCCGGCCGCCGAATTGGCAACCATCCCCGGCAGCTCGGCACGCAGCCTCGCCAGCACATCGGGCCGGCTCGCATGCTTGATGGCCATCGCGATGTAGCCGTCGTCGTCCTCCGCAACCCAGTCCTCAAGCCCGACCGCCGTGACGATCGCTGCGGCGGCGCGCGAGGCGGCGCTGCGCCCGAGCAAGGCGATCACCGGCACGCCGGCCTGCAAGGATTCCCAGGTGCTGACGCCGCCGTTCTGCGGGAACGGATCGAGCGAAATGTCGACCTGGGCGAATTGCGCGATCTGCAGCTCGCGCGTCGACCAGCCGAGACAGGTGATGCGGTCCTGGCTGACGCCTTGAGCGGCGAAGCGCGCCAGCAACCGATCGCGCAACAGCGGATCGTCGAGCGAACCGCTCTTGATCACGATCCGGGAGTCCGGCAGCTGCCGCATCAGGCGGGTCCAGACCAGGAGCACCGGATCGGAGATCTTGTCCAGGCGATTGAAGACGCCGAAGGTCACATGCCCGTTCTGCAGCATCGGCAGCGGCGTCGGCGCGATGCAAGGCAGCGCCTCGGTGGTGATCACGGCAGGCAGGTCGTGGACCTGCTCCGCGAACAAGGGCCGCGCAGCCATCGGCACCGTGACCGGATCGGCGAAGAAATAGTCGATCGTCGGCAGGCCGGTGCCAGTGCCGCTGCCCCAGGCGGTGACCTGAACCGGAGCGGGCTTGCGCGCAAACAACGGCAGCCGGTTGCCCGCGGAATGGCCGGAGAGATCGACGAGGATATCGACCGCATCCGCCTCGATCCGATCGGCGAGCTCGTCGTCGGACATCTGCGAGGCATCCACCCAGACATCGGCGCAGGCGCGGAACTGCGCCGTCACCGCGTCCTGCACCGGCGAGCAGGCGTAGCAGCAGATCCGGACATCCTGGCGGTTGGCATGCTTCAGCACCGGCAGGAAGGTCAGCGCCGCGGAATGATTGCGGAAATCCGACGAGACATAGCCGATGGTAAGACGCCGCTCCGGATCGAGGTCGCGCGGCGGCAAGCCCCGCCGCGGGATGCGGCTGCCGATCCGCTGCCACCACTCGCGCCTGACGGCCTGATGCAGTTCGAAATCGGCATCGGGCATGAATTCGAGCGTGAAGATCTTGGCGGTCATCGCCTCGGCGAAATCGGGCCGGATCTCGAGCGCGCGATCGAAATGCGCGACGGCGGCAGCGACCTCGCCCTGCTTGCCGCAGCAGACGCCGAGCCACAGCCAGGCATCCTCGGACAACGGGTTCTGCTCCAGCACCCTGCGGCAGGCATCGATCGACTGCGCGACATTGCTGAAATGGCCGAGCTGCGCCGAGCCGAGCAGCGCCATTTCCAGCATCGGATCATGGGCCAGCGCAGCCGCGAAATCCGCCCGCGCCTGGTCGAAACGTCCGGCGGTCTGATGCAGCCGGCCGCGCTGCGCCAGCACCTGCGCGGCATTGGGCTTCAAGGCCAGGGCGGCATCGAACGCCGCGAGCGCGTCGGCAAAGTGGCGCAGATTGACGCTGGCGAGGCCCTTGCCGAACATCGCCTCCATATGGCGCGGATTGAGCGACAGCGCGCGGTCGAAGCTCTGATTGGCCTCGGCATTGCGGTTGAGCGTGAGCAGCGCCATGCCGCGATTGCAATAGGCGTCCGCGTAGTCCGGCTTCAGCGCAATCGCGCGGTCGTGCGCCGCGACGGCTTCGTCGGGACGGCCGAGGCGCATCAGCGTATTGCCGAGGCCGGTCTGCGCGACCACAAGGTTGGGTTTCAGCGTGACCGCCCGCTCCTGGCACTTCCGCGCCTCCTCGAAGCGCTTGCGGCTGAACAGGGCGAGGCCGAGATTGGACAGCGCCTCGGCGTGACGCGGATCGACCTCCACCGCCTTCGCCAGCGCCTGCTCGGCCAGATCCAGTTGGCCGCCATCGAGAGCCGTGACGCCGAGGAGATGCAGCGCATCGACATGATCAGGAAGCAATGCGAGAATTTGTCCGCAGATCGCCTGGGCCTCGGCGCGGCGACCGCTGCGATAGGCGGCGACAGCCTGCGGCATGAGCGCATCGGCCTGCTTGCGGTGCTTCTTCTGCAGCCTCGCATTCTGGAACGCGCGTGAACCGACGTCGCTTGCCAAAGGCGGTCTCCCAAGGTGACGCATAGATCTACGCAGCAGATTAGTGCATTTGCGGATCGCCTGATGCCGCCCGAAACCGCGCTAGCCGGCGGCGCAATACCGACGCCAGAACTGACGGTAGCCCTCCTCGACCTTGCGCGTGTAGGTCTTGACGTCGCCGGCCGGAGAGTTCGCGACCCGCGCCGGCAGCTCGGCACGCAGCCTGGCCAGTTCAGCAGGCTGGCCGGCATATTTGATGGCAATCGCGACATAGCCATCATCGTCCTCGGCGACCCACTCATCGAGCCCGATCGCCTTGATGATCGCGCCGCCGGCGCGGGAGGCCGAGCTGTTGCCCAGCTTGGCCACTACGGGCACCCCGGCCTGCAGCGACTCCCAGGTGCTCACACCGCCATTCTGCGGGAACGGGTCCAGCGACATGTCGATGTCGGCAAAGGCCGCAATGTGCTCCTGCCGCATCGACGAGCCGAGACACGTCAGCCGGCTCTCGTCGATGCCATGCGCCACGAAGCGCGCGATCAGGCCGTCACGCAGGAAGGCGTCGTCGAGCGCACCGTTCTTGATCACGACACGAGCCGACGGGAGCGCCTGCAGCAGCGTTGCCCAGACCTTGAGGACCTGGGCCGAAATCTTGTCGATCCGGTTGAAGACGCCGAAGGTGACATGGCCGTTGCGAAGCATCGGCAGCGGCGTCGGTTCAGCGCCGGGCAGCGGATCGGTCGTGATCAGCGCCGGCAGGTCATAGACCTCTTCGGCGAACAGCGGCCGAACGGCTGGGGGCACGGTGACCGGATCGGCGAAGAAGTAGTCCATGGTCGGCAGACCGGTCCCCGTCGCGTTCCCCCAGGCCGTGACCTGGATCGGCGCCGGCTTGCGCGCGAACACGGCGAGGCGGTTGCCGGCCGAATGCCCGGAGAGGTCGACCAGAATATCGACCTGATCCGCCTGGATCCGATCGGCGAGCTCATCATCCGACAGCTGCCAAGCATCGACCCAACCATCAGCCGCGGCCTTGCACTGCTCCGTCACGGAATCCACCAGCGGCGAGCAGGAATAGCAGATGACCCGGAAGGCTGTGTGATCGTGATGCCGGAGCACCGGCAGGAAGGTCAGCGCGGCCGAATGGCTGCGAAAATCCGACGACACGTAACCGACCGTGACGCGACGATCGGCATCGCGGTCGACAGCCGCGAGCTGACGTCGCGGAATAGGCGCGCCGATACGCTCCCACCATTCGCGCCTGGCGGCCTGGTGGATGGCGACATCGGCCTCGGGATAGAAATCGAGCGCGAAGATCTTCTTGAGGATCGCGTCCTCGAAATCCGGCTTGATCTCCAGCGCGCGGTCGAAATGCTGAATGGCCGCGGCCGTATCGCCCTGCCTGGCAAAGCAGGCGCCGAGCCAGGCCAGCGCGATCTCCGAGGCCGGATTATGCTCCAGCACCCGTTTGCACGCCGCCATGGCCGGCGCGATCCGGTCGGTGAGCACGCACACATGGGCCTTGCCGAGCAGCGCGGCTTCCAGCATCGGCTCGGCGGTCAGGGCCGTGTCGAAATCGGTTTCGGCCTCCTTGAACCGCCCCATCTGGACGTAGAGGCGCCCTCGCTGGGCGATGACGGCCGCGGCCCCCGGCTTCAGCGCAAGCGCCGCGTTGAACGCCACGAGCGCCTGATCGAAATGCCGCAGGTTGACGCTGACGAGCCCCTTTCCGAAAGTCGCCTGCATATGCCGCGGCGCCAGCGCCAAAGCGCGCTCGAAGCTCTGGCGGGCTTCCTCGTTTCGGAGGAGCAGAAGTTGCGCCATGCCGCGATTGCAATAGGCATCGGCAAAATCGGGCTTGAGCGCGATGGCGCGGTCGTGGGCCTCGATCGCCTGCGCGAACAGCCGCATGTTCATCAGGGTGTTGCCGAGGCCGGTCAGCGCGGTGGCGAAATTCGGCTTGAGCGCGATGGCGCGCTCCTGGGCGGCGCGCGCCTCCTCGTAACGTTTCAGGCTGGAGAGTACGAGGCCGAGATTCGCCTGGGCCTCGGCATTGCGCGGCTCGACGGCGACGGCCCGGGTCAGAGCCTGCTCAGCCAGATCCAGCCGACCATTGTCGAGCGCCGAAGCGCCGAGGAGATGCAGGGCGTCGAAATGATCCGGCACAAGGGCCAGGATCTGCCCGCAGACCGCCTGCGCGTCCGCATGCCGGCCGGCGCGGTAGGCTGCGACCGCCTGCGTCAGCAGGCCGTCGGCCTGCTTACGGTTCTTCTTCTGCATGCGCGCGTTCTGGAACGCGCGCGATCCGATCGTGCTTTGCAAGGAAGCTCTCCGGCGGACGACGTCGGGGAGCTATCTAGCACGGCTCGCGTGATTCGAGGCGATCTGCGCCCTATTCGCGACGGTAATCGTCCTCGAGGCGGATGATGTCGTCCTCGCCGAGATAGGAGCCGGTCTGGACCTCGATCAGCTCCAGCAGGATCTTACCGGGATTTTCCAGGCGGTGCACCGCGCCCATCGGGATGTAGATCGATTCGTTCTCGTGAACGGTCTTGACCGTCTCGTTGACCGTGACCCGGGCAGCTCCACGCACCACGATCCAGTGCTCCGAGCGGTGATAGTGCCTCTGCAGCGACAGGCGCTGGCCGGGCTTGACGACGATACGCTTCACCTGGTGGCGCTCGCCATTGTCGACCGACTGATAGCTGCCCCAGGGGCGGTGCACCTTGATGTGCGCCTCGGTCACCTCCGGCGCTACCGTCTTCAGCTTCGCGACGAGCCGCTTCAGCCCGTTGGCATCGCGCTGGCGCGAGACCAGGACCGCGTCCTGCGCCGCCACCACGACGAGATCGTCCACGCCTTCGAGCGCGACCAGCGCCTTGTCGGTGACCACGTTGCAGTTGCGGGAATCCTCGAACACGGCGGTCCCCCGCGCGGCATTGCCCTGCTCGTCCTTGTCGGACAGCTCCCACACCGCATGCCAGGAGCCGACGTCCGACCAGCCGCACGAGACCGGCGCCACGGCCGCCCGTTCGGTCTTCTCCATCACGGCGTAGTCGATCGAGATCGGCTTGGCCGCGGCAAAGGCATCGGACTCCAGGATGATGAAGCTGAGATCGCGGCCGGCTTTGGTCACGGAATCGGTGACCGTCTGCACGCTGCCCGCATCGGATTTTCGGTACTCATCGAGCAGGACGCCGGCCCGGAACATGAAGTTGCCGCTGTTCCAGAGATACCCCTCGCGGATGTAGCGCTCGGCGGTCGGCTGATCCGGCTTCTCGACGAACTTTGCGACCGCCCGCACGTCTCCCGAGACCGGCGCGCCGGGACTGATATAGCCGTATTCGGTGGCGGCGCGTTCGGGATTGATGCCGAAGGTCACGATGAGGCCGGTCTCGGCCGCAGCCAGCCCGGCGCGGCAGGCTGCGAGGAAGGCCGCGCTGTCGCGGACGACGTGGTCGGCCGCCAGCGCCAGCACCACCGCGTCCTGATCACGCGTCTGCGCGAAGGCGGCTCCGGCGACGATGGCGGGTCCGGAGTCGCGGCGCATCGGCTCCAGCAGCACGTCGGCTTCGATTCCGATCTCGGCCAGTTGCTCCAGCACCATGAAACGATAGGCCGCATTGGTGATGATGATCGGGCGGGCAAACAGATCCGCATCCGACACACGCAGCAGCGTATCCTGGAAGGTCGACCGGGTGCCGAACAGCGGCAGGAACTGCTTGGGCCGCACTTCCCGCGAGGCCGGCCAAAGCCGGGTTCCGGCGCCGCCGCACATGATGAGAGGAATGATGCGTCTGGTCATGAAATGATGCCCTCAAATCTGATGATACTCGCGATACCAACGCGCGAACCGCGCGATGCCGTCGGCAATCGGGGTTGCCGGCCGGAAGCCGATATCGCGCTCGAGATCGCTCACGTCCGCATAGGTCGCTTCGACGTCCCCCGGCTGCATCGGCAGCATCTCCTTGATCGCCGGCCGCCCAAACTCCTTCTCCAGCAGCGTTATCACGTCCATCAGCTGTTCGGGGTGATTGTTGCCGATATTGTAAATTCGCCAGGGCGCCCGGCTGCTGGAGGGGTCGGGCCGGGTTCCGTCCCAGTCCGGATTGCCCTGCGGAGGGCGGCCGATCAGGCGATGAATCGCCTGCACAATGTCGTCGATATAGGTAAAATCCCGCCGCATCTGGCCATGATTGAACAGTCTGACCGGCTGGCCCGCCAGGATGGCCTTGGCGAAGATGAACATCGCCATGTCCGGCCGCCCCCAGGGCCCGTAGACGGTGAAGAAGCGCAGGCCCGTCGCCGGCAGCCGATACAGATGACTGTAGGAATGCGCCATCAACTCGTTGGCCTTCTTGCTCGCCGCATAGAGGCTGATCGGATGGTCGACATTGTCCTTCACCGAGAACGGTAGCTTGGTGTTGGCGCCATAGACCGATGAGGACGAGGCGAACAGCAGGTGCGCGCAGCCGTGATGCCGGCAGCCCTCAAGGATGTTGATGAAGCCTTCGAGATTGGCATCGACATAAGCGTGCGGATTGTCCAGCGAGTAGCGCACGCCCGCCTGGGCGGCGAGATGCACAACCGCAGGAAAATGGTGGGCTGCGAACAGCGCCTTGACGCCGGCACGATCGACCAGATCGAGCTTGTGGAAAATGAAGTCGGGCTGGGCGGCCAGACGATCGAGGCGCGCCTGCTTCAGCTTCGGGTCGTAATAGGCGTTGATGTTATCGATGCCGATCACCTGCCGCCCCTCGGCGAGCAGCCGCTGCGCGAGGTGGAAGCCGATGAAGCCGGCCGCGCCGGTCACAAGGATGGGATCGTCTGCCATATCGCTCTCTCAGGGCCGCCACAGCTCGATGGCGCCGGGTTTGCTCGCGCGGTCGAGCTTCATCTTGACGTCAAGCACAAGGCCTTGGCCTTCGCGCAGGAGAGACTGAACCAACGACCAGCCGCCAGCCAGAAACTGATCATGGGACACCGCGAGCACGACCGCATCGGCCGGGCGCAGCGCCGCGAACGCGGTGAGGTCGATGCCGTATTCCTCATGCACCGCCGCTGCATCGGCGAGAGGGTCGGCGACCTGCACCTCGACACCGAACGACTGCAGTTCGCGGACAATGTCGATCACACGCGAATTGCGGATGTCCGGCACGTTCTCCTTGAACGTCATGCCGAGAATGGTGACGACGCCGCTTCGCCCTCTGCGCTTCAGCAGCCCACGGATACATTCCCGCGCGATGCGACGGCCCATCTCATCGTTGATGCGACGTCCGGCGAGGATGACTTCGGGATGATACCCGGCCTTTTCGGCGCGATACGTCAGGTAATAGGGATCGACGCCGATGCAGTGCCCGCCCACCAGTCCGGGCGAGAACGGCAAGAAGTTCCATTTGGTGCCGGCCGCCGCGAGGACGTCGCCGGTATCGATCTCCAATGCCTGGAAGATCAGCGACAGTTCGTTCATGAAGGCGATGTTGAGATCGCGCTGCGTGTTCTCGATGACCTTGGCCGCCTCCGCCACCTTGATCGAGGGGGCGCGATGAATCCCGGCGGTGACGACCGATCCGTAGACCTCCGCGACAATCTGCAGGGTGTGCGGGTTCTGCGCCGACACCACCTTGGTGATCGTCTCGAAGCGATGGGTCTTGTCACCAGGATTGATGCGCTCCGGCGAATAGCCGACATTGAAATCGGTCCCGGCCTTGAGCGCCGAGCCGCTTTCCAGCAGCGGCACGCAGTCTTCCTCGACGGCACCTGGATAGACGGTCGATTCATAGACCACGATGTCGCCCCGCTTCAACACGGCGGCCACGCTTCGGGTGGCGGCGAGCATGGCGCCGAGATCCGGCCGCCGCGCGCTGTCGATCGGGGTCGGAACCGTGACGATGAAAAAATCGGCAGAGCCGAGATCTGCCGGGTCGCTGGTGAAGCGCAGCCCGGGATGGCGGAGATCGGCGGCATCGACCTCACAGGTCCGGTCCTGCCCATCCCTCAGTTCGGCGACCCGCTTGGCATCGATGTCAAACCCAAGGACGGGGCCGCCTGCGCGTGCAAACGCTGCGGCAACCGGCAGGCCGACGTAACCAAGGCCTATCACCGCGATCTTCCGGCCATGAGACATAAATTGATATTCCGGTCGTTTCGGAGGCCATTGACGCCACCCCTGCGACTGTTTAGCCACCGGGGCTCATGGGCCGCAAGGGGGCGCCGCCATCACGGCTCGGTTCCCCACCGAGGTCCGGTCACCTTGCCAGGACGGGGAGTTGCGCGTCTCGCACTCGGCTTGGGCCGTTTTCAAACCAGACAGCGAAGCCGAGCCGGCATGCGTGCGATTCTCATTCTCCTCCTCCGGATCGTGGTGTCGCTCGCCCTGCTCTATCTCGCGCTGCGCGGGATCAACTTCGCGGCAATCGGCGAGCGGCTCAGCCAGATCAACATCGGCTGGATCGTGCTGGCGGTCGGCATCACGCTGTTCCAGATCTTCATCGGCGCGCTGCGATGGCGGGAGATTTCAGCGCTGTGCGGCGCGCCGCTGACGGATTTGCAGGCATTCCGCTACAACATGATCGGGGCATTCTTCAATCAGACCCTGCCCTCCTCCATCGGCGGCGATGCCGTGCGCCTGTGGCTGATCGGCCGGACCGGTGCCGGCTGGCGTGCCGCCAGCTACTCGATCCTGACCGATCGCGCAGTCGGCTTCATCGCCCTGGCCCTCATCATCGTGGCGAGCCTGCCGTGGAGCTATGGCATGATCGCCGACGACAAGGGACGGTTGGCCCTGGTGCTGGTCGATGCGGCCGCGCTGGCTGCCGGCGTCGGCTTTCTCACGATCGGCTATCTGCCAGCCGCGTGGATGAAGGCGTGGTGGCCGACCCGGCACGTCTATGCCTGCTCGGTGATCGCAAGGAAGGTGATCCTGGGCAGGACGACGGCCGCCAAGATCGCAGTCCTGTCGCTCTCGATCCATGTGCTCGCCGTCGTGATCGCATGGTGCGCCGTGCGCTCGATCGCAGCCCCGGCTGCCTTCGAACAACTATTCCTGCTGACGCCACCGATCATGCTGATCACCATGCTGCCGATCTCGATCGCCGGCTGGGGCGTACGCGAGGCGACCATGATGGTGGCCTTCGGCTATGCCGGCCTGGCGCCGGCCGACGGCACGGTGGTCTCGATCCTGTTCGGCGCGGTCTATTTCATCGTCGGCGGAATGGGCGGCCTGGTGTGGATTCTCAGCGCCGAAAAAGGCGCGGGCAGCCTGACCGTTCCGGCGACCGTCGAAGAGTAAGGCTATCCGGCGCGGCCCCATTCGTCGTACCAGGCCTCGGCCATCAGCACGTTCCAGAGCCAGTACGCATGATTGTGACGGCGGCTGAGATGCTCTTCGAACATGCGCGTCACGCGCGTGGGAGCGAACAGGCCCTGCCGCTTCAGTCGTGCGGGTGACAGCAAATCGCCGGCCCATGATTTCAGCGGCCCGCGCAGCCAGGCATCGAGCGGAATGCTGAAACCGGTCTTCGGCCGGTCGATCATGTCAGCAGGAACATGGCGATACAGGACCTGTCGGACGAGCCATTTGCCACGACCGTCGCGGACCTTCATGCTCGCAGGCACCCGGGTCGAGAATTCGACGACATCCCTGTCGAGGAAGGGCACGCGCGTCTCCAATGCCACGGCCATCGCGGCACGATCCACCTTCTGCAGGATGTCATCGCTCAGATAGCTCAGGGAATCCGCCAGCGTCATGCGATCGAGCAGGCTTATCTGCCCCCTCAGCTGTTTCATCTCGCTCGCAGCCCAGCTCGCCCGCTCCGCGCCCGCGACGACCGTCGCGCGCGGATCCTGGTCGATCGAGCACAGCGTCCGATACAGGCCATCGAAGCCGTCGGCGGCGACGATGCGGGCGAGCTTGGCGACCTGATCACCAGCATGCCGGACCCTGAGCCGGGCGGGCAACACCGGCTGCAACATATTGAGCAGCGTATCGGCCGGCTCCGGAGCGATGGCGCCGAGCGCGGCTCCGATCGCCCGCCGCAACGGCATCGGCACGCGACCGAGACGCGCCTGCAGCGCGCTACCCCAGACATGCCTGTTGTAGCCGCCGAACAGCTCGTCACCCGCATCGCCCGACAGCGCGACGGTGACGTGCCGGCGCGCCAGCTGCGCCACAAGATGGGTCGGGATCTGCGAGGAATCGGCGAACGGCTCGTCGTAAATCCGCGGCAGCTTCGGCACCACCTCCATCGCGGTCCGCGCATCAACATAGAGCTCGGTATGATCGGTGCCGAGATGCTGCGCGACTTTGCGCGCGTCCTCGGCCTCGTTGTAACCGCCCTCGGCAAAGCCGATGCTGAAGGTGCGAACGGGCTGGCTCGCCTGCGCCTGCATCAGCGCCACGATGGTCGAGGAGTCGACGCCGCCGGACAGGAAGGCGCCGAGCGGCACATCCGACAGGCACTGCCGCTTCACCGCCGTCGACAACAGCTGCTCCAGCCGCGCGATCGCCTCGCTTTCGCCGCTGATCCGATCACCTTGGGCGGCGACGACGGTATCACGCAGCGACCAATAGGATTGCGCGGTGGGCGACGTCCCAGGTCCAGCGTCGGCGACGAAGGCAACGAAAGAAGCGGGTGGCAATTTGCGCACGTCGCGCCAGATGGTAGCCGGCGCCGGCACGTAAGAATAGCGCATGAAATCGGTGAGCGCGGCCCGATCTAGCGACGGTGCCCATCCGGGAAGGGCCGCGAGCGCCTTGAGCTCGGAGCCGAACACCAGGTCGGCGCCGCTCCAGCCATAGAACAGCGGCTTCTCGCCGAACCGATCCCGCGCCAGGATCAGCTGCCTCGTTTCAGCGTCCCACAACGCGAAGGCAAACATTCCGATCAGGCGCTGCAGCGCCGGGACGAGACCCCATTGTCTGACGGCGGCGAGCAGCGTTTCGGTGTCGGAATGGCCACGCCAGTTCGGCGCGGCGGCGGCGTCCTCGAGCTCGGCACGCAGATCGAGATGATTGTAGATTTCGCCGTTGAAGGTGATCGTATAGCGGCCACAAGCACTGTGCATCGGCTGCGCGCCGGCCTCCGACAGATCGAGAATCGCAAGGCGCCGCTGTCCCAACGCAATGCCCTGCCGGCCGCTGACCCAGCTGCCGGACGCATCGGGACCGCGATGCGCCAGCGCGGCTGTCATCCGCCCGACAATCCCGGCCAGCGCGCTGTCGTCCGCCCCTCCCGGTCTGAACAGGCCGGCTATGCCGCACATGACGCGCCCTCAGATGCGCCGTCGCTCAGTGGCATCGCTCACCCGCCCTCGGCCACTTCGGGAAGGAAGTGTTTTTCGTGCCTGGCGAGGAACGCAAGGCTGGGGCGGCTCGGGCCATAGAAATAGGGCAGCGCAAGCGCCCGCTTCCAACGCGCCAGAAGCCGCTCGGTATCATAACCGGTCTCGAATGCCGCAGACCGCCCCTCCGCCAGCGCCAGGACTTCCTCTACGGCCTGACAGATCTCTTCAGCCGAGTTGTTCTCAGGGTGAGCGGCGCTGCGGCCCAGCACTGCGGCATCGAACACCCGCCATCGCCACGGCTCCATTGTCAGCTGCCGTTGCGTAAGCATGGTTCCGTCAGCCAATTTGACTGGCTTGAGCGCGAAGCGAACATTCGCGTTCCACAACTGAGCGTCGGTGGTGATCGCATTGACGATGGCACAGGGAATGCCGAAGCTAACTGCCACATTCGTCAAGCCCGACGTGGTGCCGATGAAGGCGCGGGCATGTCGGATCAGGTGAATGTCCATCCGCTCGGAGCGGAATTCGCTCAGAGCATAATCGATGGTCCGCGCCAGCGGCGGCAGCTTGGGAGAGTTCGGACCTCCGAGCTTGATGACCCATCCCCCGCGTGAGGTGATCAGGCGAATCGCGTCGAGGGATGCTTCGATCGGCGCATTACGATGCGTCTGCCCGGTTCCAATGAACTCGAAATAATGGGCAGCGTCGCGCGTGTGAAGACAAACATACCAGTCGTCGGCCTTCATGCCGTACCTGGAGCAGAGCTGAACAAACCGCTCGGCGGCAACATCCGAAATGGATGCATCGTAGGCGTCGCGCAGCGGATGCGATCGTCCTTCCCGCTCCCATTGTTCGAGCGCGATCGCGCCCGCATCCTGCCAAGGCACGGCTCGGCCGTCCGGTAGCCGGAAAGCATTGAAGCTCAGACCGCACCAGCGCTGAAGCGACAACAACTCCTCAGCCACACGCTCGGAGATCGTCTCACCGATGACGAGGACCCGGCCGAACCCTTTGAACAGCTCGAAGAACGCGGCGTTGGCGATCAATCCCGGACGTACGACGATCACCGCCTTGCCCGACCACCAGCCGAGCTCACGCATCCGGAACAGAATGTCGAGCATCCCGAGATGGCCGATCTGGGTGGCCCATTCCTCGGGAACCAGCCGCAATTCGTCGAAGCTGACATCAAGCCGCTCGAACAGCTGCGTCAACTCCGCCGACAGCGGCGGAGGCGATTTGCGGAGACGCTGCTGCGCCTCCAGAGCACGTTCGAACAGCCGGATTCCGAGCTCTCCGCGACCGACATGGGTCACCCGCTGTCCCGTGAAATTGCACAAATCGAACAAGCGGCCCTCCGACCCGCACAGCACATCGAAGCTGTTGGGACGGTAGAGCATCGAACCTCGCGCGGCGATGTTCTGATGCGGGCGGAAAAAGTGCAAGCTGCTCCTGCACGCCCAGAACATCGCGTCCAACGCGCTTTGCTCGTCTCCGCAGATCATGTCGACCATCGCCTTATGGTAGGCGAGATCGGTCATCGAGCACAGCTCATCATTCGTCGCGCCGGACGCGGCGTCCCGCGCGGCCTCGAACTCACCGAGCTCGAACAGCGACCGGACGAGTGCATAGCGGACGCTCGTTTCATCCCGCGGCAGCGTCTCGCGGCGGACCACGTCGACGACCTCCCGATAGGCGCCAACCCTATGCAGAACATGAACGCATGCAAAATAGAAGCGACGGCTCAAAGCCGTCGAAAAGCGAAAACCCGGCTCGTCTGCCAGATGAGAGGTGGCATAGGGAAAATAGGCTTGATACATGCGCTCGCGAAGCGGAACTCTCACGACTTCAGCGATGACAAGACCAAGAAATACGGCACGCCTCGGCAGCAGATTGAGCGTCGTGCCGAACATCACGAATACAAGATAGACGAACCGGCGATAGCGAGCGCGCTTGAATATCTGAAGCGATTTCATCCAACAAAGTCCCAACAGAGCCAAGGCTCTTCATTCTCTAGCGTCCGAAGCGAGACCGAGATTGGAAGACCTACCCAGCGCGTTGCGGAGCAAGGCCCTGCTCGAAATCACTATCGATGTTGAGATAATGAACGCGCATAGTCCAGGCGAAAGCGTCTTTGCCGAGATGGTCGGCTTGGCGGGGGGTGATCAAGAGCTGCATCGATCGTGCCAGCAGAACTATAGCAGAGCGGGTCCTGCCAAGCCAAGCCGGACCTACGGATCAGAACCAATCCGTTTTGTATGCTGCACAATCCATGACCGCCATTCCCGCGGTCCCGATCGAGCGACCGTCCTGGACCGCTGTTGACAACACAAGGCACGGCCCCCTGAGCGAGATGGGAACGGAGATCCTGGACGGCCGAGGACGCGCTTGACGGTTTCAGCCAATGGTCTTCGCCTCCCCCCTTGACGACAACATGCCTGAGGATCGGTTCGCCCTCACCAGTCGAATTCTGAAGCATCATTCATCTGGGCCACTGCCCGCCCAAGGCATTTGCCGACTCCCTCAAGGCGGCCCCTTCCCTGCATTCTGCTAACGGCCATCCTGGACAGACCCCCATGGGAACACCATTGTCGACGATATTAGCTCGGCATACGGGCTTCATCACGCCGGAGCTAGCCTCTCAAGCAGATCCGACGCAAGCCCGAATCGCTTGTTCCGAAGCCGCAATCGACTTAGGATCGCTCCCCTGAATCTATCCAACGCTTGTTGACCTCATTCTTGACGTCGACAACGACGCGACAGATGCCGATATCGGCAATGCCACCTTCCGCCGCCTAAATTGCGTGGCGTTGATCGAGACGAGAAGCCTACATGCGCCGCGCGAATTGCTACCTGGTGGTTATACTGGCGCTTACTTCAATCGCAGGAGCAGTTCTGTTTTTCGCCGCAAGACCGTTCGGCTCGACCAGTTCCGATGCGATCTTTCTGCCGTTCGATCTCCGATACAATGGTGCTTACAAGCTGCACAGCCTGCCGTCGCACGGCCTGGATATCCTTTGGATCGGGTCTTCGCGCGCCGCCACCTTCCGTTCGAATGCGTTCCAGCCGTACAGCTTCTACAACATGTCGTTCACTGCGTGGACGACCGACCAGATCGCGGACGTCTTCGAACGCGCGACCCGGGACACCAAGCCTCGCGTCGTGATCCTCTCTCTCGACTATTTTCTCTTTACCGACGCCTGGGAGCAGGCAAATGCCGGCTCCAGGACAATGATCTACGGACAGACATGGACCTATCTGCGCTCGAGCATCGCGGATTTCCTCCAAACTGCACTCAAGCACCCGCGAATTCTGCAGAAGGCGTTGTTTGAGGCGGGGCCGTTTGTCGGCACGCAGGCGCTTCTGCAGGAAGAAGGGTTTCGCCGGGACGGCTCGTATCAGTTCTCCGCGTCCCATATCGACGATGCACGCCAACGCCATCAGACCGCGGAAACGCTGGTACAGGCGATCCCCGGGGGCACTGAAATGTCGGAGCGCCAGATGGCGGCAATCGGCCGGATCGCCGAGATGGCGAAGCAGCGCGGCATCACGCTCGTCGGCGTGCAGTTGCCATTCATTCGCGCCGGAATCGATTATCTTGATCACAACGAATCCTACCGGGACTACGCGGGCGTGTGGCGCGAGTTCGAAAGTGATCGAAATCGCAACCGGCTCGAGACACTCGGCATTCGGTTTTTCGACCTGGCACGCTCGCCGATCAACGATGATAAGGCGAATTTCGTCGACTCCTATCATGTCAGCGAGCTCGGAGCGCTGCGCGTCATCCAACGACTGCTCGACCTTCCTGGATTTCGCGCGATCTTTCCGGACATCGACTCGGTCAGGACCGAGCAGCATGTTCGAGAAGTCACCTCAGAAAGCCGACCGGCTTTGCGGATCGGTTCCCCCTAGACTGCCAGCCTGATTCAGCCGGATCGCTGCCGGTCGGGATCGCCGCGCTGATAGCCTTAAGCGCCCTGTCCGTAGGGGCGTACCGGATAAGCGCGCCCTGGCTCCTCAGGAAGTCACTTGGTCGCGCTGAACCGATTTGGGAACGCCTGCTTGAACGCCTCGGTCTTGACGATCTCACGGACGAGAAAGCTGGTGTACCGTTCCGCGCCATTCCGGTCGAGATGGCCACCACCATCAACCGTGGTCATTCCATCAAACGGCGGCGCAACCAACTCCAGGTTCAGGGCCTTGGCCAGCTCGTCCGCCTGCTGCACGCAGGATTGGCTATGCGGAACCAGGGTGAGCACGACGCGGCCGCCGATCTCCTTCAAGAGTGTCCTTGCGTAATCGATAATGGCTTGAGTGGTGTGACAGTTGGGATCGCGCGCGGACAACATCGGCTTGTTGCCCTGGGCGACGTAGGATGGGTTGGCATCCAGCCCCATGTCACCGTTAGCGATGTTGCGGTACAGTCCGGTCTGCGTGAACTGCCCGCTCTTGAATGCGGCCACCAGATCTTCGATCCGCCAGTGCAGATTGCGCCCAACCACGGTCAAGTAACCGCGCAGCCGACTGCGCTCGACCGCAACGATCGGCATTTTCTGCGGGCCAAGGGTCACATTCAGATCATTGCTGAAGAAATGGACGAACTGATCATCTGCATTGATCACCCAAAGCGGCGGATGAATCTTCCAGCGGTTGATCACCCGGCGCGAAAACTCGCCGCCCCGCAGACCGACGAACGCCATATTGTAGATCTTCAGCTGGTCGAACTGAGGAGCGGCTTCGAGAGTTCGCCTGTCGAGCGCATAACTGACGAAGGACGGACCCAGGAAGATGATGTCTGCACTCTTGGCCGCGGCCACCGAGGACCCGACATTGCTGTAGAATATGTCCTGATCCTGGATTTGCGGGACGCTGCGCCCCCCGAAGTTGCGATACCACTCCGCGTTGCCATCGCGAGGAATCTGCGAAAAGTAGTCGCCGAACATCCAGCCGTCATGCGAGAGCAACGACAGGCTGGCGGAGAAGATGAAGAGCAGAGCAAGTCCGCAAACACCGACGACGGCAAGATAGCGCCCGGCCGCGAGCGTTCCCGACGTTGCCTTCAGGCCCGCCCCGGTGACTGTCGACATCGCAAGATCTCGCTTAGACTGACTTTGGACCCACAAGGGAACACTTTCCACGGCCTCGAATACAGCGGCAGCCCAGTCAACTCAAGCCAAGGCTCCAGATGCCTGTGGGTGCGTCACTGAAACGAGAAGGACAGCGCGGAAAAGTCCTGCCAAGGCATCGTACCGGATAGGAAGAAGCACCGCCCCATCCGGAGCAACACGCCTGGGTGCATGACCCCGAACGGCAAATCCATTTGCCCGCAATCCAGGGGGGGGCAGCTTCGCATGTTGAGCCGAAAAGCGGCCAAATGCGACCTCAGCGTCTTTTTAGCGGGGCACAACAGTCTGCGGCGATGACACAATCCCACAGACTTTCCTGGCTTGATCCCAGGAGCAACTTGGCAGCGTCGGTAATCATTGGTAAAGCAACGCGACGCGCCGCAACATCAAGAAACTTGTTATGCTCTTCACGCAGTTTGAGTTTCTGTTCCTGTTCCTTCCGGTGACCTTCGCCGGATACTTCCTGCTTGCGCGCTTTTTCGTGTCGCCGGTCGCGCGGCTGAGCTGGCTCGCCGCGGCGTCGCTGACCTTCTACGGCTACTGGGACATCCATTTTGTCCCGATCATCCTGGTCTCCATCGTGTTCAATTACACAATGGGCCTGTTGATCGCGGGACAGAGCGGCAAGGCGCGCAACGGACTGTTTGCGGCTGCGATCGCGCTCAACCTGGGAGCGCTCGCTTTCTACAAATACACGAATTTCGGCATTCAGATCCTCAATGCGCTCACGGCATCGAAGTACCCTTCGCTTGCCATCGTGCTGCCCTTGGGTATCTCGTTCTTCACCTTTACCCAGATCGCCTACCTTGCCGACGTTTATGGCGGCTACGCCAGCGAGCGGAGCTTCGTCAAATACGGTCTTTTCGTCACCTATTTTCCGCATCTGGTTGCGGGACCGATCCTCCATCATCGCGAGATGATGCCGCAGTTCGGCTCAGAGGACAGCAGAAAGATCTCCATCGAGAACGTGGCAATCGGCCTCACGATCCTGACGATCGGCCTGTTCAAGAAGTCATTCATCGCCGACGGATTCGGGCTGGTCGCGAATCCGGTCTTCCAGGCCGCCAATTCAAGCCATCTCCATCTTATGGACGCCTGGGGCGGCGCGCTCGCCTACTCGCTTCAGATCTATTTCGACTTTTCCGGATACTCGGACATGGCGATCGGCATCTCGATCATGTTCGGCATCAAGCTGCCTTTCAATTTCGATTCGCCCTACAAGTCGCAAAGCATCGTGGAATTCTGGCGTCGGTGGCACATCTCGCTATCGCGTTTCCTACGAGACTATCTGTACATTCCACTCGGCGGCAACCGCCACGGCCAGCACAGGCGCAACGTCAATCTGTTCATGACGATGCTGCTCGGCGGCCTTTGGCACGGCGCCGGCTTCACCTTCATCATCTGGGGAGCGCTGCACGGCCTCTTCCTCATTGTGAATCATCGCTGGAGCAAGTTCGTGGAGAGGCAGCCGGCGCTTGCCCGCTGGTCAGGAACCCTCTCTTACGCCGCGGCGGCGCTGGTTCTGACCCAGATCATGGTCGTGCTGGCCTGGGTTTTCTTCCGCGCCGACAATCCGAATGCGGCCGTCCGGCTGATCAAGGGCATGATCGGCCTGTCGAACCCCGAGAAGATCACGATGACGAACCTGGTCGATGGCCGGGTGATGATCGCGATCCTGCTGGGCTACGTTGCATGCCTCGCACTGCCCAACGTCAACGGGATGTTCGAACGCTGGAAGGTCGGGCTCGAGACCTATCACAATCCGCGGCCCTGGAGCATCCTGAGCCTGAACTGGCGGCCATCCCTGCCGTGGGCGGTGGGAACGTCGGTGGCGCTGGTTGCCGCGGTACTCATGAACATCATCGCGGGGGATACGTCCCAGTTCCTGTATTTTCAGTTCTAATTCGCGAACAGTCGCAAACCGCGTAACCAAGGCGCGATCACGACCAGCAACGGTGCAAGTGACCGCCGCATGATCGATCCGCCAGGCTCAACAGATGCCCTGCCAGCTGCCGGTGTGACACGGCGATATCTCATGGGTGTTCTGGCCGCTTCGGCCGTTGCGGGCTATCTGCCGCCGGCTTGCCTGTTTCAGGCGGCACATCCGTTCGGTGCAGCAGCCAGCTTGCAGGACCTGGCGGACTCGCAACGAAATCATCCGGAGCAGATCGTCCTGCCTTACGATCTGCGCCACAACGCGGCATTCAAGCTGGCGAGGATGGCGCAGGAACGCCCCGAGGTCGTCTGGATCAGCACCTCGCGCGCAGGAACATTTCGCGCGGACCTGTTTGCCCCGTACAGCTTCTACAACCTGTCCTTCACGGCATGGACCACGGGCCAGACGGCCGAACTGTTCGAGCGCGCCACCAGGCTGCACCGACCACGGGCTGCGATTCTCTCGCTGGACCATTTCTTGTTTGCCGACCGTTGGGAAGAGTGGTTCGCGATCAAGCGAGAGATGCAATACGATCATCCCCTCACCTATCTGAGGGGAAGCCTGCTGGATTTCGCCCGCACCGCGACGCGTCATCCCGGGACGTTCAGAGATTATCTGACCGCGCCGAGCGCCTTCGTCGGGACCCAGTCCATCCTTCACCAGGAGGGGTTCCGCAATGACGGCTCTTACGTCTATTCGCCCGCCCACCTCGCCGATGCCCGGTCGCGCTATATGAACGCCGAAACGCTCGCGGAGACCCTGCCGCGCGCACCAGGCCTGTCATCCTGGCTCAAGCAGCCGATCGTTCGAATGGCCGAGATCGCGCGGGAGCGCGGGGTGAGGCTCGTCGGCGTCCAGCTGCCATTCATCCGTTCGGGGGTCGCGTTGCTGGATCGCGAGCAGAATGCAGCCAACGGCTTCGGAGCCTGGCGTGAATTCGCGACTGAGGAAACCCGTGCCTGGCTACGCAGCCTTGGAGTTCCGCTGTTCGACCTGGCTCGACTCACGATGGCCGACGAGCCCTCCAGCTTCGTCGACGCTTACCATCTCGCCGAAGACGGTGCAGCCAGGGTCATGCTTCATCTGCTGAAGAATCCGGATTTTCGAGCATTGTTTCCCAGGATCGATCCGGATCGAGTTGCATTCTGACCTGATCGAACGCCGCGCAGCTCGGTAGCCATCTGCGTGAGCCGGCGCTCCCGACCTCGTAACTGCCGCCACAATCAAGCCCGGAGAAACACGGATTGCGGGCCTAATTGTCCGCAATTAGAAGCGAACGATACCGGCAAATTGGACGTTTGTTGTGGCGCGATATGTTGCGATCGTCATTGCGCTTTTCGTCGCCGCGTTCATTCCGCTGCTGGTGGTCTTGGAGTGGGCGGGCTGGCGATTGGGCGCAACGATCCCGCTGTCGACGATCGCCTCCGAGCAGTCGCAAACTGAACGGGTTGTCTGGCTCGGCTCGTTCAAGGATTATGCTCCCTACAAGCTCGAACGCATCAAGCGGGTCCAGCCCGAGGTGCTGCTGGTCGGAAGCTCGCGCTGCGGTCAGGCTCGCGCGCAGATGTTCCGTCCTTATGTCGCCTACAACGCCTGCCTCACGGCGTGGCCACTGACGCATGTCGTCGATTTCATTGACCGCGCAACCCGGGTCGCGAAGCCCCGAATCGTCATTGTCGCTCTGGATTACTTCCTGTTCGGCGACTTTCTCGCCGAAGCCTGGCAGAAGGAGCGGACGATGGATTTCAGCCAGGGCCTCGACTCTCATCGGCGTAAGCTGCACGACGTCGCCGACTTCGTGATCCGGAACAACGGAGATCGCGATGCGATCCTGGCGGCTGTCACGGCGCCGCAGACCGAACCGGTGGATGGCAACAGGCTGGTTGGAACAGAGGCGATCCGCGGCAAGTTCGGCTTCCGACAGGACGGTTCGGTGATGGTTGCTCCCCCCTATCGGCGAATAGCGGACGAGACATTGTCACGTGGCCCCCAATATGTGACGTCCTCGTTTCCTGGAGCCCCGCAGCTCAGCGAACGGCAGTTCGGCGAGATCGAGCGTCTGTCACGCCTCGCGCATGAACGCCAGTTCCAGGTCATCGCGATCCAATATCCGTTTCTTGAAAGCGCCGCAGCCTTCCTCGATACAAACGAGTCCTATTGGCCCTATTCAGGGATCTGGCGCGACCTCAAGAGTGAGCAGACGGCAAACAGATTCGCCAGGCTCGGAATTTCGTTCTTCGATATGAGTCGCACACAGACCTCGCAGGACCCCAACAATTTCTTTGATCCTGCGCATCCCTCCGAACGGGGCATGTTGAAGACGTATCTCGCTTTGCTGGAAAAGCCCGACTTCGCCAAATACCTTCCGCGGATTGACCGCAGCAGCTTGGCGGCAGACCTCGACCGCGGACAGAACGAGCAGTTCGACCTTTACCACTGAGTTGCCCCGGCGCGTTCACACCGCGAATCAGCTGATTCGCCGCCCGCGACGAGGACGCCACCTCCAAGTCTGGTCCCGCGGAACCAGCATGAGTACAGTCGCCACGGGACCAGTGGCGGGTGAGCACTGCGCTTGGCCTCGATCGATCCGTTACAGGCAAGCCCGCGGCAAAGCTGGTGATCCGGTGGCGGGACGGGATTTTCGCGCGAGATCGCAGCGGATGCAACCAGCGGCGCCGCCGCGGCATCAGCTGGACCAGCGGCCGCTCCCTCGAGGCGCTATCATCCCTTAGCAAAACCACATTTTTCTTGGCGAATGCCGCAGCGTGCCGAATGTCATGTTCGCGTAAGCAGGTGAAACAACCATCCGTTGCAGTGGCAGCCCGAATCTCAGTCCGTTGTGCCGAGGGGTTTGTGCTGCTGCGCACACCTGTTAAAGAGATGGGCCGAAAAACCTGGATGCCGCCGGTTCATTGCTTCAGATCATGAGAATGCTTCGACTTTTTACAATGAAATCAACGTCCGCGAGCAGCCACGTGCTTGATGGAACGGCGTGTCCCGACGCCGGGACGCCAAGCCGGTCATGCATTTCACGTCAGCGATTCGGTCATCCTGCTCGCATGAGACCTGCAATGTCATCTCAGTTGTCGCAGCGCGGCTGAGCCGGAGACGAATCTTGGATCAGGTGATCGATATGACCCAGACGGATCTGGCCTGTCAGACTATTCGCACGTCCTGTGAGCCTGGGCAGACGATTGCCTTCGTATCGGGCAATTTCAACGTCGTGCACCCCGGACATCTGCGGCTGCTGAAATTCGCGGCTGAACAGGCAGATGTGCTCGTCGTCGGGGTCAACCCCGATTCCACACCGGGCGTGACTTTGGCGCAGGACATGCGCCTGGAAAATGTACGCTCCATCGCCTTTGTGCACCATGCCGTGCGGCTGGAAACGTCCGCGTCCGAGTTCATCTCGCACCTGAAGCCGACCGTCGTCGTCAAGGGCAAGGAGTTCGAGGACCGCGCCAATCCCGAACAGGAGGCAGTCGACTCCTATGGCGGCCGGCTGATCTTCTCATCCGGCGAGTTGCGTTTCGCCTCCCTGTCCCTTTTGGAACGGGACGCAAACGTCGATATCTCAACCGTCCGCAAGCCGCAGGAATTCCCCAAGCGCCACGGTTTCGAGATCGGAGCCTTGAAGGATCTGCTCGGCAAGCTTGCCGGCATGCGGGTGGCCGTCATCGGCGACCTGATCGTGGACGAGTACGTCACCTGCGACGCCGTCGGCATGTCCCAGGAGGATCCGACCATCGTCGTGACGCCGCTGATGACCCGCACCTTTGTCGGCGGCGCCGGCGCGGTAGCAGCACATGCACATGGTCTCGGCGCCGACGTGCAGTTCTTCACGCTGGTCGGTGACGATGAGGCGGCGCGCTTTGCCCGTCACACGCTTGAGCAGCATGGCGTGAGTTTCAACGCTTTCACGGACCAGACGCGCCCGACCACGCGAAAGCAGCGCTTTCGCGCGCTGAATAAGACGTTGCTGCGGGTCAATCATCTGCGCCAGCACGCCTCCGACGCGGATCTGCAGCGGCAGATGCTGACCTCGGTCGAGCGCGCCCTGAAGACCTGTGATCTGCTGCTGTTCTCCTGCTTCAACTACGGCTGCCTGCCGCAGGATCTGGTCGACGCGGTGGCGGATCGCGCCCGCTCCAAGGGCGTGATGATGGCGGCTGACAGCCAGGTGTCGTCGCAGACCGGCGACGTCTCCCGTTTCAAGGGCATGACCCTGCTGACCCCGACCGAGCGCGAGGCACGCGTTGCGTTGAACGACTTCATCTCGGGCCTGGCTGTCATCAGCGAACGGCTGGTCGAACGGGCCCGTACCAAGAACCTGGTGATTACGCTGGGCGCCGAAGGCGCGCTGATCAACACCATGGCGGAGGGTATCTTCACCTCCGACCGCCTGCCCGCGTTCAATCCGTCGCCGAAGGACGTGTCCGGCGCGGGCGACAGCTTCTTCATGGCCTGCTCGATGGGCCTGCGCGCGGGAGCCGATATCTGGGAAGCCTCCTATCTCGGCTCACTGGCCGCAGCTCTCCAGGTCTCCCGGGTCGGCAACCTGCCGCTGACGACCGCGGAACTGGTCAAGGAAATCGACGAAACCGGCTTCAGCCACGAGTAGGATGCCGTCATGCGTGCCCTTCTGCTCGCCGCCGGCATCGGAAGCCGGCTGCGCCCGCTGACCAACACGACGCCGAAATGCCTGGTCCGTGTGCACGACCGGCCGCTTTTGGACTATTGGCTCGACCTCGTTTTTGAGGGCGGCGTCGAGCGGGCGCTCCTGAACACCCACTGGCTCGCAGAGCAGGTGCAAGCTCATGTCGCCCAGTCGCGGTGGCGCGACCGGATCGACCTCGTTCACGAAGATGAACTGCTCGGCACGGGTGGCACCGTGCTCGCCAACCGGGCCTGGTTCGCCGACCAGCCATTTCTCGTGGCCCATGCCGACAATCTCACGGATTTCGACGTCGAGGGGCTGCTCGCGGCGCATCGCAACCGGCCGTCCGGCTGTATCATGACGATGCTCGCATTCCGAACTGACGATCCGAGTTCATGCGGTATCCTCGAGCTGGATCAGCAGAACAGGGTGCTCGCCTTCCACGAGAAGGTCAAAAATCCGCCTGGGAACCTCGCCAATGGCGCGGTCTATGTGTTCGAGCATGCTGTCATCGACGACATCGCGGCGCTCGGAAAGAGCGTCGTCGATCTCTCGACCGAGGTCATCCCCAACTATCTGGGACGCATTTTATGCGTGGAAACGAGCGGTTATCATCGGGATATCGGTAACCCGGAAAGCTTGCGCCGGGCCCATTTGGAGTTTAATCACAGACCGCGCCGTGGCGAGGACGCTTGACGGGCGGCTTTGGCCGCTGGGTTGGTCGCCCACCTCTGCCAATTTGTATAAGGGTGCGAACGACGCACCAGCCGGCGAGACGACAGGCGAGCCACGGGGATTCTGTAGATGAAAATATTCGTGACCGGAGCGTGCGGCTACAAGGGCAGCGTGCTGGTGCCGAAGCTTTTGAAGGCCGGCCACAAGGTCGTCGCGTTCGACATCATGTGGTTCGGCAATTTCCTGGAGCCACATCCGGACCTGACGGTCGTCCAGGGTGACGTCCGCAATCCGGACGCGATCGACCTGACCGGCGTCGACGCGATCATTCATCTGTCCAGCGTCGCCAACGACCCTTGCGGCGATCTCGATCCGAAGCTCACCTGGGAGATCTCCTGCCTCGCCACGATGCAGCTCGCTGATCGCGCCTATCGGCACGGGATCAAGCGCTTCATCTACGCCTCCTCCGGCAGCGTCTATGGCGTCAAGGAAGAGGAGCAGGTGACTGAGGATCTCGAACTGCTGCCGATCTCCGAATACAACAAGACCAAGATGTGCGGCGAGCGCATTGTGCTGTCCTACAAGGACGACATGGTGGTGCAGATCGTCCGTCCTGCCACCGTGTGCGGCTATTCTCCGCGCCAGCGCCTCGACGTGTCGGTGAACATGCTGACGATGCAGGCATTGATGAATGGCCGAATCACTGTGTTCGGCGGCGACCAGACCCGGCCGAACATTCACATCGACGACATCACCGACCTTTATCTGTTCCTGCTCGATCATCCTGAGCACACCGGCGTCTACAATGCCGGCTTCGAGAACATCTCGATCCTCGACATCGCCAAGCTCGTCACCAAGCACGTGCCGGCCGAGGTCGTCGTGACGCCCTCGAACGATCCGCGCAGCTACCGCGTCAATTCCGATCGCCTGCTCGCGACCGGTTTCCGCCCGAAGAAGACGGTGGAGGACGCGATCAAGGAAATCATCGGCATGTATTCGCAGGGCCAGCTGAAGAATGACGACCGCTGGTACAATCTGAAATGGATGGAGAAAGAGGTCGTGAAATGAACGCCCTCACCTTCAAGACCCCCGGCAGCCTGTTCGCCGACTACACCAGCCGCTTCAGCACCGTGCTGAAGGACTTTGACTGGTCTCCCGTCGAGAAGCTCGCCTATGATCTGCGCGACTGCTGGCAGACCGGCCGGCAGGTGTTCTTCTGCGGCAATGGCGGCAGCGGCGGCAACGCCAACCACCTCGCCAACGACTTCCTCTACGCGCTGTCGAAGACGCCGGGCTCGGGCCTGCGCGTGCATTCGCTGTCGTCGAACCCGTCCGTGATCACCTGCCTCGCCAATGACGAAGGCTACGACCAGGTGTTCTCGCTGCAGCTCGCGGTGCTCGCGCGCAAGGGCGACGTGCTGATCACCTTCTCCGGCTCCGGTAACTCGCCGAACATCCTGAAGGCGCTCGAAGAGGCCAAGACGGTCGGTATGACCAGCTATGCCGTGCTCGGCTTCTCCGGCGGCAAGGCCAAGGCGCTTGCCGACGTGCCGATCCACTTCGCGGTCAACGACATGCAGATCGCCGAGGATGCGCAGATGGTGATCGGCCACATGATCATGCAGTGGCTGTACGCCCAGCGCGGCGAGATCATCACGACGCGCGAGGTCTGACGGGCAAGGACGATGGCTGCGAACGAAAAGTACCTGATACTCGGCTCGAACTCGTTTTCGGGCGCAACCTTCGTCGATTTCCTGGCTGCGGCCGGTCACGACGTCATCGCGACCAGCCGCTCGGACGAGCCGCATGAGGCGTTCCTGCCCTACAAGTGGCAGAAGCGTCCCGGCAATGTCCGCTTCAAGCGCGTCGATCTCAACCACGATCTCGATGCGCTGAAGGCGCTGCTGGCGGCCGAGCGGCCGACCCATGTCGTGAACTTCGCAGCCCAAAGCATGGTCGGCGAGAGCTGGCTGTATCCGGACCACTGGATGATGACCAACGTCGTCTCGGCCGTCCGCTTGCACGACATCCTGCGCAACTATGACGGCCTCGACCGCTACGTCCACGTCACGACGCCGGAAGTCTACGGCTCGACCGAGGGCTGGGTCCGTGAGGACGCAGCCTTCAACCCGTCGACGCCCTACGCGGTGTCGCGCGCGGCTGGCGACATGAGCCTGCGCACCTATTTCGCCAACTACCAATTCCCCGTGGTCTTCACCCGCGCCGCCAATGTCTACGGCCCGGGCCAGCAGCTCTACCGGATCGTGCCGCGGACCATCGTCGCCGCGATGACCGGGCAGAAGTTGCGGCTCGACGGGGGCGGCAAGTCGGTGCGCGTGTTCATCCACATGACCGACGTGTCGGACGCGACGGTGAAGATCGGCCGCAGCGGCAAGCTCGGCGAGACCTACCACATCTCCGGCTATGAGCTGGTCTCGATCCGCACGCTGGTCGAGATGATCCTGGCCCGGCTCGGCAAGTCGTTCGAAGACTGCGTCGAGATCGGCCCGGAGCGGCCGGGCAAGGATACCGCCTATACGCTCGACAGCTTCAAGCTGCGCACCGAGCTCGGCTGGCGCGACACCTACTCGCTGGAACAGGGCATCGACGACGTCATCGCCTGGGCGCGACGCTTCGAGAATGTCATGGCCAAGCTGCCGACCAAGTACGAACATAAACCCTGATCGACACCCTGATCGACCCCTGCGCTTCCTGACGGGAAGCGCGACTGGAGAGCACGATGAACGTTGCAGTCCGGAGCACCGAGGCCAAGCCCGACGTCGCCGCCCTGAAGGCGCAGGCCGCCAGGCTGCGCGGCAAGATCATCGAGATGTCGCACAAGGCCCAGGCCGCGCATCTGGCCTCGTCGCTGTCCTGCGCCGATGCGATGACTGCTGCTTATTGGCACGTGCTGAACATCGACCCGAAAAACCCCACCGATCCGCTGCGCGACCGGTTCATCCTGTCCAAGGGTCATGCCGCCGCGGCGCTGTTCGCGACCTTGGCGATGAAGGGCTACTTCCCGATCGAGGAGCTCGATACCTATTGCCAGGACGGCGGCCGGCTCGCCGAACATCCGCCGGCGAACCTTCTGCCCGGCGTCGAGGCCGCGACCGGCTCGCTCGGCCACGGCCTGCCGCTGGGCTGCGGCATGGCGCTGGCGGGCCGCATCAAGGGCGAGAGCTTCCGCGTGTTCGCTCTGCTGTCGGACGGCGAGAACAATGAGGGCTCGGTCTGGGAGGCCGCGATGTTCGCCGCCGCCCAGAAACTCGAGAATGTCTGCGTCGTCGTCGACTACAACAAGTGGCAGGCCACCGCGCGCTCCAACGAGACCCTGATGCTGGCGCCGCTGCGCGACAAATGGGCCGCCTTCGGCTGGGACGCGCATGAGATCGACGGCCATGACGTCGGCGCGCTCGCCGAGGCCATGCAGAACATTCCGAACGGGTCGGGCAAGCCGGTGGCGCTGATCGCCCACACGGTCAAGGGCAAGGGCGTGTCGTTCATGGAGGACGACAACAACTGGCATTACCGCGCCCCCACCGCTGAGGAAGTCGTCAAGTCGTTCAAGGAGCTCGGCCTGTCATGAGAAACGCATTCGCGGACGAACTGACCAAGCTCGGCAACGAGGACAGCCGCGTCGTCATGCTGTCGGGTGACATCGGCAACCGGCTGTTCGACAAGTTCAAGGACAAGCATCCGAGCCGCTTCTTCAACTGCGGCGTCGCCGAAGCCAACATGATGGGCGTTGCCGCCGGCATGGCCATGAACGGCCTGCGCCCGGTCGCCTACACCATCACCCCCTTCGTGACGACGCGCTGCCTGGAGCAGATCCGCACCGACGTCTGCTATCACGAGGCGCCAGTCACGATCGTCGCGGTCGGCGCCGGCCTCGCTTATTCCGGTCTCGGCCCGACCCACCACGCCTGCGAGGACATCTCGTTCCTGCGCTCGATCCCGAACATGGTCGTGATCTGCCCCGGCGACGCTTTCGAGGTGCGCGGTGCGCTGCGCGCGGCGATGCAGCAGGACCGGCCGGTCTACATCCGCATGGGCAAGAAGGGCGAGCCTGTCGTTCACAAGGGCCCGATTGCGGATTTCAAGATCGGCAAGGCGATCACGATCGAGGAAGGCAGCGATGTGTGCCTGCTCTCGACCGGCAACATGCTGCCGGAAGTCATTGAGGCCGCACACAAGTTGAAGGAGAAGGGCATCTCCGCCGAGGTCGTCAGCTTTCACACCGTGAAGCCGCTGGATGAGGACAAGCTCAAGCAGGCCTTCAGCCGCTTCAAGCTTGTCGCGACCATCGAGGAGCATTCGCTGATCGGCGGCTTCGGCTCGGCCGTGTCCGAATGGCTTGCCGATACCGAGACGAAGCACCAGAAGTTCCTGCGCTTCGGCACGCCGGACGCCTTCTTCAAGAAATCAGGCGAACAGGAATATGCTCGCGAGGAGCTGGGACTGACCGGCCACCAGATCGCGGACAAGATCATCCACGCGTTGAGCTGAGACATCACATGAAGACCCAAGCTGCCCTCCTGGTCCAGACCGGCCAGCCGCTCGTCCTGGCCGAGATCGAGACGCCGGCCCTGAAGCCGGGGCAGGTCCTGGTCGAGATCGCTTATTCCGGCGCCTGCGGCACGCAGGTGATGGAGTGGCGCGGCGACAAGGGCGAGGACAAATGGGTGCCGCATTGCCTGGGCCATGAAGGCACCGGCACGGTGATCGAAGCCGGCAGCGCCGTCACCAAGGTCAAGGTCGGCGACAAGGTCGTACTGTCCTGGATCAAGGGCACGGGCATCGAGGCGGGCGGCGCCGTCTATGACTGGGACGGCAAGAAGGTCAACGCCGGCGGCGTCACCACCTTCCAGCGCCATGCCGTGGTCAGCGAAAACCGCCTGACCCTGCTGCCGCCGGACCTGCCGATGGATGTCGCCGTGCTGCTCGGCTGCGCCGCTCCGACTGGCATGGGCGCGGTCTACAACGTGCTGAAGGTCCAGCCCGGCGATGCGGTCGCCGTGTTCGGCACCGGCGGCATCGGTCTGAACGCGCTGATGGCCGCCGCACTCGCCGGCGCCATGCCGGTGATCGGCATCGACCCCAACCCGACGCGACGTGCGCTCGCCCAGATCTACGGCGCGACCCATGTGATCGACGCCTCCGGCGACGTGCTGGCCGAGATCAAGAAGATCGTGCCGCAGGGCGTTGATCTCGCGGTTGAGTCCTCCGGCATTCCGGCCGTGATGGAGCAGGCCATCAACGCCACCCGCCAGCAGGGCGGCCGAGCGGTGGTCATCGGCAATGCCAAGCACGGCGCCGTGCTGTCGCTCAATCCGGGCGTCTTCAACCAGGGCAAGAGCCTGCTCGGCACCTGGGGTGGCGACAGCATGCCGGATCGCGACTACGGGCGCTACGGGCGGCTCTTGAACTCCGGCCGTTTCCCGGTGCGGGACCTCCTGTCAAAGCCCTACAGCCTCGCCCAGGCCGATCAGGCGCTGCAGGATCTCGCCGCCGGCAAGGTCGGCCGTCCGCTGATCGACATGTCGCTGCGTTAAGTCCAGGCCATGCGGATCGGGATCGACTTCGACAACACGATCGCCTGCTATGACGGCGTGTTTCATGCGGCAGCCCTCGAGCGCGGCCTGATCCCGGCCGATCTCGGCCGCGACAAGAACAGCGTCCGCGACCATCTCAACGGCAGCGGCCGCAAGGACGACTTCACCGAGCTGCAGGGCTACGTCTACGGCGCCCGCATGGACCTGGTGTCGCCCTACCCCGGCTTCGCGGAGTTCGTCGCCGCGGCGCGGGCCGCCGGCCATGACCTGTTCATCGTCAGCCATAAGACCAAGCACCCCATTCTGGGCCCGAAGCACGACATGCATGCCGCCGCGCGCGGCTTCCTGACCGACCGCGGCCTGATGGGCGAAGCGTCCGGCCAGATCGCGCCCGACAGGGTGTTCTTCGAACTGACCAAGGACGAGAAGGTGGCTCGCGCCCATGCGCTGGCCTGCGAGCTGTTCGTCGACGATCTGCCGGAGATCCTGGCGATGAGCGGATTTCCGGACGGGATGCGCAAGGTGCTGTTCGATCCGGAAAACCAGTTCGCAGCCAAGCCCGTGCCTTACGAGCGTCGCGCCTCCTGGGTCGAGATCGCGGCGGATGTCGTCCGTGACCGCGGCTGAGGCCGGCGCGGACACCGATGCCGCCCTGCTGGCGCTGGCGCAGCGCCTCGCTGCGCAGGCCGGCAAGGCCACCCCCACGGCGTTGACGCGTCTGGCCGGCGGCCGCAACAATCAGGTCTTTCGCGTCGACACCGAGGCTGGCCCCCTCGTCCTCAAGCGTTACTTCACCGACGCCCGCGACAGCCGCGACCGGCTGGGCGCCGAGTGGAGCTTCATCAGCCATGCCTGGTCGCGCGGTGTTCGCGTCGTGCCCGAGCCGATGGCCTGCGACCGCGCCGTGCAGGCCGGGCTCTACAGCTTCGTCGAAGGACGCAAGCTGACCGCCGCCGAGCTGGCGCCGGCTCATGTGGATGCCGCGATTGACTTCGTGCTCGCGGTGAATGCCCCGCCGCGCCCCACTCTGGCGCCGGGATCGGAAGCCTGCTTCTCGCTCGCCGAGCACATCGCGACCGTCGAGCGCCGCGTGGCCCGGCTTGCGACGCTCGATGCCGACGTGCCGCACGTGTCCGAGGCCAGGCAGTTCGTCGCAACGCGGCTGCAGCCGGCCTGGGCAGAGGTGAAGGCAACCATTCTGCGCGGCGCCGCGGCCGAAGGCCTTGCCCTCGATGCAGCCATTCCGGCCGATCAGGTCTGCCTGTCCCCATCCGACTTCGGCTTCCACAACGCGCTGATCGACGACCAGGGCAAGCTGACCTTCCTGGATTTCGAATATGCCGGCCGCGACGACCCGGCCAAGCTGGTGTCGGACTTCTTCTGCCAGCCCGAGGTGCCGGTGCCGCTCGCCGCGCACGAGCATTTCATCGACCAGCTGGCCGACGGCCTCGGACTCGACGCGGCCAGCGTCGCACGCTGCCGCCTGCTGCTCGACGCCTACCAGGTCAAGTGGACCTGCATCATCCTGAACGACTTCCTGCCGCTCGGCGCCGTCAGACGCGCCTTCGCCGACACCGGCGCCTGGGCGCAACGCTGCGCCGTGCAGCTCGCCAAGGCCGAAGCGCAGCTCGGCCTGATCGGCGCCACATCCGACTAACCGATATCGTAACGCCCGGAGATCTTCATGGCCTATCGCGAGTTCGTCAGTCTCGTCCACAAATCGACCAAGCGCGACTATCTCGCGCGCGTCACCCAGCGCGACAAGGCCGATGTCGCCGAGATGGCGATCAAGTTCGACTATGACTATTGGGACGGCAGCCGCGAGACCGGCTATGGCGGCTATAAATATGACGGCCGCTGGCGCAAGGTCGCCGACGCCATGATCGAGACCTACGGCATCAAGCCGGGCATGCGCGTGCTCGACGTCGGCTCCGGCAAGGGCTTCATCCTGCACGATTTCCGCGAGGCCATCCCGGATCTCGAGGTCGCCGGCATCGACATCTCCTCCTATGGAGTCGAGCATACGATGGAAAGCGTGAAGCCGTTCTGCCAGGTCGGCAGCGCTGCCAAGCTGCCCTACCCCGACAAGTATTTCGATCTCGTCATCTCGATCAACACGCTGCACAATCTCTACAACTACGATCTCGATGCCGCGCTGCGCGAGATGGAGCGCGTCAGTCGCGGCGCCAAATATCTCTGCGTCGAGGGTTACCGCAACGAGCGCGAGAAGGTGAACCTGATGTACTGGCAGCTCACCTGCCGCATCTTCCACACCCCCGAGGAATGGGCGTTCGAGTTCAAGCGCTCGGGCTACACCGGCGACCACGAATTCATTTTCTTCGAATGAGACGGAACGACGGGCGGCGGCCGGCTCTTCCACCGTCGCCCGACAAGCTGGCCCTCGCCCTCTCACCGGGAGGGCGCGAGGGCGGCACAGGGCTCATCGCGCTGACGACCCGGCGAATTCCGGTCGATCGAGCATAGTCCGCCTCGTGAAGGCCCCGCGGCAGGTGTCGGCGGAGCGAAAGCAGACCCACACCGTCTGGGGGGGATGGCGCTTTTGCGATCTCTGCAGAATGTCTCTATAAATGTGCTTCCAGAGGCAAGAGCACGGGACGGGGCTGCCAATGACGAAGTCATTGAAGGTTGCGATTGCTGAAGGACTGCCACCTCAAACGCTCTTCAAGCTGCGCTCGATCAAGCGCGCCCTGATGGGGCAGCCGCCGCCGGAGCGCCCGCAAGCGGCCGAAGCGCCCGCGCCTGCATCCGAAGCCGTCTCCGCGCCCACTGATGAGGTGCAACCGGCTGCGCATGAACCGCGGACGAGACAGACCGAGGCGCTGGAACGGCTCGACGCCCACAAGATCAGCGCGCCGTATCTGTTCTTCGACGTCGATGACGTGCTGATCCTGCCGGCCAAGGAGATCGCGCGCACGCTGACCCTGAGCGTGATGTACATCAACAGCGCCGACGTAAAGGGCGACATCGCCGAATTCGGCACCATGGGCGGCTTCACCGCGCGAACGCTGGCCAACGCGATGGTGTTCGATCCGCGCTACCAGCCGAACCATCCGCTGCGCACCTTGCGTTTGTTCGACAGTTTCGAGGGGCTGCCGGAGATCACCGACAAAGTCGACCTCGAGTCGCAGCACGTGAAGTCCGGAACCTGGTCAAAAGGCGGTTGCCGGATCCTCAGTGCAAACGAACTGCGGACCATGGTCGAGGCGATCATTCCACCGAGCCGGGTCCGGATCTACGAAGGCTGGTTCTCTGATACCGTCAAGCAGCTGCCTGACGATACGCGCCTCGCCCTGATCCATTTCGACGGCGATCTGTATTCGTCGACCATGGATGCGCTGGTCCCGTGTTTCGAACGCGGCTTCATTTCCAAGGGCGCCGTGATCTGCTTTGACGACTGGAACTGCAACGAAGCCGACCCGGACGCCGGCGAGCGCAAGGCCTGGGCCGATCTGGTCAGTCGTTTCAATATCGTCGCCAGCCACTCCGGCGACTACGCGATCCAGAGCACGAAGTTCATCATCCATTCCTACCGCGGCATGAAGCCGCGGATGGACTGACGCGGCGTCCGCTCGTCTGGGATCAGGAATAGGGTTTAATCATCAGGCCCTGTCCGGTCGGCAGCGCCAGGATGGCGACGCCCCGCTCCGCTGCAAACTTGTCGAACGCTTCCTTCTGGGCCTCGTAGCGCACGAACCCGTAGTCATCGAGCAGGATCGGCGCGCCCGGCAACAGCTTGTCCCAGAAATAGGTCGCGGCGGCGATCTCGGGGGCCGCATTGTTCATGTCGATCGAGAGGTAGGCGACCTTGCCGATGTCGACGCTGGTCAGCGTCTCCGGAACGCTGCCGCGGGTGATCACGACGTCCTTGAATTCCGCAAAATTACGGACGACGTGGTCATAGATGTCCTCACCATAGCCGATGCGGAAATGCGGAATGTTGATCAGCTCCTCGTCCGCCAATTGAGTCTCGTCGACGCCCCGGAACGTGTCGAACAGGAAGAACTTCCGGCCCACCTTGTTCCAATCGTAATAGGAGGCAATGGCGGTGCTCAGGAGTCCCTTCCACACGCCGCATTCGACGAAGTCGCCGTCCAGCCGCAGCGCCAGGCTCGCACACCACAGCGCGACATGGACGCGCCAGTAATAGCGATGATCGATGACGGTCGCCTGGACGGCGCGTTTGTAGGCGGCAACGAAGCGCGGATCCCGCATGAAGTCGTGGTTGTGAACAATGTAGGGATCGTTGCGCAACCCGTCGAAATCGTAGACCGGAACATATATGCCGTCGCCCGCCGGACGCTCGACCTCGACCGAGGGCGAAGATGGCGACTGCGCGGACGCTCCTCCGGCCGACAAGAGTTCGACCGTACGGCGCAGGCGCACCAGTTCGTCGCCCTGTGCACGGAGCGCAGCCGACTCACGCTGCAACGTCGTGAGATAGGCCCGGCTGACGGTCTCTACAGGTTCGCCATCCCGGGGAGTCATGCGGAACTTGTTGGCCTCGACGCTGCTCTGAAACGCTATCTCCACCTGTTGAGCAACGGGGTCCACCACGACAGGCGCCGCAGGGGTAACCACGGCTGCAGCCGGCGGCTGCGGTTCTGGCACCACCGGGGCGCGTGCGACCGCTGCAAGCCGGTCGATCGTCTCGGTTCGGACCAACTGCAAACCAAACGAGCGCAACATCTGGTTAGTGGCATTTTTTCCGGCTGCGATCAGTCCCATTGCCCCTCCCGGTCGCCATGCCTGTCGACGACCTTGTTGTCGCAGGTCTCCGGAGACTTGTCCAATGCCCGGACGTGTCGAGAGAATGCGCCCCAGGAGCGCGACAACGCACTGCCTTTCCTGCGAAATGAAACGGACCGCGGTCCGCAGCTGCTAGGCCGCCGACTGACCTTTCCCTTGCAGAGCCCTCCTGGGGCCGTTAAGCGAGATGGCTAGGCCGCAGCTCGCGCAACAGCCGCTTGTTGTAAGGTCGCGTGGCTATTGGCTTGGACCGCATCGGAGATGTGTCAATGCTTACCGCGTTGAAGAATGGGCTTGCCAATGTGCTGCCGCCGCCGGCGCTCTATTGGTTGCGGTCGGTCAAGCGCGCCATCATGTTCGAGCCGCCGTTGCCCTGGCCATATGGTCCGGATGAAGCGAGCGCGTCCGCCATCACACCGGCCATCGCGATCGCAGCTCCCGCTTTTCACGGCAGCGACGACGGGCGGGTGATCCAGGACATTGCGCTCGAGAAATACAAGGCCAAGCAGCTCCCCTCGCCTGCGTCTTATTACGGTTATGAGGACGTGCTGATCCTGCCCGCCAAGGAGATCGCCAAGGCGCTCACGCTCAGCGTTCAATACATCAACAGCGCGCATGTGAACGGCGACGTCGCGGAATTCGGCACGATGGGCGGCTTCAGCGCGGCAACGCTGGCGATGTCGATGGTGTTTGATCTTCAGCGTCAGCCGCTTGCCAAGAGCGCCTCGGGCGAAAACCCGTTTCGCGTGTTGCGGCTGTTCGACAGCTTCGAGGGACTGCCCGAGATCACCTCTCCGATCGATCAGGTCGCGCCGCATGTGATTTCCGGCGCCTGGGCCAAGGGCGGCTGCAAGGTGCTGGCGGCGCCCGAGCTGCGCGAGCGCATCGGCAAGATCCTGCCGCCGCACCGTTTCGAACTTTATGAGGGCTGGTTCGCCGATACCGTGAAGACGCTGCCGCCGGAGACGCGCTTTGCGATGATCCATTTCGACGGCGACCTGTATCAGTCGACCATGGATGCGCTGGTCCCGTTGTTCGAGCGCGGCATGATCTCGATCGGCGCCGTCATCTGCTTCGACGATTGGAATGCCAATCGCGCGATCCCGACCACCGGCGAGCGGCAAGCCTGGAAGGAGCTGGTCGAGATGTTCGCGATCGAGGCCTCCAACAGTGGCGACTACTCGGTCGGCGGCACGCGCTTCCTGATCCATTCCTATCGTGGCATTCCGGCCGATCCGATCTGACCCGGCTTACGGCGACGGCCGCCGGGCGGAACCTAAGAGGTCGCCGATCGTGTGGCCCGCCAAGAAGATGGCACCTGGCACCGTGAGGTGCCCCGGATCGAATGCCGTCAGTTGCGAGGCGCCGGGACCGATGCGGCTGAGACAGCCCTCGTCGTTGCAGAACACGTCGCGCACCGAAATGTAGTCGATGCCGAGCTCACGGGTGAGCTCGCGGAACAGGGCGTCGCGGCCGCGCGTCCATTCATCGTTGGAGCGGAACAGGGTCCGCTCCGGCAGCAGCTGTCCGGTTTGCCGGTAGTAGTCCAGCACGTTGGCGGACAGGCCGCCGCCCAGCCAGCTCGGCGGCGGGCCCATCAGCACGATCCTGGCAATGCCGTTTGCCCTGAGCGCAGCGACCGTACGCGGCAGATCCTCGCGCAGCACCGCCTCGGCATAGCCCCAGGTGGCGTCGAGAATGACGACGTCGGGCTTCAGGCGCCCGATCCGCAGCACGACGTCGTCGTTGATGCTCTTGCAGAACGGCCGAGCGTCCAGCGTGTAGCCGATCAGCGGCGGACAGGCGGACGCGGTGTACTGCGCGACGTCATAGCCGCGCTCCACTGAGAAATGGAGCAAGCCTGGATAGAGCGCCGCGCCATAGGAATCGCCCCAGATCAGCAGCAGCGGCCGACCGCCCTGCCCGGCGCAGTCGGCGCCGAAGGCCGAAGCCGGCTGCAGAACAAGCAGACAGCGGCCGCGACGCCAGTGCGACCACGTCTCGCTGCCGGACAGCAAGAAGCCCCTGATCTCAGGGGCATACCGGACCGGCAGGCCGCGCGTGCTCGTCGCAAGGATTCCGACCGCTCCCGTGGCCGTCATGGCGGCCAGCAACGGCCAGACCCGCCAGGACATGGACGCCGCGCCGAACCTGATCGGCAGCTCGATGAAGCGGTAGGTGAGCCATGCCAGCACGGCGCTCAGCCCGAGCATCATCAGCAGCATCCAAGCCGGGGCGGCTCCACCGATGTGAAGCTTCATGAAGGCGATCAGCGGATAATGCCAGAGATAGAGCGGGTAGCTGATGAGGCCGACGAAGACCAGCGGAGGCTGAGCCAGCATGCGATGCACGAATGTGCCGCCGGTCGCGATCAGTGCCATGGTCGCCGCCACGGGGACGATGGTGCGGGCGCCGGGCCAGGGCGAGCTGCTGCTGACGAGGAAGAATGCGGCCAGGATGCCGGCCGCGCCGAAGCCGGCGAGCAGGTTGCCGGCCAACGGGGCCGCTTGAACAATCGGGCGCGGAGCCCTCCAGACCGCCACAAGCGAGCCCGCCAGCAGCTCCCACCCCCGCGTGGTCGGGGAGTAGAACGCCCAGGCCGCATCTTGCGCCGGTGTCGCGAGACAGAGCACGAAGGAGCCGATCCCCAAGGCTGCAATGATGGCCACCTTGTGCGACGGCCATCGGGCAATCAGCACGAAGGCAGCCGGCCAGATGATGTAGTATTGCTCCTCAATGCCCAGCGACCACAGGTGCAGCAGCGGAAGGCGTTCGGCGCCAGGATCGAAATAGCCGACGATCTGCTCGTGCAGCATGAAGTTCTCGACGAACGCTGCGGCGCCCTTGATGTTGGTCCCGAGCGCTTCCATCTCGGCCACCGACAGCACGAACCACGCGATCAGGAATGTCGCCAGCGCGACGGCGATCAAAGCCGGAAAGATCCGCAGGATGCGGCGGGCGTAGAAGCTTGCAAAGCTGAGGCTCTTCTCGGCGCATTGCCGATCGATGATCCCGGTAATCAGATAGCCCGAGATCACGAAGAAGACGTCCACGCCGGCAAAGCCGCCCGGCAGCAGCTGCGGAAAGGCGTGGTAGATGAGCACCGCGATCACCGCGACCGCGCGCAGCCCGTCGATGTCGGGCCGATAGGTCAACGCCTGCGCCGTGCTGCGCGACGACGAGGCGGAGCCCGCGGCTCGGAGCTCAACGCTGCTGGCGATCGTCATTCTCGCGAATCCGCTGAAACGCGCTCGTCTTCTCCAGCGCGCTGACGAGATCAAGGGTGAAGTCGGCGGCGCCCCTGTGGTCGAGATGGCCACCGCCGTCCCAGCTCGAATAGTCGGTGCGGGCGGTCATCGCCACCTCGACGCCAATGGCGTCGGCGACGTCGCGAACCTGAGTTCTGCAGCCGTGGGAATTCGGCACGAAGGTCATCACGACGGGCGCTCCGAGCGACTGCACGAACTCGCGCGCATTGGCAATCACGTCCGGCGTGGTATGACAGTCTGGATCGCGCGTCATCTTCACGGTCGGATTGCCGTCGGCCAGAAAGCGCGGAAAGGTGCTCATGTCGGCCGCGCCCGTTCGATCGTCGCGATCGAAGCGCGGCAGCGGCGCCGGACGCTGACCGGCGAGCGCATGGCGCCAATCCCGCGTCGCGTCTTCGAGCCGCCATCGCAGATTGCGCCTTAACACCTCATAATACGCCCCGAAGCGGCTGAGCCTGATGCTCGGGATCTGGCGGGCGTCGGCGCCGAAGGACCGCATCAGGTTCCGGTGGAAGAAGTTGCCGCCGCCTCCGCCGTCATCGGCATTCACGATCCACAGCCGCGGACGGATGTGATGCTTGTTCGCAATCTGCCGCACGAACTCGCCGCTGGCGATGCCGACAAACGCCATGTTGTAGAATTTCAGTCCGTAGCGCTGTTCGAGGCGTTCGCGCATGATGGCCTGGTCGACCGCGAACGATACCAGGGATGATCCGAGGATGATGACGTCGGCCTGGCGCACATGGTCGATCGAGCGGCCGATGTGATGATAGAACAGATCCTGGTCCTGGATCTCGGTGACGCTGTCGCCGCCGAAATTGCGATACCACGCCCGGTCGGCCGCCCTGCTGATCGCGCCGAAATGGTCGCCGCCCTGCGCCGCCAGCCAGACGCCGAGACCGCCCAGCATCGCCGCGGTCAGTCCGAGCAGGCAGCCGAGATAGCGTCGTCCAGCTGGACCGAGGCCCCCGGCCCTGGCCTTCTCGCCGGCGCGACCGGTCAGCTCCATCGGATCATCCATCGCGGCCCCAGGCGCTCGGACGACGGCTTATTTATCGAAGCCAGGCAACGCCTCCAGCGTCTGCCTGGCTATGAAGACCGAGCCTGGATTGGTCAGATGGCCGGAATCATAGGCCGTCAGGTCGGCTCCATCCGCGCCGATCCGCGCGAGACATCCGTCGTCGTTGCACATCATCCGGCGCGCCGAGATGTATTGGATGCCCACGCGCTGCGCTTGCGCCTCCAGAAATTCATCTAGCGCCCGCGTCCAGTTGTCGTTCGAGCGGAACTTGGTGCGTGCCGGCAGCACGGCGTGCGTCCGGAAATAATAGTCGAGAATATTCGCCGGAAGGCTGTCGCCGAGCCAGGTTGCCGGCGGTCCGAGCAGGGCGATCCGCGGGACATTGAGCGCCTTCAACGCCGACACCGTCTTATCGAGTCCGTCGCGGAGGGCGTCGGGGCTGTAGCTCCAGGTCGAATAGAACAGCACCAGATCCGGCTTGAGCTCCGCCACCTTCTGGATGACGAAGTCGTTCGCGCCCTTGCAGAACCGCCGCTCCGGATGGACGAAACCGAGCAGCGGCGGGCAGGCGGAAGCCGTGAACTCCGCGACCTCGAATCCGCGCTCTGCACCGAAATGGGCCAGTCCCGGATAGAGCGATGCCGCATAGGAATCCCCCCACACCAGGATGAGAGGATGCCGGCCGGTGCCTGCGCAGTCCGGTGAAAACTCGGACGCGCTCTGATCCGGCTTCAGCAGGCACTTTTCCGACCGCCAGAAGCGCGCGGTTTCGCTGCCGTCGAGCATGAAGCCGCGGAGCTCGGCCGGAATCCGGACCGGCAAACCATTGGTCTGGTCAGCCACGACGCCGACGATGCCCAGGGCCGCCATGGCTCCGAGCAGGCCGCCGACCTTGAGCGGCACCAGCTGGCGACCGAAGCGGATCGGCCGCTCGATGAAGCGGTAGGTCGCCCAGGCCAACGCCAGGCTGGCTGCGATGATGGCGATCATGACCCACGCCGGCACCGCATCGACAAACTGGATGCGGGCATAGGCCATCAGCGGATAGTGCCAGAGATAGAGCGGATAGCTGATCAGGCCGACGAAGACGGCGGGCATCGAGGAGAGAATGTAGCGATGCACCAGTGTGCCGCTGGTCGCAATCAGGCCGGCGGCGCCGAGCACCGGCAGCAGCGTGTGAACGCCCGGATGCGGCGTCGGGCGACCGTAGCGCCAGAACGCGACCACGATCGCGAGCAACGCGGCCCATGCGATGAGCTCGCGCACGAGCCGGTGGTCGATCAGCCGCTGCGGGCGAGCCTCCGCATCGCGTCCATCCAGCCAGAGTGCCAGACCGGAGCCGACCAGCAGCTCCCACGCCCGCGTCACCGGCAAATAGAACGCGTAATCGGGCGCACGAGGCTGCACGATCAGGCAGGCAATGAACGACGCCGCCGCCAGCGCAAGCGTGATCGCCCGGCTTCTGCGGCGCCGGCTCCCGATCAACAACAACAGGATCGGCCAGACGATGTAATATTGCTCCTCGATCGCGAGCGACCAGAGATGCAGCAACGGCTTCTTTTCGGCGGCGAGATCGAAATAGCCGACCTGCCCGAGCAGAATGAAGTTCTGGATGAAGACGGCGCCGCCCGCGATGTTGGTGCCGAGCGATTTCAGCTCGCGCGGCGGCAGCACGAACCATGCGATCAGAAACGTGACCAGCACCACCGTGATCAACGCCGGAAAGATGCGGCGGACCCGGCGGACATAGAAATCCGCGATGCTGAACGTGCTCGACAGCATCTGCTTGTGGATGATTCCGGTGATCAGATAGCCGGAGATGACGAAGAAGATATCGACCCCGTAGAAGCCACCCGGGACTGCGGTGGGAAATGCGTGGTAAATGAGAACCGGCAGCACGGCGATCGCGCGCAGGCCGTCAATATCCTTGCGATAGCCGAGCGGCGTCGCGCGGGCCTTGTCAAAGGCAAGGTTCGGCTGAGCAAAGTTCATCGGTTCGGGTCGCTCCAGGACAACTTCGGGAGAACAATCGATTGCGTCCAAAGGACGCAGCGCGACAGCCGCCGGCTGCTGACAAGTTCGGAGATATTCACACGCTTTTCCAGGAACTCATCGACCGTCCTGGTGGCAATCAGCGCTGCTAACAACAGGCTTGGCCGGCGGTCTGTGGATCCATAGGCATACGTCAGGATGCCCTCGCCCTCTTTGGCCAACCGGCGTCGCAAGAGCGGCAGCCTCCTGATTGCGAGGCGACCTCCGCAAAGGCTGGCGCCGACTACAACTCATGAAACGCCGGCAAAAGCTAGCGGTCGGCCGGTTCCCTGACAAGCATGACAATACCGAAGGAACCGCCATCACCACGGCGACAGTCAAGACTGATCTCCATGCCGTCCACCTCTTTCGCTGCGCCGAGCCTCGCTGCCCCGCGGCTTGCAGTCAGCTGAATAGCTCTATATTCAAAAACGAGTATAGTCATGAATTATACAACTGTCGCGCTCATGTGTGGGGCTCCAAAATGTCCTTCGTGTCCGCTCCTCCAATTCTGGCCGGCCAGCCCGCGCCAAGCCCGACGGGTGTGATCCGATCATGGAAGGGGAGCCTGACCGCACGTGTCGTGAAGGCGATCAGCTGGTACCTCAATGCAGCCGGAGACCGTGCCGAACCGTTCAAGGACCTGATCTTTGCGCTGCTGACGTTCCGACAGGCCTTCATGGTCGCCCTGATCTTTCGCCGCCATGCGCATCGTAACGAGTTCGACCGGCAGTTTCGCTATTTCTGCGGCCCCCATCTGGAAAAGGAAATGCAATGGGTGCTCTCCAAGCCGCGCTCGGATCAGTATTGCAACGAGCTGATCCTGTTCCTGCTGATCTGCGAGAAGGAAAAGCGCGTTCTTGAGCTGTTTCCCAACATCGACTGGGAGCGGGTCGACGATGAGTTCATGGAGTCGATCGGCCAGCTGATCAAGAAGCTGATGTCGGGCTATTTCATGGAGCTGCTCGCGCAGGCCCACACGATCAATTGGACTGCGCTCCGCCCGCAGCACCTGCGCCGCTTTGCCGAGATGATCAAAGTTATGCTCGAGCACCGGAGTTTCCGGTTCGAGCAGAAGAGTTTCGAGGGGCGACAGGCCGACGCCCGCCGAGACGGCGACCCCGAGCTGTTCGAAGCCCCTCTGGACCGCTACGTACCGGAATACTTCTGCGACAAGGAATTGATCGAGACGCTGGTCCATCAGCTCGACCTACCCAGGCACGACGACATCCTTGTCGCACGCGAGGACCACGGCCAGTACTGGGAGCGGTTTCCTGCCGACCATCCCCAGCGGGAGGTCCTGGCGGAGATCAACCTGTTCTACGCCTATCGCAACCTGCTGCTGACGACCTATCACAGCGGCGAGGGCTTTCATGTCCCCCAGGTTTATATCAAGCTGACCGATACCCAGCAGCGGCTGCGCCGTCATTTGCCGGCTCCCAGCGCCGAGCTCAAGGTCCTTCTCAAGAAGCTCGAGACCGATCTGCCCGACGTCAAGCTGCTCTCTCCGGACTGGAGCGCGCTCATCGGCCACAATGGCCATCTCAACGTGCACCTGATGATGCGGGAAATGGGCTGGTGGCAAGGTCAGCCCCTGCTGCTCGCCGACAAGGACCGGATCGCCAACAAGCCGTTCCTGTCGCTGTTCTCCGACATCTGCCCGACGCTCACATTGGGCGAGAACGCCAGTCCGGGCGTCTGGCACGAGCTCGCCAGCCTGACGCCCTTCCTCGGCGATTCGCACCAGGCCTTCCGCTTCGAGGACGGACGCGCCGTGTACTGGAACGATGCGGGATCACTGGCGCTCAAGCAGTGGGAAAGCCGGCAACGCACTTTTCCGCTGCGCGACATCTACGACCGCCGCTTGCTCGCCGACTCTCGCATCGAGCAAACCTACCAGGACTATCGACGGCGATGGGGCATGGCTGACGGCGACTGGTTCGTCTGCCTCCATGTGCGGGATGCCCAGACGCGCAACGATACCGAGGGCGTCGGCGAATCCATCCGCAACGCCTCGCTCGCAACCTATATCGAGGCGGTCCGCCACATCACCGAATGCGGCGGCTGGGTGGTGCGGATGGGCGGTCGCAAGGTCCCCCCGTTTCCGAAGATGGCGCGGGTGATCGACTATGCCCGCAGCGATGACCAGTTTCCGGCGATGGACATCCATCTGATGCGCCGCGCCCGCATGTTCATTGGAACCACCTCCGGCTTTGCCTATGTGGCAACGAGCTTCGGCATCCCGACGGCCATGGTGAACGCCTTGAGCTCGATCGGCCTGTTGTGGTCAACGGACACCCGCTTCGCGCTCAAGCCGGTGCACAGGACGGACGGCCGCATGCTGTCCCTCAGCGAGTGGACGTCAGAGCAGTATCGCTGGGCCTACCCGACATATGAGTCCGTAGCGCGCGCCGAACTCGTCGTCAGCGAGAGCAGCTCGGACGAGATCCTGGAGACCGTACGCGAGGTCCTCGACATCTCGGATCCCCAGCGCACAGGCCCTGCCCCCGAGGTGGACGTCGGCTGGGAGCGCCACGTTCAGGTGCCAGGTTTCTTCGGCAGCTCGCGGCCGAGCAAATATTTCCTGGAGAAGCACGCCCGAAACCTGCTGAGAGACCCCTGGGCAGATCGATCCCTCCGCGGCGGCTACAGGAGGGCGGCTTCATACTTGCTGAGATAATAGGCGCTGATTCTGCTGGTGCCGTAATAGTGGGGTGTGGGCAGCTGTTCCTGCCAGCGCGCCAAGAGACGTTGCGAGCCGCCATTCACGTGACGCCCCGAGGCCAGATCGACCACCTCTTCGGCTACAGCGCGAATTTCGTCCGCGGTGTTGTTCTGCGGATGCGCGCCATTACGATCGAGAACACCGGCATCGAACAGGCGCCACCGCCACGGGGCCGTTGTCAGCTGCGCCTGCGTCAGCATTGTGCCGTCCGCCAGGCGCACCGGCTTTAGCGCAAATCGAACGTCGCGGTTCCATAACTGCGGATCTGTCGTGATGCAGTTGACGAGGGCGCTCGGAATACCGAAGCTGATCGCAACATTCGTCAATCCAGAGGTCGTGCCGATGAACGCCCTGGCGTTCCGGATCAGGCAGATGTCCATCAATTCGGAGCGGAAGTCGCTCAATGCATAGTCAATTGTGCGATCGAGGGACGGCAGCCTGGGCGAATTCGGACCACCGAGCTTGATCACCCAGCCTCCCTTGTCGGTGACCGCGCGGATCGCATCAAGGTAGGTCTCGATCGGCGAGTTGCGATGGGTCTGACCGGTCCCATCGACCTCGGCATAGTGAGACGCGTCGCGGGTATGCAGACACACATACCAATCTTCCGGCTTCATGCCCCAGGCTTTGCGCATCCGTCGAAACACGTCCTGGACCTGCGGCGTCGCCCCGAAAATCCGGTCATATGCGTCGCGCAAAACGTGGCCCCGCCCTTCCGTCTCCCATTGCATGATGGCGAGAGCGCCGGCTTCCTGCCACGGCACGACCTCGCCATTCGGCAGCCGAAACACATTGAAGTTCATGCCGTACCATCGTTGCAGTGACAGCAGCTCCTCACCGACCGCGTGCGAGACGGTCTCTCCGATCACCACGACGTCGGCCAATCCTTCAAACAGGCGAAAGAACGTCCTGTTGGCAACGAGGTTCGAACGCACGACGATCAGCGCCCTCCCCGACCACCATCCCAGGTCACGCATCCGGAACAGGATGTCGAGCATCCCGAGGTGACCGATTTGCGTCGTCCATTCCTCCGGAATGACCCGCAATTCGTCCAGTGGAATGGACAGCCTTCTCAACACATAGCTGGTTTCCGCCGACAAGGGCGGCACGATCTTGCTGCGCAACTCTGATTGCGCCGCAAGCGCCCTTGCAAACAGGTCGATACCGAGTTCGCCTCGGCCGACATGAGTGACGCGCTGGCCTACGAAGTTGCAGAGATCGAACAATCTGCCCAAAGAGCCGCAGGCAAAGTCGAGTGGATTGGGATGGTAGTTTCGCGCTGGCCGCGATGCCATGTTCTGATGAGGACGCATGTAGCTGGGAAGGCTTTGACAGGCGCTGGTCATGCTTTCGATCGCGCAAGTCTCGTCGCCGGCTATGATTTCCAGCATGGCCTTGAGAAAAGTCAGATGGGCCACCAGCTCAGGCCCCGCGAGCAGAGGAAGCTGTGAGGCAACCTGATGCGCCTTTTCGAACTCTGCGAGCTCGATCAGCGAACGAATCATCGTGTTTGCCAAGTCCAGCGAGCGAGCCGCGAGCTGATCCTGCACGATGAGATCATACGCCTCGCGATCGGCTCCGAGCCGCAACAGGATCTCCGCCGACTGGACCGGGAAGTATCGCCGCGCAAGTCCCGAAAAGGTCTGGTCCGGCTCCTGCGCCAGCATCGCGGCGACGTGCACCCGATAAGCCTTTTCGAGCAGATGCCGGCCCCGCAGTTGCTCGATTTCGAGCAGTACGAGGACCAGGAAGGCCAGACGAGGCGGCAGAAGGCCGAGCATCCTGGCGGCCCAGGCGCTCAACATGCGTGCCCATTGCTGTGACTTCAGCGAGTACAACTCTCTCGAACGCGCAAGTCCGGCCGACAAGGCCATGATCGCGGGCGACCGCTCAGCTAATCCGTGTGTACGCTTTGGGCTCATAAATTCGAAGCTCGCCCTTAAGAGCTGCATCGGATGCTCCAACTCTGTCTCCGGTTGACGACTTGGCCTGTCTCTCAAGAAACTCGTCAGTCCCCGTCGAGGACCAGGACTGGAACGCCATCAAGGCGTTTGTGCGGGTTCAAGAGCCAAGCCAGCATTGAAAGCGGCGCCTCAAAACAGCCAACGAGCAATGTGGCCGCCCTCTCGATTGCGCCATCAAGTCAACGTACGATCAACTATTGCAACTATCCGATGCAACCACGCGGCAATCGGCAAGAGGCCTGCCCGGTCAACAATGAGCAGGATGGTGGACCATAGAACCAGCCGCTCGAGCACCCTCCGGCCGAGTCCGACTGAAATGAAGATGAACGTCGTAAGCCCCGCCAGGGCGGAGTTGAAGAATCCCCCCCCCAGCGCCAGGAACACGGAAAAGCACGCCGTGCTCACGCAGATCATCCGTAGAATTGTCCTTAGGACAAGAACCGTCTCTCTCACGCAGTTGCTCCCCTTTTGCCACTGCAGATTCATGCAACAGAAGACCAGCAGGCGAAGCCGGTCATCAATCTATGTCGAAGCTCTCACTGAGACGAACGCGCAAGATCAGCTCGGAAAGCGTGTGCAGGCCTCAGCTCGAAGGCGTTTTCAAACTGTTCGAGCCGAACATTCGATCATGTCGCTTCGAAATGGGTACCTGCTGCGTTGAAGCAGGTGTAGCTCGACCACAACGGCCCCCCAAAAAAATCAGACATCCAAAAAACTCAGCGCGTGAACCATGGCCATCAGAATGACAAAGCTCTTGGCGACGTAGACAGAGCCTGAGACCGTTCTCATGAACATGTTAGCTCGCCGCATGAGAGAATATCCACATTCAGCATCCGATAGTTGCAACCGGTTGGTTGCGACGATATGATCGGCGACGGCGCGGTAGGCGATACGGGCAAGCCGCAGACCCCCGCTTTGCCCGGCTCCTGAGTTGCCTCTGCAAGCAGCCAAAGCGGCGATCCCCGTCTGGGATCGTATCGACAATCGCTACTCCGCCACATGGCCGTCACTCAAGACTCATTCGAAACGATTACTTCGGCACGGCAGTCTGATCAACAGCCATCCCGGTCGGGGCGTCAGACAATGTACCAAATTGCGCAGGGAGCTGATGAATTGCCTTTCCGGCGAGGACATCGTAAAGAGCCTTCCTGCCTCCCGCATGGGGGATTGATAGGGAAACAAGACACCACGGCGGCACCTTCTTGCTGAGCTCTGCGAGATGACACCGACTGTCGAAGCTACGGGCGCTGCAATGTCTTTCCGATGCCGCATGTGTAGCACCTCCACCACGGTCCCTGCCCTGGCTCTCGGCCGCCTTCCAGTATGCAACGCGTTTGGCCAGGACGGCCGCGTCGAGCGGCAAGTCGACCTGGACATCGTCGAATGCGAGAGCTGCGGATTGATCCAGCTCGCTGCCGCGCCTAGCCCTGAAAGCCTGATGCCGGAGGTGCCCTGGATTCGCTACCGCGAACCGGAGGGCCATCTCGACGCGCTCGTCGACGAGTTGATCCGATTACGACCCGAGGCAACGACGGCGTTCGGCGCTGGCCCGTTCGAACAGCCCTTGCTGACACGGTTGCAGACGCGTCACTTCACCACCGACGTGCTGCCCCTCGACGGCGCCTCCCCGCCCGGCCGCTATCCCTATCTCGAGACCTGGCAGGCCAGGCTCGATGCGGCGCAGCTGTCGGCGGCAGCGGCGCGGCATGGACCGTTCGACATCGTCTCGTGCCGCTACCTGATCGAGCATAGGCCGGACCCGGTGCGCGCGCTCCGGGCCCTGAAACCTCTGGTCAAGCCCGACGGGCTGCTGCTGATCGAGGTTCCCGACAGCAGCAAGTTCTTGGCTGCCCGCGACTACTGTTTCCTGTGGGAGGAACACAGCAGCTATTTTGTCGAGGACACATTGCGTCGTCTGGCCGAGGTCAGCGGCTGTCGCGTGCTGGCTCTGCTGCGCTATCCGGGTGCCCTAGAAGACGCTTTGGTTGCAGTCCTGACCACTGCGGAAGGACCGCCGCCGCCGGTCGCGCCCCAGGGACCTTCGCGCCTGTTCCAAACCTATCGTGACGAATTTGCCGGCATCCGCGCCGGGGTGCGCAGCAAGCTGACAGCCTTGGCTGGTCCAGATCTCGACCGCATCGCGCTGTTCGGCGTCGGCCACCACGCCATCATGTTCGTCAACGCCTTCGGCCTTTCGGACCTGATCGCGCTCGCCGTGGATGATGACGCGGACAAAAACGGCTTTTTCCCGCCGGGCTGGCGCGTCCCTGTGGTAGGATCGGAGGCGCTGCTAGCGGATGAGCGGATCAGGCTGTGCCTGTTCGCCGTGGCGCCGCATATCGAGGGCAAGGTGCGCGACAAGCTCGCAGCTCTTACGGCGCGCGGCGTGGCATTCCGATCGATCTATGCAGCGCTCGACAATTCCATCATGAAGGACCCTGCCCCATGAGCCTCGTCCAGAAATCTCCGGAGGTGTTCCTGGCCGAAGGACCGATCGCAGCCGTCGGGCCGGCCGAAATCGAGACCCTCAAGGCTGCGGTCGAGGCCAGCCCCAAGCGGCGCGCCCGCATCAATGCCCATCCCGACGGCGATGATTCGCTGCACGAGATGATCATCGCGATCGATGCCAGCTCCTACATCCGGCCGCACAAACATCCCGGCAAGAGCGAGGCCTTCCACATCGTCGAGGGCGAGGTCGATATCGTCGTGTTCAAGGATGACGGCGAGATCGAGCGGATCGTGGAGCTGGGACCGCCCGGCGGCCGCCGTCCATTCTATTATCGGATGTCGAATGCCTTTTTCCACACGCTGATCATCCGCAGCGATCTGTTGATCGTGCACGAGATCACCAACGGCCCGTTCCGCCCGTCCGCCACCGTGTTCGCGGATTTCGCGCCGGAGGACCGCGACGCCGACAAGGCCGAAGCCTATCAGGCCGAGCTGGTCCAGCGTGTCGCCGCTCTCCAAGGCGCCAGCGCATGACCGTGCATGCCGTCGTCATCGGGGGCACCCGGGGTCTTGGCCGCGCGGTGGTCGAGCGCCTGCTGGCCCGCGGCTGCGCGGTCAGCGTCGTCTCGCGCCAGCGCCCGGCCGACTTTCCCGACCAGCCCGGCCTGCGCCATTTCCCGGCGGATCTGGAGCACAGCGAAGGCTATGCCGGATTGTGGACCCGGATCGCAGAGGCTGGCGGCCCCATCCGCTATCTGGTGCTGAGCCAGCGCTTCCGTGGCCAGGGCGATCCCTGGGCGGGCGAGATCCAGGTCGGCCTGACCGCCTCTCGCGACCTGATCGAGGGGTTTTCCGGACATTTTGCCCCGTCCGGTGACCGCGCGATCGGCGTCGTCAGCTCCGTCTATGCCGAATTCGTCGGCAGCTCCCAGCCCGTCGGCTACCATGTCGTGAAGGGCGGCCTAAATGCCATGGTGCGTCATTACGCGGCAACCCTTGGCCGCCAGGGCATTCGCGTCAACGCGATCATGCCGCTGACATATCTAAAGCGCGAATCGCGCGTCTTCTACGAGCAGAATGAGCGGCTGATGGACACCTACCGCCGGCTGGTCCCGCTTGGCCGGCTCGGAACGGCGGAAGAATGCGCCGACGCGCTCGATTTCCTGTGCAGTGAGCGCGCGTCCTTCATCAACGGGCAGAGCCTGTTCCTGGATGGGGGCGTGTCCACAGTCTGGCAAGAAGAGGTCGCCAAGAGCTTCGCGGGCCTGTAAAACGCGCCGCAAATCTCGTTTCGGCCACCTTCCCCCCGCAGGGATCGCCAACCAAGGATCGCCTATTCATGCAGCACGTGAAGCACAAGACCGACTGCCGCCTGTGCGGTTCGACCTCGCTCGAGCATGTCCTGCCGATCCGGGCCTCCGCAATCGGCGATGCCTTCGTCACGGCGGACCGGCTGAGCGAGAAGCAGGACCTCTATCCGCTCGATTGCTATCTGTGCCTGACCTGCGGTCACCTGCAGAACCTCGACGTCGTCGATCCCGACGTGCTGTTCCGTGACTACACCTATCGGACGTCCGTGTCGCTCGGACTCGTCGAGCACTTCAAGCGCTACGCTCAATCCGTCGTCTCGTCACTCGCCATTCCAAAGGACAGCCTCGTCGTCGAGATGGGCAGCAATGACGGATCGCTGCTCAAGGCCTTCAAGAATGAAGGCATGCGCGTGCAGGGCATCGACCCGGCGCGTGACATCGCCGCAACCGCCACCAGCGAGGGCATTCCGACCATCCCGGACTTCTTCACCAGCGCGCTGGCGGCCAAGATCAAATCGGAACAGGGCGAAGCCAAGCTGTTCTGCGCCAACAACGTGTTCGCCCATATCGACAACATGTCGGATGTGGTGAAGGGCATCCGGCTGCTGCTCGCCGATGACGGCGCCTTCGTGTTCGAAGTGTCCTACATCGTCGACATGATCGACAACATGGTGTTCGACACCATCTACCACGAGCATGTGTCGCATCATGCGCTGATCCCGCTGGAGACCTTCCTGAACCGGCACGACATGACGCTGTTCCATGTCGCGCGCACCGGCACAAAAGGCGGATCCATCCGGGCCTTCGCCCAGCCGAAATCGACCGCCAAACGCCCGCGCTCGGCGGAGCTGTCGCAGCTGATCGCCGAGGAGGAACGCCGCGGCGTCACCAAGCCACAGATCTACCGCGACTGGTTTGCCGCCATCGAACAGTGCAAGCACAAGGTGCTCGCTTATCTCGAAAAGGCCGCCAGCGAGGGCAAGCTGATCGCCGCCTATGGCGCATCGACAACGACCACCACCCTGCTCTACCACTTCGAGTTGGAGAATCGGGTCAAGTTCATCGTCGACGATAATCAGCTCAAGCACGGCCGCTTCAGCCCCGGCGCGCACATTCCGGTGCTGCCCTCGAGCGAGCTTGCAGCCAGGAAACCTGACGTCGTGGTGATCCTGGCCTGGATCTATGCGGAGCCGATCCTCAAGCGCAATCAGGCCTATCTCGACGCCGGCGGCCGCTTCCTGGTGCCGCTTCCGGAACCGCGCATCGTCGACGCTTCGGGGACACGCGCGATCGGAGCAGGCCAAACGGGCGGCGGCTGGCCCATGCCAAGCTGACAGGTTGACAGCCTGTCCATAACATGGTCCAGCAAACCCTGATAATCGGCTGCCGGCATGCCGGGGGCGGACGATTTTCGGCTGGTGAAACAGACGCTTACGGCACTCGCGAGGTAGCAGGATGACCACCCTGACCGATGGACAGGTCGAGCGGCTCGTGGTTGCGGAGCAGCGCCGCTTTTCCTGGGCGCGCTGCCGCAACGACATCGCCCCGTTCGTCACCCGTCACGTCACTTGGCGCGCACTCGCCGCCGGCGATATCCGTTCGAAATACCGCCGCACGCTGCTCGGCCCGTGGTGGATCACGGCCACGAACGCGATCACGGCGCTGATCATGGGCACCGTGGCCGGCCGGTTCCTCGGCGCCGACATGAAGACCTATCTGCCGCACTTCATGGTCAGCATGACGATCTGGAGCTTCATTTCCTCGTCGCTCAGCGAATCCTGCTTCACGATGATCAATGCGGGCGGCATGATCAAAGCGGTGGATATGCCGATCCTGATCCACGTCATGCGCATGGTTCAGCGCAATCTGATCATCTTTCTGCACAACATCGCCGTCATTCCTTTCATCTGGCTCGTCTACCCCTGGTCGGTCGGATACGGTGCCGTGCTCGCGATCGCCGGCTTGATGATCGTCTACGTCTTCGTCGTCAGCGCGTCGGTGATCGTATCGATGATCTGCGTGCGCTATCGCGACGTGCCGCCGGTGATGGCAGCCGTGCTGCAGCTGTTGTTCTTCATCTCTCCGATCATCTGGGAGCCGTCGAAGATCCAGGGAGGCGAGTTGGTTGTCGCCCTCAATCCGATCGCCTATCTATTGGCGGTCACGCGTGGCCCGCTGATGGGAGACGTCCCCAACCTCGCGACCTGGGCCGGTGCCATCGGATCGGTAGCCGTCTTGACGGCTGCGATGATCTACATCTACACGCGCTATCGCTCGCGCGTCGTGTACTGGGCCTGATCCATTGCCCCGTCTTTGTTTCGCAGCACGCTTTGCGGCACTTCCGATCGGCAACGGGACGACGTCACGTCGGAGCGGCCAAGTTCTCTGGATTCACCTCTCATGCCTTTGATTGAAGCCAAGCAGATCGGCATCGAATTTCCTGTCGCGCCACCGAATGCGCGCTCCTTCCGGCATCTTGCGATCAAGGCCGCGTCGCGCGTCGGCGGCCGGGTCTCGAAGGGCGAGGGTTCGTTCCAGTTCGTGCAGGCCCTCGACGAGATCAGCTTCAGCCTGAAGCAGGGAGATCGGCTCGGCCTCGTCGGCCACAATGGCGCCGGAAAGACCACGCTGATCCGCGTGCTGGCCGGCATCTACGAGCCGACACGGGGTTCATTGCGCGTGGTCGGCCGGAACGTCCCGATGTTCGACATCGGCCTCGGCATGGATGAGGAAGCGTCGGGCTACGAGAACATCCGAACCCGCGGCCTCATTCTCGGCCTCAGTCCCGAAGAGATCGAGGAGCGTGTGCCGGAGATCGCCGAGTTCGCCGAGCTCGGTGACTATCTGGAGCTGCCGATCCGAACCTATTCCTCGGGCATGCTGCTGCGCCTGGTGTTCTCGATCGCAGCGTCGATCCACGGCGACATCATCCTGATGGACGAGTGGATCGCGGTCGGCGATGCACAATTCCGCAAGAAGACGCACGACCGGCTGCAGCAGATCACGCAACGTTCGGGCATCGTCGTGCTGGCGTCCCACGATTTCGGGCTGCTCCGCGAAACTTGCAATCTCGGCCTATATCTGGATGGCGGGCGCGTGCGGGCGTTCGGAGCGCTGGACGATGTTCTGAAGGAACTGCCGCCGGCCTGAGCAGCCGAACCGACCATGTTGCGGCAGGATGTTCGCTGAGCCATGACCATGACGACCAGCCCTGCCGCCTCGCCGACCGCGACCCTGGTCGTTCCGAACTTCAATCATGCCCATTACCTGCCAGAGTCGCTCGGCAGCATCGTCCGGCAGACCCGGGCGCCGGACCGCGTCATCATCATCGATGACTGCTCGACCGATCACAGCATCGAGGTGATTTCCCGGTTTCTCGCGGACCGACCGAGCTGGCAACTGATCCGCCATGAGAAGAACCAGGGCGTCGTGCGCGGCCAGAACGAAGCGCTGGCGATCGCGGATACCGATTGGATCGGCTTTCTCGGTGCCGACGACGCCTTGCACCCGCGCTATCTCGAAAGGGCCATGGCACACGCGGCGGATCACCCCGATGCAGGGCTGATCGTCGCCTGCTGCGAGATCATCGGACCGAACGGCGCTTCCGGAAGACGGATGTTGCGACCGATGATGCTCCCCGCCGCCCTATCGACCATGCTGACGCCTGCGGACGTCGGACGAATCCTGCGCGTCGGCGACAACTACTTCTCCGGCACCACGTCGCTCTATCGGCGCGGCGCATTGCAGGCGCTCGGCGGCTTCGACGTCAAGCTCGGCTCGTTCTCGGACGCATTTCTCGCGCGACGCCTCGCGCTGACTTTTGGCTGCTACTTCATCGCCGAAATCCTGGGCTACTGGCGCATCCACGGCCAGAACTATTCGACGGCCACGGCGACCGACCCGAGATCGCTCGATGCCAAGCTCAAGGAGATCGGCGCGCTCATCACCGACAGCGGGCTATTCCCGGACAACTATGCCGCCTTGTTCGCGCGGCGCAACCGCTTCGGCGCGGTGCGGATGGTGCTAGGCAGCGAGACAGCTCCCTCGGCCAAAGCCGAGCGCGCCGCAGCGCTGCTCGATGGCACATCGTTCGACAGGCATCTGCTGCAGTCGCTCCTGCGTCTGGGCGCCGGCGGCCGGCTTGCCGCGCTGGCATGGGTCACCCTGCGGACACGGCCCATGTCGCTGACGCGCCTGGTTGCGCAGCGGCGCGCGCGGCGCGCGATCGTGTCGGCAACGCCGGGCTACCGCGCACCATGACGCCCGCTGCTCCCTTCGGCTCTCTCCGGCATCGGCTGCGCAAGCCGCGGAAGACTGCGGCCACAGACCGTCCGGCCGTCCCCACCGCGGGTCCGACACAGGCTGGCGCGCGCCGCACGTCGCCCCTGAAGGCCTGGCTGACGGGCTCCGCGTTCCGCCTCTATGCTTTTCTGAGCGCCCGGCGCCGCCAATTGCTGCCGCTCACCACGCGCGCCGCCAACATGGTCGACCGCACGCTCATCGTCGCGCCTGCGGGCACGAGACTGCTCCGTCTCATGGACCGGCAGCTTGCGCGCGGAACGCTGCTCGGCCGGCTGCTGGCGCGTTTGACCTTGACGACGCTTGCCGCGTCAGCCCAGCTTCATCTCGCCGCCAGCCGCAAGCCGAGCGCGTTGCGCGCAGTCCGCATTCTGAACCTGATCTTTCGCAGCGACGTGCAGTCGCGGACGGGGATGGGTGCACAGGCCTATTTCGCCACCCTCGCTCTCTGCAGCGCCTATGACCGCATCGTCCGCGACGTTCCGCAGGCCGAGTCGATCGGCAGCTTCGCGATCAATTTCGCGGTCGGTGTTGCCCACATGTATCGCGGCAACCTTCCCGTTGCCGCGCATTTCCTGCAGGTGGCATCGGCGTCCGGCGACAGCAACGCGCTGCGCAAGCTCGGCGCGGTCCACGCCCTGGCGGGGGAGCTTGCGCAGGCCGCAGCCTGCTTCAACGCTTCCGTCGCCCGCGATCCGCGCTCGGTGATGGCGCACCAGAACTATGCCGGCGGCTACGATCCATCGACGTACAGCCCGAGTGCGTGGGAGCTGGAGCATGCCGGCGAGCTCCTGATCTACGACAATCTGATCCAGCTCGGCGAGAACTTCTATCACCAGGGCCGCTACGAGGATACGTTCCGCTGCTATCAAGCCGCGCTCGATCATCAGGACGCGCTGGCGGACAAATGGTCGATCCCCGATGCGCTGATCCAGCGCATCGCCGCCGTCAGCGGCCATTTCAAGGCTGACCTGCCGGTGCGGCTGCTCGGCTATGAATGGGTCACGCTGATCGGCCATATCGGCTTCATCGATTGCCACCTGCGCATGGCCGCACTGGGCATGCTGCCGCGCGCCAATTACGTCCTGCTCGCACCGGCGGACAAAGTGGTCAACCAGCCTTTTCTCAGGCTGTTCGCACCGCATGTGACGATCGTCGAGGACCCCGTTCTGGTCGACGATCTCCTGCCCTATCAGCGGCTGGTCGGCGATCAGTTCATCGCCGTCCGGGGCAAGGAAGGCCTGGCCGAACCGTGGGCTCACGCCGCCTCCCGCGCGCAAGTCGCCTGGGCCGCACAAAGGCGCGGCCCCATCGTGAAGGTTCCGTCGAACCTGATGGAGGCCGGCGCAGCAAGGCTGCGCGCGGCCGGCGTCACCGCTGACTGGTTTGTCGCGATGCACATCCGCGAGGGCGGCTATCATGGTGACGGTCCAGGCACGACGCGCCAGCACCGCTCAGCCAATGTCGGCGACTACATGGACGCGATCGCCGCCATTACCGCGCGCGGCGGCGTTGTCGTCCGCCTCGGCGATCGCAGCATGACGCCGCTCGGTGGCGTCACCGGCGTATTCGACTACGCTCACAGCGACATCAAATCAGCGGAGATGGACCTCTATCTTTGTGCCGCCGCACGCTTCTTCGTCGGCACGACATCGGGGCTGACAACGGCGGTGCAGGCGCTGGGAACGCCGATGCTGCTGGTCAACTGCATCTCCAACGACTGCCAGTTCTGGCACGAGCGCACCGACTTCACCGTACGTCCGGTCTATGACCGCCGCGCCCGGCGCTATCTGTCGCTGCGGGAAACCTATCGCCAGCCGCTGCAGGCGTTGTTGATCGACACCGCGGTGCTCGGCCGTCACGGGCTCGAGATTCATCCCAACACCCGGCAGGACATCACGGAAGCGGTTCGCTACAAGCTCGATTGCCTCGATGAGGCCTGCCAGCCGTTGCGGAATGGCGGCAGCCTGCTCGACCGTTACCGCACCGCCCTCGCCGACAATCCCTACAATTTCGGTGCCGCGCTACCGGTTCCGGCATTCCTCGACCGGCTGCCCGAGCTGCTGCACTGAACGCAGCGCCGAGTCCCGGTTCGATCTGCGCCCGGACCAGGCAAATGCCGGTCGTTCCTCTGGAACCCGCGATACTCATTAACCGGCAGGCAAGACAGCTGATCTCATAACTAGGCCGGTACGGTCGCAATCGGCTCGGCAGCCAGTCGAACCCGGTCCCCCTGCACCGTTCGCGCGGATGGCTGGAGCTGTGGTATGAGTCAGGCGACCAACTCGCAAGTGTCCCCGCCCGATGTGGCGTATTCGCCCCCAATAGAACTGCCTCCGACCGACCCCGTTGAGCTGCCCGAAGAAGCGGTCGAAGCCCAGCTGGCGCAAGGCGATTTCGCCGGGATCGGCGCCGTGACCGCCGTCAGTTCCGGCGGACTGACGATCAACCTGCTGTTCGATACGGCGGCGATGAATGCCCCCGCGAGCTTTCGGGCCGGCATCCAGCAGGCCGCCGCGATCCTCACCTCGATGATCTCCGATCGGATCACGGTCAACCTCAAGATCGACTATAGCGGAACGGGCGGCGGCGCCGCGGCCGGTCCCGACGGCGGACAGTGGATGAGCTACTCCACCGTCCGGAGCAATCTGATCAACAATGCCACCCTTGGCGATACGACGTTCAATGCGCTGCCGGCCGGCTCCAGCATCCAGGGCCAGTCCTACGTTGCGGTGTGGAATTCGCAGCTGAAGCTGTGGGGCGGTCTCGGCGCCAACGATGCGACGACCGACGATGGCGCAGCAACCTTTGCAACAGACATCAATCCGAACCTGCTGGTCGGCGTCGCACTGCACGAGCTGACCCACGCCTTCGGCCGCGTCCCCTACGGGCCGCAGCCCGATATCTTCGATCTGTTCCGCTTCTCGAGCGCAGGCAACCGGCTGATGACGGGCGGCGCGACGGCATCGACCGCCTATTTCTCGGTCGATGGCGGCTACACCAAGCTCGGGGATTACGGCCAATCCTCCGACCCGAGCGACTTCCTCAACAGCGGCGTTCAAGGTGGCAACGACCCGTTCAACGAGTTCTACACCGGCAGCACGATCCAGACGCTGACATCCGTCGACCTCAAGCAACTCGTCGCGCTCGGCTTTCATCTGACCGGCCCCACGGGAACGGTGATCCAGACGAATGGTGATACGAGCCTGACGCTGGTCGGAAGCTCCTATTATCTGAACAGCGTTTCCGGCGGCACCGGACCAACGCTGAAGTATGGCGGCACGGCCGTCGCCTCGGGGCAGTTCGGCAGCATCGCACCCATCGGAGCAATCAAGACCGGCTCCGGATATGACGTCGCGTGGCAGATCCCGGGCACCAATCAGTTCACGTTCTGGATGACGGACAGCAACGGCAACTTCAAATCCAACATTTCCGGGCTCGTCTCCGGTAGCAGCCTGACCTCGGAGTTGCTGGAAACCACGTTCGGCCAGGATTTCAATCACGACGGCACGGTGGGCGTCACCGCATCGCTCGTGCATTCCAATGGCGCGACCAGTCTGCTGCAGATTGCTGACGGCTACTACATGTATGTGAACGGATCCGGCCCGCAATTGATGTATGGCGGAGGTCAGTTCACGGTCGGCCAGTTCGGGACGATCTCGCCCATCGCAGCAATCCAGGTCGGCAGCACATTCGACGTCGCCTGGAAGGACTCGGCGACAAACCAGTTCACCTTCTGGACCACCGACAAGAACGGCAACTACACCGGCAACCTCGTGGGATTGGTGTCCGGCGGCAGCTTCGCGACCGAATCGATGGAAACGACCTTCGGTCAGGATTTCAACGGCGACGGCACGATCGGCGTAACCGCGTCGCTGGTGCAGACAAACGATACGACGAATCTGCTCCATATTGCAGACAACTACTACATGTACGTCAACGGAACCGGCCCGCAGCTCAAATATGGCGGAGCAGCGGTGACCGTCGGGCAGTTTGGATCGATCGCGCCGGTCGGCGCAATCAAGACAGCCACCGGTTTTGACGTTGCCTGGAAGATTCCAGGCACCACTCAGTTCACGTTCTGGGCCACCGATGCCAACGGCAGCTACAGCGGGAATTTGACCGGTCTCGTCGACGGGTCGACGGCGAGCGTGAAATCCTTCGAGACGATCTTTCACCAAGATCTGAACGGCGACGGCGTCATCGGATCGCCAAGTTCGGCGAGCCCGGCTGCCGCGCAATCCGCCACCCAGCCAGCGGCCTCCGGCAATACGCTCGTCATATCGTCCGGCTTCAGCGGCGAGCTGATCGGCTTCGGGAGCACGGCTGACCAGATCGACGTGAAGGACGTGACCTTTGCCTCCCTGCGGACGCAGTTCGGCGCCCCCGATGGGGTCTTGTCTTTGACCGATGGCACCCACAGCACCTCCCTGCACTTCATCGGCCAGCTGTCGCAGGATAGCTTCCACTTCGCGGCAGACAGACAGGGGGGCACCCTGATCTCCGGCGCAGGGATCCAGACCTCGGGAAGCGGCACGGCTCCGCAGTCCGTTGTGCTGCAGGGGCATGACGCCTTCGTTTTCGCCGACCATTTCGGACAAGCGAGCCTCTCCGCCTTCACTCCCGGAACCGACACGATCATGATCAGCCACAACTTGTTTGCCGACCAGTCTGCGCTCGTGGCTGCGATCCACGACGACGCCTCCGGCAACGCCGTCATCACCGATGCGGCACAGGACACCATCACTGTCCAGCATGTGTCCACGGCCGAGTTGTTGTCGCATCAGTCGAGCTTCCACCTGGTCTGACCGGGCAAGCGGCATTCAGGAAGACGATCGGCAGCCGCAGGGTAACATCCCGAGGGGCCGCGGCTGCTGCTTCGCGGGGGCAGGCAGATAACGGCTCGCGCAACGCTCGCTCTTGGCCTATACGGCGGTCCGACCGTCCAAGACCGTGAGTTTGATGCCCTCGCCCCGCTCCGCTTCGCCGCGACGCCTGCTTTACGTGGCCAACGAAGATTACGCCTTCCTGATGCATCGCCTGCCGATGGCGCGTGCCGCGCGTGACGCCGGCTACGAGGTGCATGTGGCGACCAATGTGAATGCGGGCGCTGCTGCGATAAGGGCCGAGGGCTTCGTCCTGCACCCGATTCCATTCCAGCGCGGCGGCCTGTCCCCCTCGTCGGCGCTGCCCACGATCCGCGCCATCCGCGCCGTCGAGGCGGCCATCAGTCCGGACGTGGTGCACCATTCCGGACTGCAATCCAGCGTGCTCGGCTCGCTGGCCGCGCTCGGGCGCGCCACGCCGGTCGTCAACGCCATGACCGGCCTGGGCTATATCTTCACCTCGGCCAGCTGGCGCTCGCGCCTTCTCAAGCAGGGCATGCTGTGGCTGATGCCTTGGCTCATGAACCGCGCACCGAGCCGTGTGCTGGTACAGAACCCGGATGACCGCGAGGCCCTGAAGGCCATGGGCGTCCGGGGCGACAAGATCACGCTGATCCCGGGCTCCGGTGTGGACACGGACCGCTTCCGGCCACTGCCCGAACCGAGCGGACCGATCACCTTCGGCTTTGCCGGGCGGCTCCTGACCGACAAGGGCATCCGCGCCCTGGTCGCCGCCCACCGGATGCTGCGCCAGCAGGGCCGCGACGATCAGCTGCTGATCGCAGGCTCCCCTGACCCGGCCAACCCGGCCTCGGTTTCCCCCGAGGAGATCGAGGCTTGGCGGCACGAGCCGGGCATCACCCTGCTCGGCCACGTCAAGGACATCGCCGAGCTCTGGCGACGGAGCCATATCGCCGTGCTGCCGTCACATCGTGAAGGACTTCCTGTGAGCCTGCTGGAAGCGGCCGCCTGCGGCCGCCCTCTGATCTCAACCGACGCGCCCGGCTGCCGGGAGATCGCGATCGACGGCCAGACCGGCCTGTCGGTCCCGATCGAGGATGCGGCCGCGCTGGCGCAGGCGATGAGACAGCTTGCGACCTCGCCGGATTTGCGCGCCCGCTATGGCCAAGCCGCGCGGCAGCTCGTCGAGGACAAACTCTCTGCGACGATCATCGGGCGCTCCGTGGTCGCACTCTATGACGGCCTCGCGACCGCATCGGGTCCGCATCGATGATCGCCAACCCCGCCGCCATCGCCGTTGCCGTCACACTGCTTGCGGCCGCAATCTGCGCGGTGCTGATCGTACTGCTGCGGCCGGTGCTGCAGCGCTACGCGCTGGCGCGGCCGAACGCCCGCTCCTCGCACAAGATCCCAACGCCCCAGGGCGCCGGGATTGCCGTGATCGGCGCAACCCTCGTCGTCGGCGGCGCTTTTGCGTCGGTCAACGGGTTTGCGCCGCTGACATCCCTGTTCGTCGCGGTGCCCCTGCTGGCACTCGTCGGCCTGGTCGACGACATCCGGCCGATCCCGGTGCTGCCGCGGTTCGTCCTGCAAGCGCTGGCCGTCGGCCTGGTCGTCTTCACCGCGCCGGATGATCTCAGGCTGCTGCCGATCCCGTTGGCGATCGAGCGCACATTGCTGCTGATCGCCGGTCTCTGGTTCGTCAACCTCGTCAACTTCATGGACGGGCTCGATTTGATGACCGTGGCCGAAGCGGTGCCGGTCACCGCGATGCTCGTGCTGTTCGGCATCTTCGGCCTGCTGCCATGGCCGGTAACGGCGATCGCTGCGGCGCTCGGCGGCGCCATGCTGGGCTTCGCCCCGTTCAACCGGCCCGTGGCCAAGGTCTTCCTCGGTGATGTCGGCAGCCTGCCGATCGGGCTGCTGCTCGGCTGGTCGCTGCTGCAACTGGCCTGGCAGGGATCCATCGCGGCGGCGCTGCTGCTGCCGCTGTATTATCTGGTCGATGCTACTCTCACCCTGCTGCGGCGGATGGCGCGGCGCGAGCCGTTCTGGGCCGCGCACCGCACGCATTTCTATCAGCGAGCCACCGACAACGGCTTCACCGTAGCCGGTGTCGTCGGCGACGTGTTCGTGCTCAACATCGGCCTCGCAGTGCTGGCCGGCGCGTCGGTCGTGCTGCGCTCGGTTGCGGCTGACGTGATCCTGATCGTCCTCGGCCTCGGCGCTGTGGCCGTCGTGCTGCGTCGGTTCTCGCAGCCGCGCGTCCGGCCGTCAGGCGGCGCTTGAACCGAACTCAGGCACCGCGTCCTTCAGCACCGCCTTGATCGTCACCGGATCGTTCCGCGCAATGGCCTGGTCCAGCGCCGCGATCCATCCCTTCAGAGTCTGCATCGGCGGCTCGTTCGGCTTGGCGGCCATGATGCCGGCGACGCCGATCTCGACCGGCGGCTCCTCGCTCGCGAACAGGATCTCGTTCAGGCGCTCGCCTGGACGAATCCCGGTGAACACGATCTCGATGTCGTAGCCCGGCTGCAGTCCGGAGAGGCGGATCATGCGCTCCGCCAGTTCGACGATGCGGACCGGCTGGCCCATGTTCAGCACGTACACCGAGACCCCCGGCCGCTCCGGTGCCAGCGCATGCGAGGCCGCGGTGATCACGAGGTCACAGGCCTCGCGAATGGTCATGAAGTAGCGCACCATGTCCGGATGAGTCACCGTGACCGGGCCGCCCGCCTCGATCTGGGCCTTGAACTTCGGCACCACCGAGCCGTTCGACGCCAGCACATTGCCGAAGCGCACGGAGATCAGCCGCATCGGCGGCCGGCCGATCGGGCGCTCCGCAAGCTGGCGGTCGAGCGCCTGACAATACATCTCGGCGAAACGTTTGGTGAGTCCGAGCATCGACACCGGCTCGATTGCCTTGTCCGTCGAGATCATCACCATCGCCTCCGCGCCCGACGCCACCGCGGCATCGGCGACGTTGATCGAGCCGAAGATGTTGGTCTTGACGCCCTCGCTCCAATCACGCTCGAGGATCGGCACATGTTTCAGGGCGGCCGCGTGAAACACGAGATCCGGCTTGAACTCGCCGATCAGCGCGAACACCCGGTCGCGATCGCGAATGTCGGCGATCCGTCCCTCGACGGCGACCTTGGCCTCGGGGGCGGCCGCGAGTACCTCGGTGATCGCATAGAGCGCCGGCTCGGAATTCTCCAGGATGAGCAGCCGCGCCGCGCCGAACGCCACCACACGCTGGCAGATCTCGGCGCCGATCGAGCCGCCGCCGCCGGTCACGACGACCGCCTTGCCTCTCACCAGCGCCTCGAGCCGTCCGTAATCGATCTTCTCGCTCGGCCGCAGCAGCAAGTCCTCGACCGCCACCGGCGCCAGTCGCGGAGCATCGCCGCTCTCCAGCGAAGGCAGCCGGCTGATGATCAAGCGCAGCCGTCGGGCGCGCATCAGGAAGGTCTCCGGATGGCAGTCCGGCTCGAACGCGGTCGGCATCATCAGCGCGCGCGCGATCGGCTTGCCCCTGCGGGCAAAGTCCGTGGCGACGTCCTCGATGTCGTCGATGCCGCCCAGCACCGGCACGCCGCGGATCAACTGACCACGGTCGGCCATCGAAGGCGACAGGATTCCGATCGGCCAGATCCGCTTGACCGCGCCGCTTTCGATGCCACGCAAGACCACCTCGGCGTCCGCCGTGCGGCCGATCAGCAGCGCCGGCGCGGCATCCTCGGATCTCGCGTGGTGGCGCACCCTCGTGTAGCGGAAATACCGATAGGCAAACCTTAGCGTGCTCAGCGCGAAGATCTCCAGGAACCAGTACAGGATGATCGTGAGCTTGCCGAAGAAGAAGGTGCCGCGGACATTCGGAGCGACGATGATGTAGTCCAGCACCAGCAGGGCCAGCGTCAGCACCGTCGCGACGCGCACGATGTTGAGCGCGTCCGGCAGCGAAATGAAGCGCCATTTCGTGGTCAGCAGGTTGGAGAAATAGAAGACCACGAAGCTGAAGGCGATGAAATAAGGCAGGAGCTGCAGGAGCAGCGGGACCCGCTCCCAGAAACTGCTGGCGCCTTCGAAACGGATATAGAACGCGGCAAACAGCGCGACGACGCTGACGAGCAGGTCGTGGACGGCGATCAGCAGGTTGCGGGAGGTTAGTTGGGACAGGCGCGTCATGTCACGGCCGGTCCCTGGGTCTCATCGGGCTTTGGCTTCGATCGCAGCAGCATACCGCCAGCGACGCCGACGCCGATCACATACATCCATCCCTCGTGGAAATCGAAAATATGGGAGTTAAACAACGAGGTGAAGATGTTCTGCACGACGACGAGAAGCCCGATCCAGGGCACGAGGCCATCGCCCCGGAACTGTAGCAGATGCACCGCCCACATGGCGTAGAGGATGATGACCCCAAGCGTCCCCCACTGGACGGCGACGTTGAGCGTCTGGTTGTGGGGATTGCCGACCACCGTTCCGGCGGCGAGGTCCGAGCGCTCGCTTGCCGCCAGCTCGAACAGATGGCGGGTCGAGCCTGAGCCGTGTCCGATCAGCGGGGCATCGGCGAAGAAGCGCAGAGATTTGCGCCAGAATTCCAGCCGTTCGCCGATCGAGGTGACGCCGCGGTCGTTCCTGTAGTCCTGATATTGGCTCGTGAAGGTCGCGACCTTGGCCTGCAGTTGCGGCGACACCGACCACGCCGCCAGACCAAGCGCGAGCGCGCTGACCGCAATCAGCAGATTGGCCCGCCATTTCAGGTGGATCAGGCCGAACACGGCAAGCAGGATCGGGATCGTCACCAACGCGGTGCGCGAGACGACGATGAAGATCATGTTGGCCAGGAAGGCAATCATGATCGCGGTCAGCAGGGCGGCCGGCGCGAACCGGCGGGCGCGCAGCAGCTGCGCGATCGGATAGGCCAGCGCCACCGCACAGAGCGAGAATTCCTGGCCCTGGTCGATATAGTTCTTCACGAAGATGCCGCGATCCGCGTTGGCCTTGAGCGCCAGCGCCGGATTGAACGCCACGGCCGTCGACATCCCGACCATCAGCACGCAGGAGGCCAGAAATGCGGTGAACACCCAGAGGCCGCGTTCGGACCGCTCGAAATGGTAGAACAAGCCGGGAAGCACCAGAAGTTTGGCTGCAGGCCCGACGGCATAGAGCCTCGCTCCCCACGCCGCATCCGACCACAGCGTTCCGACCAGGGCGAGCAGGAACAGAGCGATCGGTGCCAGCGAAATCGGACGCTTCAGGATCTGCAGCAGACGTTCCAGGTCGAGGAATGGCAGCATCGTGATCAACATCACGACGCCGAGGATCGAGACCAGCGATGTCGACCATGGCAGAGAGGCCGCCAGCAGGATGGCAACGACATCGACGGTGGTTCGCCACGCCGCGGGATCGCGCCAACGGCGCGCCAGCAGCGTCGGAGCGGGATGACCAGCCAAGGCGCTCATCGGCCGTCGCTCCGTGCCCGATCGACCAGCGCCGTCGTGCTGTGCCCCTTCAGGATGTCAATCAGGATCACCTCACCGCCGCCCGCCTCCACGACCTCGTGTCCGACCACCTGCTCACGCGTGTAATCACCGCCCTTCACCAACACGCTCGGGCGAACCAGCTCGATCAGGCGAAGCGGCGTATCCTCCGTGAAGATGGCGACGAGATCCACCGCCTCGAGCGCAGCCAGCACCTCGGCGCGGGCACGCTCGTCCTGAACGGGACGGCTCTCGCCCTTCAACCGCTTGACTGACGCATCGCTGTTCAGCCCGACCACCAGCCGGTCGCAGGCGGCGCGGGCAGCCGTGAGCACCTTGACATGGCCTGGATGCAGAATGTCGAAGCACCCATTGGTGAAACCGACGCGCAGTCCCTCGCTCCGCCAGCCCTCGACCCGAGCCAGGATTTCGCCGTCGCCCGCGATGATCTTTTCCTCGGCCGCGCGATAGGCGTGAGGAAGAATCTTCCGGCGCAGTTCGGCCGATGTCACGCTGGCAGTTCCCTGTTTGCTGACCGCCACGGCCGCTGCGGCGCTCGCCATGCGTAAGGCCTCTTCCCAGCCCGCACCGGCCGCGAGCGTCGCGGCGAGGACGGCAACCACAGTGTCGCCAGCCCCTGAGACGTCGCGCACCTTCACCGGATAGGCCGGGACGTGGATTGCATCGCCCTGGCGCGGCACCAAGGTCATGCCGCGCTCGCTCTGCGTCACCAGAATGGCCTCGCAATCGGCGAGATAGATCGCATCCTGCGCCGCCGCAGCGATCTCCTGCTCGGTCTCGGCGCGGCTGCGGGTTGCTTCGGAAAACTCCTTGCGGTTCGGCGTCAACACACTCGCTCCGCGGTAGATCGCAAGATTCGCACTCTTGGGATCGACGATCACACGCTTGCCGGCCCGGCGCGCGGCATCGATCACGTTGCGCAGCACGCGCGCCGTCAGCACGCCCTTGGCATAGTCGGACAACAACACGATATCCGCCCTTGCCAGCCGTGGCACGATCGCATCGATCAGCCTCTGCTCGATCTCGCCGGACGCCGGCGCGGCGCGCTCCCAATCGGCGCGCAGCATGTGGGCGGAGAAATGCTCGGACACAAAGCGAACCTTGCGCGTCGTCGGCCGCGACGCATCGCGCACCAGCACGGTCTCGATGCCCGGCTCCCTGGCCAGTTCCGCCTCGAGTTGGGCCGCCGCCGCGTCATCGCCGACGAGGCCGACGAAGATGCAGCGTGCGCCAAGCGCTGCGATGTTGCGTGCGACGTTGCCGGCACCGCCGATATTGATCTCGCTGCGCTGAACGGCAATCACCGGCGCTGGCGCTTCGGGAGAGATCCGCGACACCTCGCCATAGACGAACTCATCCAGCATGAGGTCTCCGACGCACAGCACCGTCTGGCGGGCGATCGCTTGCGAGAGATCGTCAAAGTCGAACATCAGCGGCAGTCTCGGTGCAAGTGGGACCAATCGGGACTCGTCTATCGGAAGCGGTCGGCGGAATCGAGATAGCCCCTGATATAGTGGGCGACCGCGTCCTCGAGCGGCGTGAAGCCGCCATTGTAGCCGGCGGCCAGCAGACGGTCGATCTTGGCCTGGGTGAAGTATTGGTAGCTGCCGCGAATCGCTTCGGGCATGTCGATATACTCGATCCGGGGTGTCGCTCCGAGCGTGGCATAGGCCGCGAGCATCATCTCCTTGAAGCTGCGGGCTTGGCCCGTGCCGACGTTGAACAGGCCGGACACCGACGGCGAGGCCAACAGCCACATCATGACGCGCACGACGTCGTCGACATAGATGAAGTCGCGGCGTTGGTCGCCGTCGGCGATGCCCTCGCGGTGCGACTTGAACAGCTGTAGCGTGTGTCCGGCCTTGATGTCGTCGAAGCGACGGGTGAGCACGCTCATCATCGATCCCTTGTGGTACTCATTGGGACCGAACACGTTGAAGAATTTCAATCCGGCATATTGCGGCGGCAGCGCCTCGCCCCGTTCGGCACGCGCAGCGATCGCGGTGTCGAACAGCTGCTTGCTCCAGCCGTAGAGATTCATCGGCCGCAGCGCCTTGAGCGCAGCGAGCGACGGATCGTCCTGGAAGCCTTGGCGACCGTCGCCATAGGTCGCGGCCGATGACGCATAGATGAACGGGGTGGAACTCGCGGTGCACCAGTCGAGCAGGCGAAGCGAGCTCCGAAAATTGCGCTCCATCACCAGGTCCCCATCGGTCACCGTGGTGGCGGAGATCGCGCCCATGTGCAGGACCGCATCCAGCCGCCGGCCCTTCAGCCAGGCGTCGAGCTCGGTGGGCGGCACCACATCGGCCAGCTGACGCTTGGCGAGATTGCGCCACTTGCCTTCGCTGCCGAGCGTGTCGCACACGACGACGTCGGTGCGGCCGGCATCGTTCAGCGCCGCAACCAGATTCGATCCGATAAAGCCGGCGCCGCCGGTCACCAGCAACATTCCGTAACCAGTCCCTGATCCCGAAAAACCCGGCCCTCGCGTAGCGCATGCGGCGGCAAAGTGTAAGCGCTTTGGTGACGACGCGCCGGGCCCACTTTACCTGCGGCGGCCGAGCGGCTACCAGCGGCCCGAAGCTAGGCAATCAAAGAATGAATTCCAATTCGCCCAAAATCGAGGTGGACGAGACGGACACCAGCCCGATCCTGATCATTCCCTATATGTGGATCGGGGATTTCGTGCGCGGCCACACCGTGGTGCGGGTGCTCAAGGAGCGCTGGCCGAACCGTCCTGTGGACCTGCTGGTGACCTCGCTCTGCGCCCCGCTGGTCGATTACATGCCCGGCGTCCGCTCCGGCATTGTCTGGGACCTGCCGCGCAGCCGGCTGGCGCTCGCTAAACAGTGGCAGCTCGCCAGCCTGTTGCGCCAACGCCACTATCGGACCGCCCTGGTGATGCCGCGGACCTGGAAGGCGGCACTTGCGCCGGCGCTTGCCGGCATCCCTGAGCGGGTGGGCTTCGTCGGCGAGGCCCGGTTCGGGCTGCTCAACCAGTGGCGCTGGGGCGAGAAGGCCCTGCCCCGCTTCATCGACAAGAACGCCGCGCTGGCCCTGCCTGACGGTGCGGGGCTGCCGCCCGAATGGCCGGTCCCGCAGCTGCGGGTACCTCCGGAGCAGGTCGCACGCTGGCGCGAAGCCCAGGGGCTGGGCAGCCGGCCGGCGGTGGCGCTGGCGCCCGGTTCGGTCGGCGCGGCCAAGCGCTGGCCGTTCTACGGCGAGGCTGCGCGGCTGCTGCGCGACGCCGGCTTGGACGTCTGGGTGGTCGGCGGCCCCGGCGAGAAGCCGCTCGCCGCCGAGATCGTCGCCTCCGGCGGACCTGCCGTCCGTGATCTGACCGGGACCGACCTGCGCAACGGCATTCTCGCCATGGCCGCGGCCGGTGTAGCGATTTCCAACGATTCGGGCCTGATGCACATCGCCGCCGCGCTGGGCACGCCAACCATGGGCATCTTCGGTCCCACCAGCCCGTACCATTGGGCGCCGCTGAACGGCCTAGCGGCGACCGTCCAGACCAAGACGCAGGTCCCCTGCCAGCCGTGCCACCGTCCGGTCTGCCGGATGAACGACCACCGCTGCATGCGCGACATCCCCGCCGGCGATGTCGCGGCCATTGCCCGGCAGGTGCTGGCGGATGCGGCGGCGAGCGTCGCGCATTAGCTTGCGAAGCGGCCGCCCGCCCAATACACCGGCCTCACCGCAGCCCGAGCCGCCATCGTGAACCGCGCAGCCGACGATCTCATTGCCAGCCATCTCGCCCGCTCTCACGCGGCGATGGCGCGCGCCGCCCAGGATACGGCGCTGCTGGCCAGCGCCGGGCGGATCGCCGCCAAAATCGTTACGGCCCTGCGCAGCGGCCGCAAGCTCCTGATCGTCGGCAATGGCGGCAGCGCGGCGGATGCGCAGCACATTGCCGCGGAAATCGTCGGCCGCTACAAGCAGGAGCGACCGGCCTTTGCCGCGATCGCGCTCACCACCGACACCTCGGCGCTGACCGCGATCGGCAATGATTACGGCTTCGATCACGTCTTCGCCCGGCAGGTCGAGGGACTTGGCACCAGCGGCGACGTGCTGCTGGCGATCTCGACCTCCGGGCGCTCGCCGAGCATCCTCAACGCGCTGCGCAAGGCGCGCGAGCGCGGCCTGACCACCATCGGATTCACCGGCGCAAACGGCCTCGCGATGGGCGAACTGTGCGACGAATTGCTCGTGGCGCCGAGCGACGACACACCGCTGATCCAGCAGATCCACCTGGCGACCGCGCACGGCATCTGCGAGACGATCGAGGCGGCGCTGATGCAGGATCTCAGCTGACATGACGAAAGCCCAGCTCAAGCCGGCGGCATTCCTGGACCGCGATGGCGTCATCAATCATGACGACAACTACATCGGCAGCCCTGAGCGGATCCGCTGGATGCCGAATGTGGCCCCTGCGATCAGGCGGCTCAATGACTCCGGCTATCACGTCTTCCTGTTCACCAACCAGTCCGGCGTCGCCCGCGGGCTATTTACGGAGGACGATGTCCTCAGCCTGCATGACTGGATGCGCACGGAGCTCACGGCGCAGGGCGCCGTGATCGACGACATCCGCTACTGCCCCTATCACACCGAAGGCACCGTCGAACGGTATCTGCGCGAGCATCCCTGGCGCAAGCCGGCGCCGGGCATGATCCTCGATCTGATGCAGCACTGGCCGGTCCAGCGCGAGGGCAGCTTCGTGATCGGCGACCGCAGCTCCGACATCGCCGCAGCCGAGGCCGCCGGCCTGCCCGGTTTCCTGTTCGCCGGCGGCGACCTCGATGCGTTCGTCGCCGACATCATCGCTCAGACCAGCCGGCGGTAGACGGCGGCGATCTTGTCGGCCTCGGCCTCGAGGCTGAACCTCTCGATGACGCGTGTCCGCGCCCGCTCTCCCATCGCGCGCGCCGCGGCTGGATCGCGCATCAGCGGTTCGAGCGCCGCAACCAGCGCCTCGACATCGCCGGGCGGCACCAGCACGCCGGTGACGCCCTGCTCGACCACGATCTCTGCAGCACCGGCGCGCGCCGCCACCAGCGCCGCGCCGGCGGCCATCGCCTCGATCAAGGTCAGGCCAAAGCCTTCATTGCGCGAGGTGAAGGCGTAGATCGTCAGCCGCTGATACCAGCGCTGCACCTCGGCGATGTCGAGCTCGCCGGTGATGACGATGCGCTGCTCCAGGCCCGCCGCGGCGATCTGCTTGCGCAACTCGCCCGCGAACGGCAGCTGCTCGGGCGTGACGGCGCCGACCAGCACGGCCGAAAAATCCGGATAGCGCGGCAACAGCCGGCACATCGCGGCAACGAACACGTCGCTGCCCTTCTGCGCACGCACGCGACCGAAGCAGCCGATCGCGTATCGTCCCGGCAGGCCGCTCTCGGCGAAGGCGGCGGCGCGATCCGCAGGCGGCGCGTAGATGTCGGTATCGACGCCATGCGTCACCACCGTCGCCTCGCGCTTCAGATAGGACGCCGAGATGTCGCTGGTGGCGATGATCGCGTCCATGCGGCGGATCAGCCAGCGCGTGATCCAGCTGTGATGGCGCTGCGCCGCCGAGGTGAACACCAGCTTCAGCGGCCAGCCGAGCGCGCGCAGGATCACGCCGGCAATCATTTCGTTGTTGCGGCGCGCATGCCAGATCAGCGGACGGCGGCGGCGCCACAGCATGACGAGATCGCTCGCCTGCATGCGCGCAATCCCGTCCGGCGCGTAGGTGCCGAGCCATGCCGCACGCACCCGGCGCGCGAGCTTCGGCGCCACCATGCGGTTCGTCGCCGTCACGCCGGAATAGCGCCGGTGCAGGTTCGGCACGATCACGTCGAGATCGGCGGCGGAAAACGGCTCGGCAGGCACAACTCACTCCAATTGTAACGTTTCCCTATACGCAAGATTAGGCACCCCCGCCAGTTCGCATCCCGCTCAACTCGTCCTTCATCTCGCTGGCGCTAGTGTGCCGGAAAACAAACCAGGGATCGCGTCAAACAATGACCGTGCTCGTGACGGGTGGCGCCGGCTATATCGGCAGTCACATGGTGCTTGCGCTGGCGGAAGCTGGCGAAAACGTGGTGGTGATCGACAATCTTTCGACCGGCTTCTCCGCCTTCGTGCCGGAGAATGTGCCGTTGTTCATCGGCGATGCCGGCGACGAACATCTCGTCGATGGCGTCATCAGCCAGCACGGCGTCGACAGCATCATCCATTTCGCGGGCTCGGTCGTGGTGCCGGAATCGGTGCGCGATCCGCTGCTGTATTACCGCAACAACACCATGACCACCCGCAGCCTGCTCAACGCCGCGGTCAAGCGCGGCGTCAGCCGCTTCATCTTCTCCTCGACCGCGGCCGTGTACGGCAATCCGGAGCAGGTTCCGGTCACCGAAACCGCACCGACGCGGCCGACCTCGCCCTACGGCACCTCGAAGCTGATGGCCGAGATCATGCTGCATGACGTTGCCACGGCGCATGAGCTCAACTACGTCGTGCTGCGCTATTTCAACGTCGCCGGCGCCGATCCGCAGGGCCGGGTCGGGCTTGCCACCGTCGGCGCCACCCATCTGATGAAGATCGCGATGGAGGTCGCCACCGGCCAGCGCGCCAAGATCGACATCTACGGCACCGACTATCCGACCCCCGACGGCACCTGCATCCGCGACTTCATCCATGTCAGCGACCTCGCCCAGGCGCATCGCGCGGCGCTTGCCTATTTGCGCACCGGCGGCTCCTCGGTCACGCTGAATTGCGGCTATGGCCGCGGCTATTCCGTGCTGGAAACGATCGAGGCGGTCCGCCGCGTCTCCGGCCGCGCCATCCCCACCCAATACGCGCCGCGCCGTCCGGGCGACATCATGACCATGGTCGCCGATACCACGCGTCTCAAGGCGCTGCTGGACTGGACCCCGGCCTATGACAATCTGGAAACAATCGCCGACCACGCGCTGGCCTGGGAGGAGAAACTGTTCCTGGAACGCCACAGCGGCGCGCTGCAGCGGGCCACGGCTTAGAATCAACGACTTAGCCGGACGCCGGGGGGCTTGAAAAAGCCGCCCCGAGCGGGCAAGCACACTTGGCCGCCCGGCGATTTGTCCCGGCGGCCAGGGACCAGAATGGCCGACTTTCCGAAGAAGATCACCGACGATCCCTATGGCGCCGCGATCCTGATCCGCCGACTGGTGATGGAACAGGGCATCGTCTACTGGCGCCGCTATCTCACCGCCTTCGCGCTGATGGCGGTCTCGGCCGGCGCCAGCGCCGGCGCGGCGTACATCCTCGGCCAGGTCATCAACAAGGCCTATGTCGACAAGAGCATTCCGGGCATCGCCATGCTCTCCGGCGTCACCGTGCTGCTGCTGTTCGTCAAGGGCGTCTCGACCTACGGCTATGCGGTGATCCTGTCGAAGATCTCGAACGCGATCCTCGCCAATAATCAGCGCCAGCTGTTCGCCAAGCTGATGAGCGAGAGCATCAGCTTCTTCTCCGAGCGCCATTCGTCGGAGTTCCTCGCCCGCCTCACCGCCGGCGCCAAGTCGATCACCGACGTCCTGACCATGCTGATCAACGCGATCGGCCGCGACCTCCTGCTGCTCATCAGCATGATCGCTGTGATGGTCGCGCAGGACCCCTGGATGTCGCTGCTCGGCCTCGTCGTCGTGCCGCCGGCGATGCTGGTGCTGCGCAAGCTGGTCAAGCGCATCAAGGGCCTGGCGCACAGCCAGTTCACCGGCAATGCCGACATCCTCGAGACGATGCAGGAATCGCTGCAGGGCATCCGCACCGTCAAGGCGTTCACGCTCGAGGACGCGATGCGCGCGCGCATCGCCGAGAACATCGCTGTGGTCGAGCGCAACGCCAACAAGATGGCCCGCGTCTCCAACCGCTCCAATCCGCTGATGGAGATGCTCGGCGGCTTCGCGGTCGCGGGCTGCCTGATGTATGGCGGCTATGCCGTGGTCGCGCTCAACGCCACGCCCGGCCAGTTCTTCTCCTTCATGACCGCCTTCCTGATGGCGACCGAACCGGCCAAGCGGCTCGCACGCCTCAACATCGACCTCAACAGCCAGCTGGTCGGCGCCCGCATGCTCCTCGAAGTGGTCGACAGCCCCGCGAGCGAGCAGCCCGACGACGACAAGCCGGCGCTGAAGCTGACGCAGGCGAAGATCGAGCTGCGCGACGTCTCCTTCGCCTATCGCGACAACGAGCCGGTGCTCAACCGCATGAGCTTTGTCGCCGAGCCCGGCAAGGTCACCGCGCTGGTCGGCCCGTCCGGCGGCGGCAAGTCGACGGTACTGGCGCTGCTGTTGCGCTTCTACGAGGCGACCGCGGGCGACATTCTGATCGACGGCCAGTCGATCGCGCAGGTCTCGCGCCGCAGTTTGCGCGAGCAGACGGCCTATGTCGGCCAGGACGTCTATCTGTTCCGCGACTCGATCCGCGCCAACATCGCCTTCGGCAAGCCGGGCGCGACCGAGGCCGAGATCATCGAGGCCGCAAAGGCGGCCTGCGCGCATGATTTCATCATGAGCTTCCCGCTCGGCTATGACACGCCGGTCGGCGAGCACGGCACCCAGCTCTCCGGCGGCCAGCGCCAGCGCATCGCGGTCGCCCGCGCGCTGATCCGCAACGCGCCGATCATCCTGCTCGACGAAGCCACCGCGGCACTGGACTCCGAATCCGAGCGCCAAGTGCAGGAGGCGATCGAGCATCTCTGCCAGAACCGCACCACCCTCGTCATCGCGCACCGCCTGCACACCATCATGAACGCCGATGCCATCCTGGTGGTCGAGGCCGGCGAGATCGTCGAGCGCGGCCGGCATGACGATCTGTTGCGCCGGGGCGGCCGCTATGCTTCGTTCTTCCGCCTGCAACAGCGTGACATGGGGCCGAACGTCATCCCCATGACTGCGACATCGTGACCGCGACCTCCTGACCCGCTTATTTCACCGCACCCGAGATCCATTTCATGAGCGCCTCCACCGTCATTCCGGCATTCCCGCAGCCTTCTCTTCCCGTCGTCGGCGAAGCCGGTGTCTTCCCGGTCCGCCGCATCTGGTGCGTCGGCCGCAACTATCTCGAACACATCCGCGAGATGGGCAATGACGAGCGCGATCCGCCGTTCTTCTTCGCCAAGCACGCCGACATGCTGGCGCCCGAGGGCGCCGTGATCCCCTACCCGCCGCTGACTCAGGACCTGCATCACGAGGTCGAGCTGGTGGTCGCGCTGAAGAGCGGCGGCCTGAACATCCCGACCGACAAGGCGCTCGACCACGTCTATGGCTACGCCGTCGGCATCGACCTCACCCGCCGCGACCTGCAGCTCGCCTCCCGCAAGATGCAGCGCCCCTGGGAGGTCGGAAAGTCGTTCGACCATTCGGCGCCCTGCTCCGCGATCCAGCCGGCGTCCAAGATCGGCCATCCGGCGAAGGGCAAGATCTGGCTGTCGGTCAACGGCGCCGAGAAGCAGACCGGCGACCTCTCCGAGTTGATCTGGAACGTGCCGGAGATCATCTGGAAGCTCTCCCAGCAGGTCGAACTCGCCGCCGGCGACATCATCATGACCGGCACCCCCGCCGGCGTCGCGGCGCTCGTCGCCGGCGACAAGATCGAATGCGGCGTCGACGGCGTCGGCACGCTGAAGGTGAGCATCGGGCCTGCGGCGGCGTAAGCGGCGCCGACGGTCCTCGCAACAAGTCCAAAAGCCGCGCCCTGCGCGGCTTTTTTCGGTCTGGCGCCCGAGATCGCAGCCAAGCACCGGGATGNCCGACGGTCCTCGCAACAAGTCCAAAAGCCGCGCCCTGCGCGGCTTTTTTCGGTCTGGCGCCCGAGATCGCAGCCAAGCACCGGGATGACCCTCCCCTGGAGGGGGAGGGTCGCCTCACGAGGAGCGAAGCGACCCGTGAGGCGGGGTGGGGTGATCTCTCCACTCGCACCGGCGCCCGTGGAGAGATCACCCCACCCCGCTCGCCCGCTGCGCGCGCGAG